>NZ_JBFRDT010000003.1:0-477336 GCF_052113925.1 Terrabacter sp. RAF57 | reverse complement strand
CGCCGACGCCGACGACGCCGACGACGCGGACGACGCGGACGACGCGGACGACGCGGACGACGAGGACGCGGACGACGAGGACGACGTCGACGAGCGCTGAGTACCCCACCCGGAACGGGCCCGACCTGCATGGTCGGGCCCGTTCTGCGTTCCGGACCGACGGGTCTCGCTGACGGCTCCCGACGTAGGGTCTGGCCCAGGAGGACGCATGGACACGGAAACATCGACGCAACCCCTGATCGCTGGCTACGACGGGGTGGTGTGCGACCTCGACGGTGTCGTCTACCGCGGAGCGGATGCCGTCCCGGGTGCGCCGAAAGCGCTGCAGGACATCGTGGCTCGGGGGATCCGAGTCGTCTACGCGACGAACAACGCATCCCGCGTCCCGACCGAGGTGGCCACCCAGATCGCCGGCCTCGGTGCCCCCGCGACGGCATCCGACGTCGTGTCGAGCGCTCAGGCAGGGGCCGCCCGGCTCGCCACCGACCTCCCACCCGGAGCGGCCGTCCTCGCGCTGGGTGGGGAGGGCGTGGTCGAGGCGCTCCGAGACGCAGGCCTCGTCCCCGTGGCCGCCGCCCGTGACCACGCCCGCTCCGGACCCGACGAGGTCGCGGCCGTCCTCCAGGGCTTCGGCAAGGAGCTGCGCGTGCGCGACTTCGAGACGGCGGCCCGTCTCCTCTCCTCCGGCCTGCCGTGGGTCGCGACGAACGACGACGCGACGCTGCCGCTGCCGTGGGGGCAGTCCCCGGGGAACGGCGCCTACATCGAGCTGCTCGTCGCCGCGCTCGGGCGACGCCCAGACGTCGTCGGGAAGCCGCACCCCCCGCTCTACGAGCTCGCCCTCGAGCGCCTCGGCACCGTCGCTGCCAGGACGCTCGCGGTCGGCGACCGGATCGGCACCGACATCGTCGGCGCCGAGGCCACCGGCCTCGACTCGGCGTGGGTCCTCACGGGAGTCGACCGACCCTCCGACGTCGTGGCGAGCGAGTCGTCGCCCACCTACGTCATCGCCTCCCTCGCCGAGCTCCTGAGGCCGTATGCCGCCCCGGTGGCCGACGTCGGCGGCTGGCGCTGCGGCGCCGCCCGGGTGGCCCTCGACGGCGAGGACCTCGTCATCGAGCGGGGGAGCGCGGACCCCATCGAGGTGGTGCGAGCGGGCCTGGCGGCCCTGCTGACGTCGCGCGACGAGGGAGCGTCTTCCGCGCACCTCGGTCGAGCGGCGGCGACCCTCGACGGCCTGCTCGACGACTCACCGACCTCGACCCGGTAGCGTGACCGCAGCGAACCAACCACTCGGCACGGAGGCAGCACATGTTCGGCGACAGCGACCCTCGACGCGACGATCTCGGGTCCGGCGAACCGCTCGAGGTCGCCGAGGAGCTCGACCCGATGGACTCGGACGCCGACGCGAGCGACGACGCCGTCGACGAGTGGGACGACTCAGACGACCAGTCCGACGACGTCAGCGATGCGGACGTGTCGGGAGACGACCTCGAGGACCTCACCGATGAGGACGGCGCGGACGATGACGGCGTGTACGACAGCGTGGACGACGAGCGCCGGACCGACGACGACGCCGCGACGGCCGAGGTGCCCTACGCCCCGCTGGACGCGACGCCAGACGTGCCCACCCCGCCCCTGACGGGTGACCAGGCGGTCGACGAGGCGATGATGCGTCTGGCCGAGTCGCAGGCCGGGTCGTTCGCCGAGCGCATCGAGTCGGGCGAGCACGCCCACCGGAGCCTGCAGAGCCGCCTCGGCGGTCTGGGTGGCGCGTGACGCGACGTCTCGACGTCGAGCTCGTCGCCCGCGGCCTGGCCCGATCGCGCACCCAGGCCCGTGAGCTCGTCACCGCCGGCGTGGTGCTCGTCGACGGTCGCCCGGCCGGCAAGCCCGCCCTGCCCGTCGACGGCTCGTCGGCCATCGAGCTGACGCGTGAGCCCGACCGCTGGGTGGGGCGCGCGGCCGTCAAGCTGCTCCACGCCCTCGACACGTGGCCGGTCCCTGTCGACGGCAGACGGTGCCTCGACGTCGGGGCGAGCACGGGTGGGTTCACCCAGGTGCTCCTCGAGCGCGGTGCCACCCACGTGACGGCCCTCGACGTCGGGCACGACCAGCTCGTCGCGTCGATCGGCTCCGACCCGCGGGTCCGGGACCTGCCGGGCACCAACATCCGTGACGTCGACGCCGAGGCGCTCGGCGGCCGCTTCGACCTCGTCGTGTCCGACCTCAGCTTCATCTCGCTCGCCATCGCCCTGCCCGCCATGCGACCTCTCGTCACCGACGACGGCGACGTCGTCGTCCTCGTCAAGCCGCAGTTCGAGGTGGGGCGCGAGCGGCTCAGCCGCACAGGAGTCGTCACCTCGCCGCACGAGCGCCGCCGCGTGCTGCGTGACGTGGCCCAGGTCGCGACCGACCTCCACCTGCACCTGCACGGTGCGACGGCCAGCCCCATCGCGGGGGGCGACGGCAACCGGGAGTTCCTCTTCTGGCTCGCCCCGAGACCCGTCCCGGGCGCCTCGGTGACGGCGGTGGATGACATGCTGGAGGCCGTCGACCTGGAAGGAGTCCCGTGACGCGCCGCATCCTGCTCGTGGCCCACCCGAGGCGCCCCGAGGCGCTGACGGTCGCCAAGGGCGTCGTGCAACGCCTCACCCATCTCGGTATCGACGTGTCCCTCCAGGCCGACGAGGCCGAGGCCCTCGACCTCAAGGACAGCTCGCGCGTGCACATCGCGTCTGCCGAGGAGCAGGTCGCGGAGGGGTGCGACCTCGTCGTGGTGCTCGGCGGCGACGGGACCATCCTGCGCGGCGCCGAGTTCGCCCGCAGCGTCGACGTGCCGCTCCTCGGGGTCAACCTCGGCCACGTGGGCTTTCTCGCGGAGGCCGAGCGCGACGACCTCGACGCCACGGTCGAGCACATCGCGAGCAACGACTACGCCGTCGAGGAGCGCATGACGCTCCACGTCGACGCGAAGCTGCACGGCGACCTCATCGCGAGCAGCTGGGCCCTCAACGAGGTCAGCGTCGAGAAGGCCGCCCGCGAGCGGATGCTCGAGGTCACCGTCGAGGTCGACGGTCGACCGCTGTCGAGCTGGGGCTGCGACGGCGTCATCGTCTCCACGCCGACGGGGTCGACGGCATACGCCTTCTCGGCCGGCGGGCCGGTCGTCTGGCCGCAGGTCGAGGCCATGCTCCTCGTCCCGAGTGCGGCCCACGCGCTCTTCGCCCGGCCGCTGGTGCTGGGCCCCGACACCCACCTGGCCGTCGAGATCAAGGCGGCCACCGAGGGCGCAGGAGTCATGTGGTGCGACGGCCGGCGCCACGTCGACCTCCCTCCGGGAGCCCGCATCGAGGTGCGCCGTGGGCTGCGCCCGCTCCGCCTCGCCCGGCTGACGAGCGCACCGTTCACCGACCGTCTCGTCGCGAAGTTCGACCTCTCGGTCGCCGGGTGGCGCGGCAACGGCGACACCGCCTCGCCCGTGGACGACGTCGACGGCGGTGAGGGTGCCGGGCCCTAAGGTGGACCCGTGTTCAGCCAGATGAGGATCCGGGGCGTCGGTGTGATCGACGACGCCGTCCTCGACCTGAGCCCCGGGCTCAACGTGCTCACCGGTGAGACCGGCGCCGGCAAGACCATGGTCGTGTCGGGGCTCGGCCTGCTGCTGGGCGAGCGCGCCGACTCCGGCCTCGTGCGCACCGGCTCGGCCTCGGCGCTCGTCGAGGGTGTCGTGCAGCTGCCCCCCGACCACCCGGCCCTCGTCCGGGCCGACGAGGCGGGCGCCGACCACGAGGACGGCGAGCTCGTCATCGCCCGCACCATCGCCGCGGCCGGCCGGTCGCGCGCCCACGTCGGAGGTCGCACGGCACCGGTCTCCGTGCTCGCCGAGCTCGGCCAGATGCTCGTGGCCGTGCACGGGCAGGCCGATCAGTGGCGTCTCAAGCAGGGCGATGCCCACCGCGTCGTGCTCGACGACTTCGGGGGTCCCGACCTCACGGCGCTCCGCGACCGCGTCGGCGAGCTCTACGACCGCTGGCGTGCGTCGGCCCGCGAGCACGAGCGCCTCGTCTCGGAGGCGCGCGAGCGCGCCCGCGAGATCGACTCGCTGACCGCCTCGCTCGAGGAGATCGAGGCCGTCGACCCCCAGCCGGGCGAGGACGCGGCGCTGCGTGTCGAGGACGAGCGCCTCGCGCACGCCGACACGCTCCGCCTGGCCGCAGCCCAGGCGCTCGCAGATCTCAGCGGTGACGAGTATGCCGCCGAGCCGGCTCCGAACGTCCGTGACCTCATCGGGTCGGCGCGGGGTGCGCTCGGTCCGGCCACGGCGCACGACCAGGCCCTCGCCGGGCTCGACGAGCGCCTGCACGAGGTGGGCACGCTCGTGACCGACCTGTCGGCCGACCTCACGGCATACCTCCAGGACGTCGATCTCGACCCCGAGCGGCTCGGCTACGTGCAGGAGCGGCGGGCCGCCCTCGGGGTCCTCACGCGCAAGTACGGCGAGACCGTCGACGAGGTGCTCGAGTGGTCGGGCCGCGGGGCCGCTCGCCTCGACGAGCTCGTGACCGCCGACGACCGCGTCGAGCGACTCGGCGTCGAGGTGGCCGAGCTCGAGTCGTCCGTCGTCGCGGCCGCCCTCTCGCTGTCGGAGGCTCGCCGGGCCGCCGGTGACGACTTCGGCACCCGCGTCTCGGAGGAGCTCTCGCACCTGGCCATGGGCAAGGCCGTCGTCCACGTCGAGCTGCGCCGACGCACCGACCCCGAGGGTGTGGCCCTGCCGGTCGGCGACCGAGTGCGGCTGGCCCGACACGGCATCGACGACGTCGACATCCTGCTCGCGGCCAATCCCGGAGCCACGCCGCGCAGCGTCGCGCGGGCCGCCTCGGGCGGTGAGCTCTCTCGCGTCATGCTCGCGCTCGAGGTCGTCGGCTCACGCAACGCCTCGGGCGAGGCGGCGAGCGGACCACCCACGTTCGTCTTCGACGAGGTCGACGCCGGTGTCGGCGGGCGGGCGGCCCTCGACGTGGGTGCCCGGCTGGCTGCCCTCGCCGAGCACGCCCAGGTCATCGTCGTCACCCACCTCGCCCAGGTCGCAGCGTTCGCCGACCGCCACCTCGTCGTGCACAAGGCCGACGACGGCCGCATCACCTCGAGCAGCGTCAGCGTCGTCGACGGTGACGCCCGGCTGCGGGAGCTGTCGCGGATGATGGGCGGCGACCCCGACTCCGAGGCGGGGCTGGCCCACGCCGGCGACCTGCTCGAGCAGACGAGCGGTGCCCGCGTCGGCACGCGGCCGGCCGCCCGCAGCGGCTCACGCGTCTGAGTCCCGTCCGCGGCACCGTCCTGCGGTCCGCCCAGCCGTTGGACCTCGCTCCCGAAGGCCGTCCCGAGTGTCGTCCCGAGCCGTGCGTCACGGCCCGGACCGATGGGGTCGCCGACCCACCGACGTGGCACGATTGAGGCCATCATGGCCCTCTCCATCCGACGTCGCTCGCGCGCCCGGGACACCGGTCCCGGCGTGGTCGGCACCGCGCGCGTCGACCGGCGCACCAAGGCGCTGACGAAGCGGCTGCAGCCGGGCGACATCGCCGTCATCGACCACGCGGACCTCGACAAGGTGAGCGCGGACGCCCTCGTCACCGTGCGCCCCGCCGCCGTGGTCAACGCGAGCGCCTCGATCAGCGGTCGTTACCCGAACCTCGGACCCCAGATCCTCGTCGAGGCCGGCATCCCCGTGCTCGACGCCGCCGGCCCGGACGTCATGGCGCTCACGGACGGGCAGACGCTACGGCTCGACGGTGCCGACCTGTGGTCCGGGGAGACCCGTGTCGCGACGGGCACATTGCTCGACGTCGAGGCGGTCCAGGCCCAGATGCACGAGGCGCGGGCCGGGCTCGCCGTGCAGATCGAGGCTTTCGCGACGAACACGATGGAGTACATCCGCAAGGAGCGCGACCTCCTCCTCGACGGCATCGGCGTGCCCCCCATCACCACCGAGCTCGACGGCCGGCACTGCCTCATCGTCGTGCGCGGCTACCACTACCGCGAGGACCTCGAGACCCTGCGGCCCTACATCCGTGAGTACCGCCCGATCCTCATCGGGGTCGACGGCGGCGCCGACGCCATCCTCGAGTCCGGCCACCAGCCTGACCTCATCGTCGGCGACATGGACTCCGTCTCGGACAAGGCCCTGCGCTGCGGCGCCGAGATCGTCGTGCACGCCTACCGCGACGGGCGTGCCCCCGGCCTCGCCCKGGTCGAGGCTCTCGGGATCACCCCGGTCGTCTTCCCCGCCGCGGGCACGAGCGAGGACGTCGCGATGCTCCTCGCCGACGACTCCGGTGCCGAGCTCATCGTCGCCGTCGGGACCCACGTCACCCTCGTCGAGTTCCTCGACAAGGGTCGCGACGGGCAGGCGTCGACGTTCCTCACGCGCCTGCGCGTCGGCAGCAAGCTCGTCGACGCCAAGGGCGTGAGCCAGCTCTACCGCGCCCGCATCCCGGGCCGGCTGCTCGTGACGATGCTGCTCGCCGGCGTGCTCGCCTTCTTCGCAGCCCTCGCGTCGACACCGGCCGGGCAGGCGTGGCTGCAGGTCCTCGCCRCCCGCTGGGACGACCTCTGGACCGCCATCGTTGGGATCTTCACGTGATCGACTTCCGCTACCACCTCGTCTCGATCATCTCGGTGTTCCTCGCCCTCGCGGTGGGCATCGTGCTCGGGGCCGGCCCCCTGCAGGCCAACCTCGGCAACCAGCTGAGCGACCAGGTCTCCGCGCTGCGCACCGAGAAGCAGGCCCTCAACGACAAGCTGACGACGAGCGAGAAGCTCGCCGACGCGTCCGACGAGTACGCGACCGCCGTGCAGCAACGGGTCGTCAAGAGCCGACTGTCCGGTCACCGCGCGGTCGTCGTCGTGCTGCCCTCCGCCGACGGCACGATGACCACGAACCTCGAGGGTGTCGTGACCCAGAGCGGCGCCGGCCTCACGGGCACGGTGACCCTGAGCCCCGACTGGTTCGACCCCAGCCAGGCCTCCGACCGAGCACAGGCGGCCAAGGAAGCCGCGTCGGCCCTCGGGGTCGGGTCGACCGCGACGGGCGACGAGCTGCTCGTGCAGGTGCTCACCGACCTCCTCGTCTCGACGAGCGACGCCGGCACCTCGGCCCAGCGCACCGCCGCGCTCAAGGTGCTCGTCGACGCCAACCTCGTCGACAGCTCGGTGGCCGACCTCGCGCCGGCCGACATCGCGGTCGTCGTGTCCGCGGACTACGCCGGCACCGAGTCCGTCGTCGAGTCCCGCTCCGACGCCATCCGCGCGCTGGTCACCTCCTTCGCCGGCTCGACCCGGTCGACCGTCGTCGCCAGCGGCGAGACAGTTGCAGCGGCGGGCCAGCCCGTGACCTCCAACGCCGTCCAGGCCGTGCGTGAGAAGTCCGAGACGGCCGGGATCGTCTCCACCGTCGACCACGCCCGGGCCGGTGACGGACCTGCCACGGTGGTCCTCGCCGTCGAGGACGCCCTCGACGAGCGGGTCGGACACTACGGCGTCGCGGCCGGCGCCACCGCCACCGTCCCGCGGGTGCTTCCGTGAGGTCGAGCCGCCGCGCGGACTCGATCTCCGCCGCGTCACTGGCTGCCCTGCTCGGTTCGGCCACGGCCTCCTGGGCGGTGCTGCGTCTCGGCCGAACGGCGCCCCCCGCCCTCCGCCAGGCCTGGGAGCGCACCAACCATGCCGGCGACCCGGTCACCCTGCTCGAGGGGCCGGCCTGGGTCGGCGGCGCCGTGGCAGGCGCTGTTGCCGGTGCCGCTGCAGCGGCAGTCGCCTCGCGTCCGACCGAGGGACCGAGCCGCGGGTCGATGAGCTCCGGCTTGGTCGCCCTCGCCGCAGGTGCCCTCGGGGCGCTCGACGACCTCGCCGGAGGCACGTCCGACAAGGGTCTCAAGGGCCACCTCGGTGCGCTGGCACGCGGCGAGGTCACGACGGGCGCGGTCAAGATCGTGGGTCTCGGCGTCACCGGGCTGGTCGGTGCGGCGCTCTCCGACGCAAGCCGTCCCTCCCGTCCCGGACTGCTGGCCACCCTCGTCGGCGGGGCCGTCGTCGCCGGTGCCGCCAACGCCGTCAACCTCTTCGACCTGCGCCCTGGACGGGCGCTCAAGGTCACGGTGGCCGCAGGTCTCCCGCTGGTGGGAGGGGTGCCCGCGGCCGCCGCCGTCGGGTCCTCGCTCGGTGTCGTCCGGGACGACCTCCGCGCCACCGCCATGCTCGGCGACACGGGTGCCAACGCCGCCGGGGCGCTCGTCGGTCTCGCGCTCGTCGAGCGCACCGGGCTCGTGGGCCGGGTCGTCGCCGTGGCCGGCCTCGCGGCTTTGACGCTCGCCTCGGAGCGCGTCAGCTTCACCCGGGTCATCGAGGCCCACCCCGCCCTGCGCCGGCTCGACGAGTGGGGCCGGGCCCCCCGATGACCGACCGGAGTGCAGGGGGCGGGCCCGTCTCACGGCGCGGGCTGTTCGCCGCCGCAGGCACCATCGCGGTGATCACGCTCGTCGCCCGGGTCGTCGGCTTCGGACGATGGTTCGTCTTCTCCCACTCCGTCGGTGCGACCTGCGTCGGGAGCGTCTACCAGTCGGTCAACGCGGTGCCCAACGTGCTCTTCGAGATCGCGGCCGGGGGAGTGCTCGCGGCGGTCGCCGTGCCTCTCGTGGCCGGCGCCCTGGCCCGCGGCCACCGGATCGAGGCCGACCACACGGCCTCCGCGCTGCTGACGTGGGTGGTCGTCGTGCTCGTGCCGCTGGGCCTGGTCGTGGCCCTTGCCGCGGAGCCGATCGCGCGGGGCCTGCTCGGAGCCGGCGACACCTGTCCCGGCGCGGTGGGCCTCGGCGCCGACCTGCTGCGGGTCTTCGCGATCCAGATCCCGCTCTACGGCGTCGGCATCGTGCTCGGCGGTGTGCTCCAGTCTCACCACCGGTTCGTCGCGGCCGCGATCGCCCCGCTCATGTCGAGCCTCGTCGTCATCGCGACCTACGTGGCCTACGCCGCCGTCGCCACCGACCCGGCCGCCCCGATCGCGCAGGTCCCGGCGGGCGCGACCACGATCCTGGCCGTGGGCACGACCCTCGGGGTCGTCGCGCTGTCGCTGCCGCTCCTCGTTCCGGTGCGTCGCGCCGGGGTCCACCTCACGGTGACGACACACTTCCCGCACGGCGTCGCCGCCCGCGTCCGGCGGCTCGCGGTCGCCGGGCTCCTCGCCGTCGCCGGACAGCAGCTGGCGACGCTCGTCTTCATCCGCCTCGCCAACGACCGCGGCGGCCCCGGGACGCTTAACGTGTACACCTACGTCCAGGCCGTCTCCCTGCTTCCGTATGCCGTCCTCGCCGTCCCGCTCGCCACCGCGGCCTTCCCGACGCTGGCGGGCAACGCGCAAGCCGGCGGGCCCGAGCCCGACGCGGGAGCAGCAGCGCCGGCCTCCGCGCCGACCTCCGCGCCGGGGTCCGCGGCCGTGGAYGTGCTGCGGCGGACGTGGCTCGCCACCCTCCTGGCCGGTCTGCTGGCCGGGGGTCTGCTCGTGGCCGTCGCCCGACCGGTCGGCGCCTTCTTCGCCCTGCTCGACGCCGGGCGAGCGGACGGCAACGGGGCCGTGGCCCTGTCCGCCATCCCCGACGCCCTCGTGCTCGTGGCCCCGGGCATCGTCGGCCTCTGCGCGATCGGGCTGCTGACCCGGGCCTCCTACGTGCGAGGCCGTGCCCGGGTCGCGGGCGCCGTGGTCGCCGTCGCGTGGCTCGCGACGACCGTCGTCCCGCTCGTGGCCCTCGGAGGCGCGGCCGGACCCGCGACGACCGTGCGCGCTCTCACCCTCGGCACCAGCGTCGGGCTCGTGGCCGGGGCCGTCGCGCTCGCGGTCCTCGTCGCGCGGAGCTGGGGCCGCGCGGCCCTGACCGTACCGGCGCGCCCCGTCGCAGCCGGATTGCTCGGCGCCGCGTCAGCCGCGATCCTCGGCTGGTGGCTCGGCGGCCTCTGGACCGCGGACGGACTCCTCGTCGCCGCCGCGCAGGGCGTCGCCGTGGCGCTCGCGGCCACCGTGACCCTCGTCGTCGTCGTGCTCCTCGTCGACCGCTCGGTCGTGGCCCGGCTGCGGCGGCCGTCACCGACCGCCGCGACCTCGCCGACGTCCATGACCGCCCCTTCGTCCGCGCCGATGTCCGCCCCTGCCGGCGAGCAGGACCCGCACCCGGCCGCGCCTCCGGAGACGCGATGAGGGTGCTCATGGTGCTCGGACACGCGGCCGGTGGTGTGGGTGCGCACGTCGACGCCCTCCTCACGGGACTTCGTGGGCAGGGGCACGACGTCCAGGTCGTGACGGCGGAGTCGACGGCGCGGGCCTTCGACTGGGCCGACGCCCACCGGCTCTGGCCGGTCCACGGCGGGGTACGCGCACCCCGGGGTCTCGTGGACTGGCACCGCATCATGCGCCTGGCGGGCACGGTCGACGTCGTCCACGCGCACGGCCACCAGGCCGCCGTCGTCGCTGCCGTGGCCGTCGCCCGCGCGCGGCCACGCCCGCGGCTCGTGGTCTCTCTCCACAACGACCTCCCGCCGGTCCCGGGCTCCGCCGTCGCCCGCGCCGCGGCGTCCGCCGCCCGGCGGCTGGTCGCGTGGTCCCTGCACCGAGCCGACCTCGTGACGGGCGCGAGCGCCGACCTCGTCGAGCTCGCGGACGCCCTCGGCGCCCGGCGCACCGAGCTCGCCCTCGTGCCCTCCGCCGCGGTCGCCGACCTGCTGGAGCGTCCTGCACTCGAACCGACCGAACGCGCCGCCCTGTTGGCCGGAGCCGGCCTGCCGACCGACCGCCCCGTCGTGCTCACGGTCTCGCGCATCGCGCCCCAGAAGGACCTCCCGACCCTCCTCGCGGCCGCGCGGCGCTCCGACGCCGCCGCCACGTGGGTCGTCGTCGGCGACGGCGACGAGCGGCTCCGTGCCCGTCTCGAGGAGGAGACGGACGGCATACGGCAGGGGGAGGACGCGAGGCCAAAGGTCCGGTTCGTGGGGGCGCGCACCGATGTGTCGGAGTGGCTGCGGGCGGCGGACGTCTTCGTCCTCACGAGCCGCTGGGAGGCCCGGGCACTCGTCGTGCAGGAGGCGATGGCGGCTGGGCTCCCGGTCGTCGTGACCCGTACGGGCGGTCTGCCCGACCTCGTCGGGGACGCGGGTTCTCTTCTCCCCGTGGGGGACCCGGCCGCCGTAGCAGCCGAGGTGGACCGCCTGCTCACCGACGCCGACGCCAGGCTCCGAGAGGGTGACGCGGGACGAGCCCGGGCCGCCGGATGGCCCACTCCCGACGACGAGACGCGCCGGTGGGTGGAACGCTACGTCACGGAGACCCGCGGAGTGACGTAGACTCAAAGCCCGTGGTGGATACGACGAAGCACATCTTTGTGACCGGGGGCGTCGCCTCCTCTCTCGGCAAGGGGCTCACCGCCTCGAGCCTCGGACGACTTCTCAGATCGCGGGGCCTGCGGGTCACGATGCAGAAGCTCGACCCCTACATCAACGTCGATCCCGGGACGATGAACCCGTTCCAGCACGGCGAGGTCTTCGTGACCGACGACGGAGCCGAGACCGACCTCGACATCGGTCACTACGAGCGCTTCCTCGACGTCAACCTCGTCGGCAGCGCGAACGTGACGACCGGGCAGGTCTACAACAACGTCATCGCCAAGGAACGGCGCGGTGAGTACCTCGGCGACACCGTCCAGGTCATCCCGCACATCACCAACGAGATCGTCGCCCGGATGCGCGCCCTCGCCACCGGAGGTCCGGACGCCCCGGACGTCATCATCACCGAGATCGGCGGCACGGTCGGCGACATCGAGTCGCTGCCCTTCCTCGAGGCCGCGCGCCAGGTGCGCCACCTCATCGGCCGCGACAACAGCTTCTTCCTGCACGTCTCGCTCGTGCCCTACCTCGCGCCGAGCGGCGAGCTGAAGACGAAGCCGACCCAGCACTCGGTCGCCGCCCTGCGCCAGGTCGGCATCCAGCCCGACGGGCTCGTGCTCCGCGCCGACCGCGAGATCCCCGACCCGATCAAGCGCAAGATCTCGCTCATGTGCGACGTCGACGTCACCGCGGTCGCCGCGGCGGTCGACGCCCCGAGCATCTACGACATCCCCAAGGTGCTCCACCGTGAGGGCCTCGACGCCTACGTCATCCGCCGGCTCGGGCTCAACTTCCGCGACGTCGACTGGACCGAGTGGGACGAGCTGCTCGAGCGGGTCCACGACCCGGAGCACGACATCGAGATCGCCCTCGTCGGCAAGTACATCGACCTGCCGGACGCGTACCTCTCGGTCACCGAGGCGCTGCGCGCCGGTGGCTTCCACCACGACGCCAAGGTCAACATCCGCTGGGTGGCCAGCGACGAGTGCCAGACCCCGGCAGGCGCCCAGAAGGCGCTCGGCGGTGTCGACGCCGTCCTCGTCCCCGGTGGGTTCGGGGTGCGCGGCATCGAGGGCAAGCTCGGCGCGCTGACCTGGGCCCGCGAGAAGCAGGTGCCGACCCTCGGCATCTGCCTCGGCCTGCAGTGCATGGTCATCGAGTACGCCCGCAGCGTCCTCGGCAACCAGGACGCGAGCTCGACGGAGTTCGACCCCGAGACCGAGCACCCCGTCATCGCCACGATGGAGGAGCAGAAGGCCTTCGTGGAGGGCGCCGGCGACCTCGGCGGCACGATGCGCCTCGGCCTCTACCCGGCCGCCCTCAAGGAGGGCAGCGTCATCCGTGGGGCCTACGGCGAGGCCGAGGTCAAGGAGCGCCACCGCCACCGCTACGAGGTCAACAACTCCTACCGGGCCGACCTCGAGCAGGCGGGTCTCGTCTTCTCCGGCACCTCGCCCGACGGCAACCTCGTGGAGTTCGTCGAGCTGCCGCGCGAGGTCCACCCGTACTACGTGTCGACCCAGGCGCACCCGGAGTTCCTGTCGCGCCCCAACCGCGCACACCCGCTCTTCGCGGGTCTCGTCGGGGCCGCCCTGGAGCGCCAGCGCAGCGAGCGCCTCGTCGAGGTCGAGCGCCACCGCGCCGCGGTCGACGCCGGCCAGACCGAGCGGGACGCCGAGGCACGGACCGGGCACGACGAGCTCGCCTCGGTGTCCGCGTCCGGCGCCGCCCCGGACGCCGACTGAGCCGCGGGTGAGCCTGGACGCGCCGCGGGGCACCGCTGCCGACCTCGTCGAGGAGTGGACCGCCGAGCCGGTGGTCGAGACGACGACCCCGTTCGAGGGGATCATCTTCGACGTCGTGCGCGAGCGCGTCGACCTCGGCGCCGGGGGTGTCGTGACACGTGACTTCGTCACGCACCCCGGCGCTGTCGCCGTGCTCGCCCTGCGCGAGCTCGAGGGTGCCTCGCACGTGCTGCTCATCCGGCAGTACCGCCACGCGAGCGGTGGCCACGTGTGGGAGCTGCCCGCCGGCCTGCTCGACGTCGACGGCGAGCCGCCGTGGGAGGCCGCCGCGCGTGAGCTCGCCGAGGAGGTCGACCTGACGGCCGACGAGTGGCACGTCCTCGCCGACGACGTCACGTCTCCCGGGGCCTTCCCGGAGACGGTGCGGATCTTCCTCGCGCGCGACCTCCACGAGGTCGCCGCCGCCGACGCCCACCAACGCACTGCGGAGGAGCTCGGGATCCGGCCCCTCTGGGTGTCCCTCGACGACGCCGTCGACGCAGCGCTCGACGGACGCATCAGCAACTCGGCGACGCTCGTCGGCCTGCTCTCCGCGGGACTGTCGCGCGGACGTGGGTGGTCCACGCTGCGGCCGCACGACGCGCCGTGGCCCGCCCGCGAGGCCCAGCGCGCCCAGCGGTCGTGAGCGGGGCGTTCGGTACAGGCCTCTCGGGGTCGTGCCCCTGTGGGGGAGGCCCGGAAGACCTGGCGTATGCCGCGTGCTGCGGCCCGCTCCACGCGGGCGACCGCCCGGCCGGGACCGCAGGCGAGCTGATGCGCTCGCGCTACGCGGCGTTCGCCGTGGGGGACGAGGCGTACCTCCTGCGCACCTGGCACCCACGGACGCGCCCCGAGCGGGTGGGACTCGATCCGGACACGCGGTGGACGGGCCTGACGGTGCTGCGCACGGAGCGCGGCGGGCTCGGTGACGACGACGGCGTCGTCGAGTTCGTGGCGCGCTGGACGGAGCCGTCAGCGGGCGCCACGCGTCGGGGCGAGCTGCACGAGATGAGCCGCTTCGCCCGCCGGGGCGGCCGCTGGCTCTACGTCGACGGCGAGCACGGGTGACGCGTCGGCAGGGACGGCCGGAGCGGGCGCCGTCACACCGCCACGTGGGCGGATCACCGCTACGCCGACACCGGCCAGCAGTGCGAGCCCCCCGACCAGCTCGAAGGCGTTGGGTCGCTCGTGGAACGCGACCGCGGCCGCGACCATCCCGAAGACCGGGACGAGCATCGCGAACGGCGTCACCTTCGCCACCGGGTGGCGGCTGAGCAGGGTGTTCCAGATCCCGTAGCCGACGAGCGACGAGAGGTAGGCCGTGTAGGCGGTCGAGGCCACGGCCTGCCACTGGAGGTGGCGCAGGGCCGCCCCGATGGCCGTCGGCCCCTCGAAGACGAACGAGAGGGCGAGGGCCGGCAGCGGCACGACGAGCCCCGACCAGACCGTGACCCCGAGCCCGGCGCCCGGACCCGTGAGGGCCCCCGCCCGGCGGGTCAGCACGTTGCCGACCGCCCACGACACGGCGGCCAGGACGAGCACGACGAGTGGGAGCAGCGGCGCCGACAGCCCGCGTCCGACCGCGATCGTCAGCAGCCCCGCTCCGCCCAGGGCGACGCCGAGGCGCTGTGCCGTGGACGGGCGCTCGCGCAGCCAGGCCGCCGCGATGACGACGGTGAGCAGCACCTGCGCCTGGAGCACGAGCGAGGCGAGCCCGGGTGGCATGCCGAGGTGCAGCGCGAGGTACATGAGGGCGAACTGGGCGAGGCTCGTGAAGAGCCCGATGAGGGCGAGGTCGCGCCAGGGGAGCCCCGGGCGCCGGACGAGGAAGACCGCGGGGACGCAGACGACGACGAAGCGCACCGCGAGGAAGAGGAACGGCGGCACCGAGTCGATGCCGGTGCGAATGGCGACGAAGTTCGTGCCCCAGATCAGGGCGACGAGGACGGCGAGGGCGGTGTCACGGCGGCGCATGTGCTCATCGTGGGCGCCGTACACCGTTCACGTCCATCAAACTGTTGTGGCCATGACTGTGTAGCATCGCTGCATGATCGATCCCGTCGCGCTGCGTTCGCTCGTCGCCGTCGAGGCGCACGGCTCCGTCGGCGCCGCCGCGGCCGCGCTCGACTACACCCCGAGCGCGGTGTCCCAGCAGATCAAGCGCCTCGAGACCCAGACGGGGGTGCAGCTGCTCGAGCGGCAGGGGCGCGGTGTCCTGCTCACGGAGGCCGGTCGCACGCTCTCCGAGGCTGCGCGGTCCCTGCTCGCGGACATGGAGCGACTCGAGTCCCGGCTCCACGGGGACAGCGGAGAGACGGTCGGGACGGTGCGACTCGCGACGTTCGCCACGGCGTACCGGGGGGTCGTCGTGGGCGCCATCGGCCGCCTGCGATCGACCGCGCCGGACGTCGTCCTGCGGCCCGACGAGATCGACCCCTGGGACGCCGTCGACGCGGTCGCGGCCGGCACCCACGACCTCGCCCTCGTGCACAACTGGGAGCCGCTGCCGCTCGCCATCCCCGACCACCTCGAGGTGCGCGACCTCGGCCGGGACCGCGCCGACGTCCTCGTCCACGAGAGCCACCCGCTCGCCGCCCGGCGCAGCATCGGCGTGCGGGACGTGCTCGACGAGCACTGGGCCAGCGTCGCGCCCGGCTCCATCTGCCACCAGTGGCTCCAGAAGATGTATGCCGACGTCGGTCGGTCCCCTCGGATCGCGCACGTGGCGCTCGAGTTCGCCACGCACGTTACCCTCGTCGCGGCGGGGGAGGCCATCGCCCTCGTGCCACGCCTCGGCCGGGGACCGCTGCCCGCGGGAGTCGTCGCGGTCCCCATCGTCGACCCGATCTCCGAGCGCACCGTGAGCCTCGTCTGGCGGAGCACCATGACGGCAAGCCCCGCGCTCGCCGTGGCCGTGGACTGCCTTGCGGCAGAAGCCTCCCGGGACCTCCGGCCCCTTTCGGGAGACTGATCGGGCGTGCCTGCGCGACGCGTCAGCCGGCGGCCTGGAGGCGCAGCCCCGCCAGGATGAGGTCGAGACCGGCCCGGAACTGCTCGGCGTCGTCGTGGCCGGCGAACTCGTCGACGACGTGGTGGATGAAGGGAAAGTCGTCCGCGTCGAGGGCGCGCCACTGGGCGGCGTAACGGGCGAGGTACGCGTCACGGTCGACCTCACCGGAGAGCACCGCCTCGGGTGGCTGCTGACCCATGTCGGCCGCCGTGCCGACGACGAAGCCGACGACCGCCGAGACCGCGTGGAAGCTCTCGCGCGGAGTGAGCTCCAGCCGCAGCACCTGCTGCCCCAGTCGCTCGTAGAGGCGCAGGCCGTTGGGCTGGACGCCCGTGTCGCGCATGAAGTAGGCACCGAGCCAGGGCCGCTCGACGATCGCGTCGAAGAGGGCCAAGGCGATGGTTCGGAGGTCGTCGACGGGGTCGCCCGCCCCGACGTCCTCGACGGTGGCGAGCACGTCGGCCAGGACGTGGTCCGCCGCTCGGTCGAGCAGCTCGTCCTTGCTCGAGACGTACCAGTAGATGCTCGCGGCCCCACCGCCGAGACGGGCCGCGAGGGCACGGAACGTCAGGCCCTGCTCGCCACTCGTGTCGAGGAGGGCGACCGCCTCCGTGAGGACGGCCTCGAGCGAGTGCGAGGCCCGTCGGCGGCCCCGTGCGGGGCGCTCACGCACTGCCCGAGCCTCGCGGGAGGGCCGAGCGGCGTGCTGTCGCTGGGGGCTCATGTGCCCATCCCATCACACGATCCCCGGGCGGACTTGCGTTCATCGAACAACGTTCTATAACATCGAACCACGTTCGATAGTCGAACGGTGTTCGATGAGAGGAGACGGCACATGACGACCACGACGCCGACCCGCACCTATCCGTCGCTCCGCGCGGCGTGGATCCCGATGCTCGCGCTCTGTCTCGCCTTCTTCGTCGAGATGGTCGACAACACCCTCCTGACGATCGCGCTGCCGACGATCGGCCGCGACCTCGGGAGCGGCACCACCGCTCTCCAGTGGGTCACCGGGGCCTACTCGCTGACGTTCGGGGGACTGCTGCTCACCGCCGGCTCGGCGGCGGATCGGCTCGGCCGCCGCCGGGTGCTCCTCTGGGGGCTCGCCGGCTTCGGGATCATCAGCCTCGCCGTGGCCGCCGTGACGACGACGGGCGAGCTCATCGCCCTGCGCGCCGCCCTCGGGGTGGCGGCGGCAGCGATGGCGCCGATCACCAACTCGCTCGTCTTCCGTCTCTTCGACGACCAGGCCCTGCGGATGCGGGCCATGACCGTCATGATCGTCGTCGGGATGTCGGGCTTCGTCCTCGGTCCGCTGCTCGGGGGCACGGCCCTCGCCCACGTCGGCTGGGAGTGGCTCCTGCTCGTCAACGCCCCCATCGCCCTCGTGGCCTGGGTCGGCGTCCGGTTGGGGGTGCCGGCAGACCGGCCCGAGGACCTCACCACCGACCGGCTGGACCTGCCCGGTGCCCTGTTGAGCATCGCGGCCATCGGGCTCGGCTGCTACGCCCTGACCAGTGGCGTCGAGCACGGATGGACGTCGGCGACCACGCTCTCGACCGTCGTCGGCTCCGCGCTCGCGCTCGTCGGGTTCGTCCGCCACGAACGGCGAGCCGCGTCCCCGATGCTCGACCTGACGCTCTTCTCGTCGGGGACCGTGCGCGGGGCCACGCTGGCGCAGGCCGGCACCTCGGTCGCCATGGCCGGCGTCATGTTCGGCCTCATCCTGCACTTCCAGTACGCGTGGGGGTGGAGCCCCGTGCGTGCGGGGCTCGCCAACCTCCCGCTCATCATGACGATGGTCCTCGCGACCCCGCTCTCGGAGTGGCTCGCCCGCCGCTTCGGCCACCGGGTCGCGTGCCTCGTCGGAGCGGGCCTGCTCGTCGTCGCGCTCGTCGGGATGGCCTGGGGTGTCGACCGCGGCTACCCGGCCGTCGCCGTCGCGATGGTCGTCATGACCCTCGGCCTCCGCACGGTCATGACGATCTGCGCGGTGGCCCTCGTCGAGGCGATGCCCGCCAACCGCACGTCGATCGGCACGGCGCTCAACGACACGGCCCAGGAGGTCGGCACGAGCGTCGGCACCGCCGTCGTGGGCACCCTCGTCGCCGTGCTCGTGACGACCACGCTGCCCGCCGGCACGTGGAGTCCTGAGCTCGCGTCGTCCTTCTTCCACGGTGAGCGGGTGACGTATGCCGTGCTGGCCGTCATCGTCGGGGTCGTGACCACGTGGGGTGCCCTCACCCTCACCGACTCACGCAGCGTCGAGGAGCACGACGTGCCGGACGCCCCGGCTGACGCGGTGGGTGCGGGAGCGCGACAGACCGCGTAGACCGAGGAGGCCGCGCCGCGGACGTGGCGGCCACGACCGGCCGGACCGCCCTACGTCGTGGGCGTGGCGCGCGGAGCGGCCTGCGGGTCGCGGGCGTCGACGAACTCCTGCTGGCGGCGTGACGGCTGGTCGAGGCGGAGGCGTCCGCGCAGGCGACCCACGGGCCGCTCGACGAGCACCCACGACAGCCACGAGACGAGCACGGCGGCCGYGATGAGCAGCAGGTTGCGGGGTGTCGTGTGCTCACCGAGGAGCTGGCTGTTGATGAACGTCTGGTGCCAGAGGTAGAGCGCGTAGCTGATGGTGCCGAAGAAGACCATGACGCGGGAGCCCACGGTGCGCGAGTGACCCGACACGGCGGCATACACGAGCCACACCCCGACGACGGCGTAGACGGCGCCGAGAGGTCGGAAGAGCGGGTGGTCCACCTCGAGCCCGTGCCCGGGGAAGGCCGAGACGGCGACCATGACGACGAAGGGGACGAGCGGGCTCGTGGCCGGCAGCTCCCAGCCACGGGACCGTACGGCGGCCAGTGAGAAGGCGAGCGCCACGCCGAGCAGCAGGGCGAACGCGTTCGTCTCGGTCGAGATGTCGAGGCGGATCGCGCTCCCTACCGTCCAGACGGAGTAGAAGGTCGCGAGCGCCGCGAGGCTGAGGACGACCGCGAGCGCTCGGCTGCGAAGCCACGTCATGAGGACGATGAAGATCGCCGGCCAGACGACGTAGAACTGCTCCTCGACCGAGAGCGACCAGAGGTGGTTGAGCACCCCGAGGTCCGTGCCGGCGATGCGCACCCAGTTGCCGACGTAGAAGAGCGATGCGAGCGCCGCCGTCGGGTAGGTCGAGAGCCGGTCGTCGCCCGTCGCCCAGAGCAGCAGGGGAGCGAGCAGGAGCAGGAGCACGAGGGCGGGCAGGAGGCGTAGGGCGCGCCGTCCCCAGAAGCGCCACAGGCTGACCGACCCCCAGCGGTCCCACTCCCGGATGAGCAGGCTCGTGATGAGGTAGCCCGACAGGACGAAGAAGAGCGTCACCCCGGACAGCCCACCCCAGCGCGCCGGCAGCCCGGAGTGGGCGGCGACGACGAGGACGATCGCGAGACCTCGGACGCCGTCGAGGTCGCGGTTGCGGGAGTGCTGCACGGCGAAGAGCCTAGGCGCAGGCGGTCTAGGATTGGTCCTCGGTGCCCACGGCCGACCAGCGGCCGGGCACCTGCGCACGACACTCGCTCACCACCTCGCTCAGCCCCGGCGGCCCTCGTGCCGCGGGAACCACGTCCCGGAAGGACCCTCCGTGCTCCGCACTCACGAGGCCGGCACTCTCCGCGCCGACCACGCAGGCCAGACCGTCACCCTCACCGGTTGGGTGGCGCGGCGTCGAGACCACGGCGGGGTCGCCTTCCTCGACCTGCGCGACGCCTCGGGCGTGGCCCAGGTCGTCGCGCGTGACGAGGTGCTCGCCCAGGGCGGTGCCCACGACGTCCGCAACGAGTTCTGCGTCAAGGTCACCGGTGAGGTGCGCGAGCGTCCGGAGGGCAACGCCAACCCCGACCTGCCCACCGGCGACATCGAGGTCATCGTCAGCGAGCTCGAGGTGCTCAACCCGGCCGCCCCGCTGCCGTTCCAGATCGACGAGCGCGTCACCGTCGGCGAGGAGGCACGCCTCAAGCACCGTTACCTCGACCTGCGCCGCCCCGGCGCGAGCTCTGCCGGCGCTGCGATCCGCCTGCGCTCCAAGGTCAACGCTGCCGCCCGCGCCGTGCTCGGGGCCCGCGACTTCGTCGAGATCGAGACGCCGACGCTGACCCGCTCCACGCCCGAGGGTGCCCGTGACTTCCTCGTGCCGGCGCGTCTCGCGCCCGGGTCGTGGTACGCCCTGCCGCAGAGCCCCCAGCTGTTCAAGCAGCTGCTCATGGTGGCCGGCATGGAGCGCTACTACCAGATCGCCCGTTGCTACCGGGACGAGGACTTCCGCGCCGACCGCCAGCCGGAGTTCACCCAGCTCGACATCGAGATGAGCTTCGTCGAGCAGGACGACATCATCGAGCTGGGCGAGTCGATCGTGCAGGCGCTCTGGCGCCTCATCGGCGTCGAGCTCGACGCCCCGTTCCAGCGGATGACCTACGCCGACGCCATGGCCCGCTACGGCTCCGACAAGCCCGACCTGCGTTTCGGCAACGAGCTCGTCGAGTGCACCGGCTACTTCGCCGACACGACCTTCCGCGTCTTCCAGACCGACTACGTCGGTGCCGTCGTCATGCCCGGTGGTGCGAGCCAGCCGCGCAAGCAGCTCGACGCCTGGCAGGAGTGGGCCAAGCAGCGCGGCGCCCGTGGCCTCGCCTACGTCCTCGTCCAGGAGGACGGCGAGCTCGGCGGCCCGGTCGCGAAGAACCTCACGGACGCCGAGCGCGCCGGCCTGGCCGAGCACGTCGGCGCCACGCCCGGCGACTGCATCTTCTTCGCCGCGGGTGCGGCGAAGCCGTCGCGGGCGCTGCTCGGGGCGGCCCGTCTCGAGATCGGCCGTCGCTGCGAGCTCATCGACGAGGAGGCGTGGAGCTTCCTCTGGGTCGTCGACGCCCCGCTCTTCGAGCCGGCCGCCGACGCCGTCGCCTCGGGCGACGTCGCCGTCGGTGCCGGTGCGTGGACGGCCGTCCACCACGCCTTCACCTCGCCCAAGCCCGAGTTCCTCGACACCTTCGACACCGACCCGGGTCCGGCGCTCGCCTACGCCTACGACATCGTCTGCAACGGCAACGAGATCGGCGGCGGCTCGATTCGTATCCACAGCCGCGACGTGCAGGAGCGCGTCTTCTCGGTCATGGGCCTGTCGGAGGAGGACGCCCAGGAGAAGTTCGGCTTCCTCCTCGAGGCCTTCGCCTTCGGTGCCCCGCCGCACGGCGGCATCGCCTTCGGCTGGGACCGCATCGTCTCGCTGCTCGCGCACACCGACTCGATCCGCGACGTCATCGCGTTCCCGAAGTCCGGTGGCGGCTACGACCCGCTGACCGCGGCGCCGGCCCCGATCACGCCCGCCCAGCGCAAGGAGGCCGGCGTGGACGCGAAGCCCGCGGCCTCGGCACCGGCCGCACAGGGTGCCCCCGAGGTCGAGCCGAAGCAGGGCTGACCTCCGGCAGGAGCCGACCGTGGAGGGTCGTCGTCGCGAGAGCGAGGACGGCCCTCCACGCGTATGCCGTCACCTGCCGTGCGCTTTGCCCATCCTTGACTCGGGCCGTCCTACGGTCGAAGGCATGCGATCACCACGTCGACGTCCGGTCACCGCGGTCCTCCTGGGTGCGGTCCTCGCCATGACCGGAGCCAGTTCCGCGTCGAGCCTGCCCGCCGCCGTGCCCGCGCCGAGTCCCTCGGCGGTGCCCGCGGCCACCCCGCCGCAGGAGTTCGGCACCGACTGGGACGACCCGCGCACACCGGAGCCGAGCGTCCCGGTACCCGCCACGCACCACTGCACCGTTCGCGTCGTCGACGACGCGTTCGACGACTTCGACGTCCACGCCAAGGCCTACAGGCCGCCGGTCGGCTGCGCAGGTCCGTGGTCGAAGGTCGTCATGCGGCTCGAGGGGTCGGTGGCCGGGCGACAGTTCGACCGCTTCGGCTACGTCGACGTCGGGGGAGTGCGGATGCTGACCCTCTCGACGCCCGAGCCGAGCGTCGACGGGATCCATTGGCACGTCGAGAAGGACGTCACGGACCTCGCTCCGCTGCTTGCGGACCCGCAGCAGGTGCAGGCCTTCATCGGCAACGTCGTCGACGGCACCTACACCGGGGTCATCCACGTGACGGTCGACCTCGACTTCTCCACGACCGGGCGCGGAGCGCCTGCGGCCAGGACGTCCGATGCCGTCGTGCCCCTCACCGACACCGCCCGCGACGGCAGCGACCTCGTCGGGTCCCTCACGGTGCCGCGCAACTCGACCCGGCTGCTCGCCGACGTCTTCGCGACCGGGTCCGGCGGTGGCTGTGAGGAGTTCTGGGACACGAGCGCGCCTGCGAGCACCGGCTACTCGTGTCCGGACGGTCTGCCCTACCGCGAGGTCGACGTGCACATCGACGGGCAGCTCGCAGGCATCGCCGCGCCGTACCCCGTCGTCTACACGGGCGGCTGGAGCAACCCGTTCCTCTGGTACACCATCCCCTCGCCCAAGGCGTTCGACATCCCGCCGCTCGGCTACGACCTCACGCCCTACCTCGCGAGGCTCAACGACGGGCGGCCCCACGACGTCCGCATCTCCGTCGTGGGTCTTCCGGCAGGCCAGGGCGGCTGGACCCTCGCGCCCCGCTTCCGCATCTGGCGCGACGCGGCCCGCAGCGTGGTGTCGGGAACGACCGGGACGGCATACGCAAGCGATCCCGTCGTCGACAGCAGCGTGTCGGGGGCGGGGGACCGGGCGGGCCACGTCGATCTCGACGCGCGACGTGAGCTCCGCGTCACGGGAACGCTGTCCACCTCACGCGGACCGGTCACGACGACGGTCACGCGCACTCTCTCCAACACGTCGAGGCACTCGTGGACCGACGACGAGGCCGACGACACCCTGACGGCGTCGTGGACCGACACCCAGGTCGTCGCGACCGGGCACGGACGGGGAGCTCCGACCCTCGAGCGCACCGAGCAGCGCTGGGACAAGGACGGTGTCCTCGGCTTCCACCCGCGCAGCGACGTCGCCGGCGCGTACGACGTCACGGGCGATCTCGCCATCACGTGGTCGCGTGACGAGTCGCTGACTCGCGGCGGAGCGCACCTGTCGAGCCGGTCGGAGACCTCGTCCTACGAGGGGCAGGCGAGCTGGATCTACGGGGTGCCGCGTGACCAGCGGCACGCGACCGCCGACACCCGTGCCCGGGCCATCCTGAGCGAGAAGGTCCTCGGCCGGCCGGCGACCTCCTGGGAGCACCGGCTGCGCGCCGTCAACGGCACGTTCGTGACGGATGCCGTCGGCTGAGGCGCGGAGGGCGACAATGAGCGGGTGACCACGATGGAGCGACGCGCCCCCGACGACGTGCTGGTCCACCTGCGCCGCGCTCGCGACCACGCCGACCGGCACTACGCGGAGCCCCTCGACCTCGACGCGCTTGCGGCCGAAGCGAGGCTGTCGAAGTACCACTTCCTCCGGCTCTTCCGCGCGACGTACGGCGTGACGCCGGCCGGGTACGTCTCACGCCGCCGCATCGAACGCGCCCAGGACCTGCTGCGTGCGACGAACCTCACCGTCACCGAGGTGTGCCACGCCGTCGGCTTCTCGAGCCTCGGCTCGTTCAGCAGCCGGTTCCGCACGGTCGTGGGGCAGAGCCCCAGCGAGTACCAGGCGAGGTACGCCGCGACCGGTGCGCCGCACATCCCGGGCTGCGTCCTGTTCATGTGGGGCCTGGCGGAGAGCGCGCCCGCAGGCTCCGCAACCCAGGAGAAGCACGAGGCGGCGGACCCGTCCTAGCGTGGTCACATGATCACCAACATCTCCATCGTCAGTGTCTTCGTGAAGGACATCGACGAGTCCAAGCGCTTCTACGTCGACGTCCTCGGGTTCGAGGAGAAGGACGACATCACCCTCGGCGACGGCTACCGCTGGTGCACGGTCGTGCACCCGAGCCAGCCGGAGCTGCAGGTCAGCCTCGCCATCCCCGGCCCGCCCTTCCCGGACGAGCTCGTCACCGCGATGAAGCGAGCGCAGGACGCCGGCGGGCTCAACGGTCTCGGCCTCACGGTCGACGACTGCGAGCAGACGTATGCCGACCTGTCGGCCAAGGGGGTCGAGTTCCTCCAGCCCCCGTCGGCCCGTCCCTACGGGACCGAGGCGGTCTGCCGCGACAACTCGGGCAACTGGGTCGTGCTCGTGGAGCCCGCCGACCGGACCGTCACCGCGTCCGACTTCGCCTGACGCCGCAGCGCGGTGCGCCGCCCGGTCAGCGGTCGATGACGACCGGGCGGCTCGACCAGGCGCACAACCGGTCGTAGCCCAGCGACAGGTAGAGCTCTCGGGCGACGGTGTTGTGGGAGTACATCCCGAGGGTGCAGACGCCGGTCTCGGCGACGGCCAGGCGGGTCACGGCGCCGACGATCGTGCGGCCGAGCCCCTGTCCCCGCAGGCGCGTGTCGACGGCGACGGACGACAGGTGCGGCGCGCCGGCCCGGGTGGTGCCCCAGGCGGCCACCGCGCAGAGGGAGCCGTCGAGGTCCTCCACGGCGAACCACCGCTCCCCGGAGCCGGGCTCGGTGTCGGCGGTGGGGGACTGTGCCTCGAGGAAGGCCCGGACCTCGTCGGCGCGCGCGACGTCGTCGATGACGACCACCCTTTCGTGCGAGGGGTGCTCGTCGGGAGGGGTGGTCGTGTGGAACCACTCCCAGTCGCCGCCGTCCATGACCCGGTAGCGCTCCCGGAGGTGCGGCTCGAGGTGCTGCGGCACGCTGACCGAGAAGGCGCGACGGTCGGGCGAGACGGTCGCCGCGATCTCCGGCAGGTGGTCGAGGAGCGCCGTCACGCCGTCGTCTCCGCCGAGGACGTTGACGGTGCGCCGCACGGCCTTGCGGGTGCGCTGGAAGGCGACCGCGTCGGTCGTGGCCCACCACGTCGCGGCGAGCTCGTCCGTCACCTCCCACCGCACGAAGGGATGGCCGCCGGTCGCGGCCAGCAGGCCGTCGAGTCCGTGCGCCGCGACGACGGTGGTCACTCCGTGATCCCGAAGCGGTCGTGGAGGCGACGCATCGGTGCAGGCGCCCACCAGTTCCACCGGCCGAGCACCGTCATCGTCGCGGGCACGAGCAGCATCCGCACGAGGGTCGCGTCGATGACGACGRCCGCGACGAGAGCCACCCCCATCTCCTTGATGATGAGGATGTCGCCGGCGACGAAACCGCCGAAGACGATGACGATGAGCAGGGCGGCCGACGTGATGATGCGGCCGGTGCGCTGGAGGCCCAGCGACACGGCCCGGTCGTTGCCGGCGCCGTGCCGGTGGAACTCGACGATCCGCGAGAGCAGGAACACCTCGTAGTCCATGGACAGGCCGAACCCGAACGCGAGGACGAGGAAGGGGACCATCGACTCGAGGGCTCCCACGGAGGTGAAGCCGAGCAGCCCCTCGAGGTGGCCCTCCTGGAAGATCCACACGACGACGCCGAGGGCGGCACCGAGCGAGATGACGTTGAGCAGCAGCGCCTTGACCGGCAGCACGACGGACCCGGTCATCAGGAAGAGCAGGACGAACGTGCCGAGCACGACGAGCGCGACGGCATACGGGGCGCGGGCCGACATCGAGTCGAGGAAGTCGATCTGTCCGGCGGCCTGGCCGGTCGTCAGCGTCTCGAAGGGGGCGCTCGTCGCGCGGATCGTCGTCACGAGGTCCTGCGCCTCGTCGGAGGTGGGCCGCCCGGCGACGCGGATGTCGACGCGCTGGTCGCCGCTGCCGAGCGGACGGACGACGAGACCCTCGACGCCCGGACGCGAGCGGAACTGCTGGGACCACGCCGTGACGGCGGCAGTGTCGGCCGTGCGGGCCACGACGGTGACCTCCGGGGCGGAGAGGGCCGGGTAGTCGCGGTCGAGCTGCTCGAAGAAGACCCGCTGGGGAGCGTCCTTGGGGAGCAGCTCGGTCCCGGACGACGTCAGCTTCATCGACAGGGTGGGCAGGGCCAGCGTCACGAGCACCACGACGACACCGAGGATGACGGCAACGGGGCGCCGCTGCACGCCGACAGCCAGGCGAGAGAAGAGGCCGACGTCGGACGGCTTCTCAACAGCCTTGCGGGACAGCCGTTTTGCGCCCACCACGCACAGCGCCGGCACGAGCGTGATGGCGACGACCATCGCGACGAGCACGACGCTGACCCCGGCCACGCCGATGGCGCGCATGATCGACGCCTCGAAGATGAGCAGGCCGGCAAGGGCGATGGCGACGGTCAGTCCGGAGAAGAGGACGGTGCGGCCCGCGGTCGCCACCGTGCGCTCGGCCGCGTGCGCGATCTCCGCGCGCGTCGGCACGTCGTGCTCCCGGTGGGCGAGCTCCTCGCGGAAGCGGCTGACGGTGAGCAGGCCGTAGTCGATGGACAGCCCGAGCCCGAGCAGGGTGACGATGTTGACGACGGTCGCGTCGAGCTCGACGACGTGCGAGAAGCCGAAGAGCGACAGCAGCGCACCACCGATCGAGACGACGGCCCCGACGATGGGCATGCCTGCGGCGACGAAGCCGCCGAAGACGAAGAACATGACGATGAAGGTGAGCGGCAGGGCGATGCCCTCGCCCCGCAGCAGGTCCCGCTCGACGGTCGTCGTGATGGCCTCGATGACCTTGCTCGTGCTGCCGACTGAGCCCTGGGCGTGCATGGCCGTGGCGACACCGAGCAGTCGGGCCTCCGCCTGGGTCTCGGCCGCGTCCTGTGCCGCCTTGTCGAGACCCGGCGCGAAGTCGACGACGGTGACGAAGCCGCCCGCGGTCGGCGTGCCGCCCTTGAGCAGGGGAGCCACCGACGGGTCGGTGACGCCGCCCGGCGCCAGCAGCGGCGACCGCACGCTCTTGACCCCGGGGACCTGCGCGACCTCGCGCGTCGCCGCCGTCCCGGCCTCGACCGTCGCTGCGTCGGCGAGGTCGGCACCCGTCACCTGCATCGTCAGCGTCTCGAGCGCCGGCTGGCTCTCGGCGATGACCTCCTGGGCGCGCGACGACTCGGACTCGACGGTCGGCGCACCCGAGTGGAGGCGCTCGAAGAGCGACTCGCCGGTGACCCCACCGACCGCGACGGCGAAACACGCGATCGCGACGACGGCCCAGGCGACGATCCACGTGCGCGGGTGGCGGGCGATGAGTGCGCCGAGGCGAGCCAGACGGGTGCGCGGCGCCGGGCCCACCGCTGAGGGGTTCTGCACGCGGATAGCCTTCCACAGTGATGTCGAACAGCACGGAGGACCTCTTCGGGGCGGCCTCCGCCGCCGAGCGCGGCGAGCAGCCGGCGTCGGCAGGCGTCGCCCCGCTCGCCGCCCGGATGCGGCCCCGCACCCTCGACGAGGTCCGGGGCCAGGCCAAGGTGCTGCGCCCCGGCAGCCCGCTCCGCCGGCTCATCGAGGGCTCAGGCGGGGCCGCCGGACCGCTGTCCGCGATCCTCTGGGGGCCGCCCGGGACCGGCAAGACGACGCTCGCCCACCTCGTCGCCACCGCGGCGGAGCGCCGTTTCGTCGAGCTCTCGGCCGTCACGGCCGGCGTCAAGGACGTCCGTTCGGTCATGGAGTCGGCCGTGCGCGAGCGCGACCTGTACGGCCGCCAGACCGTGCTCTTCCTCGACGAGATCCACCGCTTCACCAAGGCCCAGCAGGACGCCCTGCTCCCGGGCGTGGAGAACCGAACGGTCATCCTCGTGGCCGCCACGACGGAGAACCCGTCGTTCAGCATCATCGCGCCGCTGCTGTCGCGCTCGGTGCTCGTCACGCTCGAGTCCCTGTCCGACGAGGAGATCGCCGAGCTGCTCGCCGCCGCGCTCGCGGACGAGCGCGGGTTCGGTGGCGCACACACGATGGTCGTCGACGCGACCGATCACCTCGTCCGGATCGCCGGCGGCGACGCGCGCCGGGCGCTGACCTCGCTCGAGGCCGCCGCCGGCGTCGCGCTCGACGCGCAGCCGGCGGGCCGGATCTCCGACGACCCCGTCGAGATCACCCTCGCGCACGTCGAGCAGGCTGTCGCCCAGGCGGCCGTCCGCTACGACCGTGCCGGCGACCAGCACTACGACGTGGCGAGCGCGCTCATCAAGTCGATGCGAGGCAGCGACGTCGACGCCGCCCTGCACTACCTCGCGCGGATGCTCGAGGCGGGGGAGGACCCCCGCTTCATCGCCCGCCGCATCGTCATCTCCGCCAGCGAGGACGTCGGCATGGGCGACCCGACCGCCCTCCAGACGGCCGTGGCAGCGATGCACGCGGTGGCGCAGATCGGCATGCCGGAGGCGCGGATCATCCTCGCCCAGGCGGTCGTGCACAACGCCATGGCACCCAAGTCCAACGCGGCATACCTCGGCATCAACGAGGCGATCGCCGACGTACGCGCGGGGCGCGGCGGCGTCGTCCCCGCGCACCTGCGGGGGAGCGGGTACGCCGGGGCCGAGCGCCTCGGCCACGGGAAGGGCTACGTCTACGCCCACGACGAGCCCGACGGGGTCGCCGCGCAGCAGTACCTCCCGGACGACCTCCACGACGCCGTCAGCTACTACCGCCCCACGGACCGCGGGTTCGAGGAGCGCCTCCGGGCGCGCTGGGAATGGCTCTCGGGACGTCTGGGGCGCACGCGCGGAGAGTGACCGGAGCGACGTGTCAGCGGGCGCGTGTCGGGGATTGTTTCGGGCCTGCCGCGCGTGGACGCACATTGTGTCGCGGGACGCGGTACTCGGTAACGATTTGTCATCCATGCACGTCTCGATGCTTGGACAGCGCGAAACTGTGTGGCAGGCTCACGTCGTCCCGGCGGGGGTGGCATCCGGATCAACTGGTGCGCTCCCGAGGGCGGCTCGGGTGACGAATCCCCGGGTCGGATGTGATCCCACAAGGATGGAGACAACGCGTTGAACGCAATGCCGGAGCCCTCAGCAGCAACGCTGACCGAGGAATCCGAGGAGACGTCTTCGACGACCGCCCGTGAGCACCAGGAGGTCCGTACCGGACGTTCTCCCGGCCAGGTGGCCTGGGCCCGGCTCAAGCGGGACAAGGTCGCGATCATCTGCTTCGCCATCATCCTGTTCTTCCTGCTCGTCGCGATCTTCGCCCCGTTCCTCGTCTCGCTCGAGGCGGTCGACCCCATCACCGGCGCGAAAGCCGACCCGAGCACCGTGCACACCGAGCTCGTCGACTTCAACGGTCTGCCGACCGTCGGGGCCAGCTCGGCCCACTGGCTCGGGGTCGAGCCGCGCCTCGGCCGCGACCTCTTCGCCCGCTGGGCCTACGGCGCTCGCCCCTCGCTCATCATCGGCTTCGTCGCGGCTTTCGCGTCCACCGTCGTCGGCGTGGCCCTCGGCCTCGTCGGCGGCTACCTCGGTGGCGCCTCCGACAAGGTCATCTCCTGGGTCATCGACTTCTTCCTGTCGCTGCCGATCCTGCTGCTCGTCCTGGCGATCATCCCGATCATGCAGAAGCGCATCGCCGCCGGCAGCGACCTGACTCCCGAGGAGACCTCAGCGATCCGCTTCTGGGTGCTCATCGTCATCCTCGTCGTCTTCGGATGGATGGGTCTGGCACGCCTCGTGCGTGGTGAGGTCAAGAGCCTGCGCGAGCGTGAGTTCGTCCAGGCGGCCCGCGCCATCGGTGTGCCGACCCGCTCGATCCTCTTCCGCGAGATCCTGCCCAACCTCGTCGGTCCGATCATCGTCTCCGCCTCGATCGCCGTCCCGGCCTACATCACCTACGAGGCGACGCTGAGCTACCTCGGTGCCGGTCTCGTCGAGCCCACCGCGTCGTGGGGTCGCACCATCGCCGACGCGCAGAACCTCTTCGCCACGTACCCCCTGTGGCTCTGGCCGTCGGTCATCGGCCTGTCGCTCCTCGTCCTCGCCCTGAGCCTGCTCGGCGACTCGATCCGCGACGCGTTCGACCCCACCAGCCGCCGCTGACCCCACCGGGTCACGGTCACCAGATGTTCTCGGCAAAGCGCCGGGACAAGCACAAAGGGAGCAAACAACAATGCGCTGGACCAAAGTCCTGACCGTGGGAGCCGCGGCTTCCCTCGGCTTCGTCGCGGCCTGCGGCGCCCCTGCCGCCAACAACGGCGGTGCCGGCAACGGCACCAACGGCGGAAACGCCCCGGTCGACCAGGCGGGTGCCGCCCTCGACCCGAACGCCAAGGGCCCCGCGCCTGAGGTCCCCGGCGCGAAGAAGGGTGGCATCCTCACGGTGCCCTACGCCTCGACGCCCGCGAACATGGACCCGAGCGACCAGTTCTTCCAGGACACGGCCGTCATCTTCTCGCTGACGCACCGCGCCCTGACGACCTACGTCTCGCGTGACGGCAAGCAGGTGCTCGTCCCGGACCTCGCGACCGACCTCGGCAAGCAGTCCGAGGACGGCCTGACGTGGACCTTCACGCTCAAGGACGGCATCAAGTTCGAGGACGGCAGCCCGGTCAAGGCCGCGGACATCGTCTTTGCCGCGAAGCGCTCGTTCGACCCCGACCTCGCGGCCAACGGCCCGACGTACCAGCGCGAGTTCTTCAAGGGTGGCGCCGACTACCAGGGCCCCTACAAGGGCGACAAGAACTGGAAGGGTGTCGAGGCACCCGACGACAAGACGGTCATCTTCCACCTCGAGAAGCGCTTCGAGACGCTGCCCTACTTCGTCTCCTTCAACCAGTTCACGCCGATCCCCGAGGCGAAGGACAAGAAGGCCGACTACCAGCTGCACCCGCTCGCCACCGGCCCGTACATGTTCGACAAGTACACCCCGGGCACCGAGCTGGTCCTCAAGCGCAACCCCAACTGGGACCCCGCCACCGACCCGGCGCGCCACAACTACCCAGACGGCTTCCACTTCAAGTGGGGCGTCGACACCATCAAGACGCAGACGGCCATCCTCGCCTCCAACGGCGACGACGCCACGACCCTCAACTGGGACCCGATCGACTCCTCGCTGATCCCCCAGATCGAGGGCGACAAGAAGGCCCAGTTCGAGGAGGGCCCCTCCTCCTGCGTGCTCATGGTCAACATGGACGCCCGCAAGATCCCGCTCGAGATCCGCCGGGCCATCGCCGTCGCGTGGCCCTTCGACTCGATCCACAAGGCCGGCGGTGAGACGACGCACTCGTTCTCGCCCGCCAGCACGATCATCCCGCCGCAGATCGCCGGTCACCTCGACTACACGGCCGAGGCGGCCCCGGGCGTCAAGATGAACGGCCAGGGCGACGGCAACCCGACGATGGCCAAGGACATGCTCGCCAAGGCCGGCTACGGCCCCGACAAGCCGTTCGAGCTCATCTACTACTACACGAACGACGACGACATCGCGCAGAAGGTCAACCAGGTCCGCAAGCAGAAGCTCGAGGCCGCCGGCTTCAAGGTGCAGGACATCGGCGTTCCGGGGGCTGAGCGTCGCAAGATCGTCAGCGACCCCAAGGGCAAGTACAACATGCTCCAGTCGCCGCGTGGCTGGTGCTTCGACTGGCCGTCCGCCGACTCGATCATCCCGCCCACCTTCGGCACGATCGCCCTCTCGCAGGGTGGTACGACCTTCGGCAACTTCTCCGACGCCAAGATCGACGCCGAGATCAAGCGCATCCAGCAGCTGTCGATCACGGAGCAGGGCCCGGAGTGGGGCAAGATGGACAAGTGGCTGACGGAGAACTACCTGCTGGCCATCCCGGACAACAACGACAAGGGCAACTCGGTCTTCGGCACGAAGGTCAAGAACGTCCACAACAACCCGAACAAGGGCATGCCGGACCTCACTGACGTGTGGCTCGACCAGTAAGTCGTCAGTGACAGCGCCCCGCAARGGGAGCAAGATCTGAACTGAAGCCGTGGTGGGGGTCCGGGTTTCCCGGGCCCCCACCACCGGCGCCCACCTCGTTTGGAAGGCAAAACGTGCTCACGTACATCCTCAGGCGGTCGGCTCTCGCCCTGAGCGTCATCATGGCCACCCTGGTCTCGGCGTTCCTGCTGTTCTTCGCGGGCCCGTCCGACCCGGCACAGGCCATGTGCCCCGAGACCAAGTGCAACCCCGCGCGGCTCGAGGCCATCACCAAGAGCATCGGGCTGGACAAGCCCCTCATCGAGCAGTTCCTCACCTACTTCAAGGGACTCTTCGTCGGCCGCGACTTCGTCTACGCAGGCGACACCGTGCACTGCGGCGCCCCGTGCCTGGGCTTCTCGTTCGTGACGCGTCGATCCGTCAACGAGGAGCTCTTCACCCGCTTCCCGAACACCGTCGTGCTGGCCCTGATGGCCGCCGTCGTGTTCGTGACCGTGGGCGTGACGCTCGGCATCATCGCGGCGGTCCGCCGCGGTTCCGCGACCGACCGCGGGCTCGTCGGCGCCTCCCAGGTGCTCGGCTCGATCCCGTACTACGTCCTCGCGCTCCTCGTCGCGCTCTACCCGGTCATCCTGTGGAACGTCCTTCCGCAGTACTCCGCGATATCCGCAGGAGTCGGCCCCTACTTCGCGGGCATGCTGGCTCCGGCGTTGATCCTCGGGCTCGTCACGGCGTCGTCGTACGTCCGCTACACCCGCAACTCGATGATCGAGACGCTGTCGATGGACTACATCCGTACGGCACGGTCCAAGGGCATCCACGAGCGCACGGTCCTGTTCAAGCACGGCTTCCGCGCCGCGATGAGCCCGATCGCCACGATCCTGGGCCTCGACATCGCCGCGCTGCTGACCGGCACGCTCATCACCGAGCAGATCTTCGGTGTCGACGGCATCGGCCGTCGCGGCCTCGCGGCCCTCAGGTCCTTCGACCTGCCCGTCATCATGGGCACCGTGCTCATCGGAGCCGTCGTCGTCGTGGTCATGAACCTCGTCGTCGACATCGCGTACTCCTTCATCGACCCGCGAGTGAGGCTTTCGTGACCGCGACCGTCAACACCATCTCGACCCAGACCACAGAAGCCCGCAACGCCGGCGACGTCGTCCTCGACGTCAACGACCTCTCGGTGGCCTTCCCCACCGAGGAGGGGGTGGTCAAGGCCGTCTCCAACCTGACCTACCAGGCCCGCCTGGGCCGCACGCTCGCCATCGTCGGCGAGTCCGGCTCCGGCAAGTCGGTCAGCAGCATGGCGGTGCTCGGCCTGCACAACCCCAAGCGCACCCAGATCACCGGCAGCATCAAGCTCGACGGCCTCGAGCTCGTCGGTGCACCGGACTCGACCTTCCAGAAGATCCGCAGCACCAAGGCCGCAATGGTCTTCCAGGACCCGCAGAGCTCGCTCCACCCGTTCCACAAGGTGGGCCGACAGATCGCCGAGGCCTACCAGGCCCACAACAAGGTGAGCAAGCAGGTGGCCCTCAAGCGTGCCGTCGAGATGCTCGACCTCGTCGGCATCCCGAACCCGCAGCGGCGCGCCAACTCCTACCCGCACGAGTTCTCGGGCGGCATGCGCCAACGCGCGATGATCGCGCTCGGACTCGTCAACAACCCGAAGCTGCTCATCGCCGACGAGCCGACGACGGCTCTCGACGTCACGGTGCAGGCGCAGATCCTCGACCTCGTCAACGACCTCCAGAAGGAGTTCGGCTCGGCGGTCATCCTCATCACGCACGACCTCGCGGTCGTCGCCGAGACGGCCGACGACATCCTCGTGATGTATGCCGGTCGCGGCGTCGAGAAGGGCAGTGCCAAGGAGGTGCTGGCCCAGCCGTCGCACCCCTACACCTACGGACTGCTCCAGTCGCTGCCCTCGCACTCCGAGGACCTCGAGGAGCTCAAGGCGATCAAGGGCACGCCGCCCAGCCTGCTCAACCTGCCGTCGGGCTGCTCGTTCCACCCGCGCTGCGAGTTCAAGACGCAGGTCGAGGGCGACGCCTGCTGGACCCAGCTGCCCGAGTGGCGCCCCACGCCGGGCCTGTCCAACCGTGAGATCCGCTGCCACCTGGCCGACCCCGTGGCCACGCTGCAGCACGACGAGGGAGTCCGATGAGCGACAAGACGCTGCTCAAGGTCACCGACCTCCAGCGCCACTTCCCGTTCCGCGAGGTCCAGGGCCTGCGCATGGTCAAGGCGACGGTCAAGGCCGTCGACGGGATCAGCTTCACGGTCAACGAGGGCCAGACCCTCGGACTCGTGGGAGAGTCCGGCTGCGGCAAGTCGACGACCTCCCGGCTCGTGACGCGGCTCGACGAGCCCACCGGCGGCACCGTCGAGTTCGAGGGGCGCGACATCACGCACCTCAAGGAGCACGAGCTGCGCGACATCCGTCGCAACGTGCAGATGATCTTCCAGGACCCCTACTCCTCGCTCAACCCGAGGCAGACGGTCGGGGCGATCCTCAGCACGCCGCTGCGCGTGCACGGCCTGCACAAGGGCAAGGAGAAGGCTCGCGTGCAGGAGCTGCTCGAGCTCGTCGGCCTCAACCCGGAGCACATCAACCGCTACCCGTCGGAGTTCTCGGGCGGCCAGCGCCAGCGCATCGGCATCGCGCGGGCCCTCGCGGTCGAGCCGAAGCTGATCATCGCCGACGAGCCGGTGTCGGCCCTCGACGTGTCGATCCAGGCGCAGGTGATGAACCTGCTGGCCAAGCTGCGCAACGAGCTCGACCTCGCGTTCATCTTCGTCGCCCACGACCTCGGCGTCGTGCGCCACTTCTGCGACCAGGTCGCGGTCATGTACCTCGGCAAGATCGTCGAGTACGGCGACAAGAAGAAGATCTACGAGGCCCCGGAGCACCCCTACACCCAGGCCCTGCTCTCGGCGGCGCCCGACATCAACGTCGCGCGCGGCATCGCCCCCAAGGAGCGCATCCGCCTCGTCGGCGACGTGCCGAGCCCGATCGACCCGCCGAGCGGCTGCCGTTTCCGCACCCGGTGCTGGAAGGCGCAGGACATCTGCGCCCAGCAGGAGCCGCCGCTCGTCTCGGCGACAGCCGAGGAGTCGACCCGGACCTTCCGCGAGGGTGGCGTCCACCTCCAGGCGTGCCACTTCCCGGAGGTCAAGACCGACCTCGTCGCGGAGGTCGAGCACTCCGCCTGAGCACGGAGTGAGCGCCGAGGGCGCGACGCAGCACGACGTGTGCCGCTGGGCCGGCTCCCGCACGGGGGGGCCGGCCCGGCGGCATACCCCGGCAAAGGTGGTGGGACGAGTCTCACGCGGTCCGTTAGGGTTGAAGCACCTCGGCGCGAGTGTGCGCCGACGACCGAAGGACGATGACCGTGGCCCACAAGGGACCCAGGCCGACCCGGAGCGGCGGCCTGCAGCCGGCGAGGCGAGCTCCCCGGGGGTCAGCCGCGCCCGAGTGAGGCGCCTCGCTGACCCCGCCCCGCCCGCCCGCGCCCGCACGCGCGACGGGCTCCCGCAGACCACACCCGTCGACCCCAAGGACTCATCATGGAAACCGCTGAGATCAGGCGTCGTTGGCTCTCGTACTTCGGCAGCCGCGGCCACACCGTCGTGCCGAGCGCCCCGCTCGTGCACGAGGACCCGAACCTGCTGTTCGTCAACGCCGGCATGGTCCCTTTCAAGCCGTACTTCCTCGGTCAGGAGACCCCGCAGTTCTCGCGCGCCACGAGCGTGCAGAAGTGCGTGCGGACCCTCGACATCGAGGAGGTCGGCAAGACCACCCGGCATGGCACGTTCTTCCAGATGAACGGCAACTTCAGCTTCGGCGACTACTTCAAGGAAGGCGCCATCGAGCTGGCGTGGGAGCTCATCACCCGCAGCCAGGCCGAGGGTGGCCTCGGGTTCGACGAGAAGGACCTCTACGCGTCCGTCTACCACGAGGACGACGAGGCGATCGCGCTCTGGAAGAAGGTCGCGGGCCTTTCCGACGACCGCATCGTGCGCCTCGGGCGCAAGGACAACTACTGGAACATGGGCGTCGCCGGTCCCGGCGGCCCGTGCTCCGAGATCCTGCTCGACCGCGGCCGCGAGTTCGGCGCCGACGGCGACTGGGAGGCGGGCGACCGCTACCTCGAGTTCTGGAACCTCGTGTTCATGCAGTACGAGCTCGAGAACGTCCGGTCGAAGGAGGACTTCGACATCGCGGGCGAGCTGCCCAAGCGCAACATCGACACCGGCATGGGGCTCGAGCGCGTCGCGTTCCTGCTGCAGGGCGTCGACAACATCTACGAGACCGACGAGGTCTTTCCGGTCATCGCCGCCGCGGAGGACCTCACGGGCCGTCGCTACGGCGCCGACCACGAGGACGACGTGCGCTTCCGCGTCGTCGCGGACCACGTGCGCAGCTCACTCATGCTCATCGGTGACGGCGTCACGCCCGGCAACGAGGGTCGCGGCTACGTCCTGCGCCGACTGTTGCGCCGTGCGGTCCGCTCGATGCGCCTGCTCGGCGTCGACGCGCCGACCCTCGAGCAGCTGCTGCCGGTCAGCATGGATCGGATGAAGGCCTCCTACCCGGAGCTCGAGACCGACTTCCACCGGATCAGCCAGGTCGCGTACGCCGAGGAGGACGCCTTCCGGCGCACCCTGAGCTCGGGCACGACGATCCTCGACACGGCGGTGGCGCGGGCCAAGTCGTCCGGTGCGACGAGCCTCGGCGGAGCCGAGGCGTTCGCGCTGCACGACACCTACGGCTTCCCGATCGACCTGACGCTCGAGATGGCCGCGGAGCAGGGGCTGCAGGTCGACGAGCCCGGCTTCCGCCGGCTCATGGGCGAGCAGCGCGACCGGGCCAAGGCCGATGCGCGGGCGAAGAAGTCGGCGCACGGTGACACGAGCGTCTACCGGCAGCTGTCCGACACCCTCGGGCGTGACGTCGAGTTCACCGGCTACGACCAGACACTGACCGACACCCGCATCCGGGGGCTGATCCGCGACGGCGCCGTCGTCGACCGGGTCGGTCCCGGCGACGAGATCGAGGTCGTGCTCGACCGCACGCCGCTCTACGCGGAGTCCGGTGGTCAGCAGGCCGACCACGGGCACATCCGCCTCGCGAACGGTGCCCTCATCGAGGTCACCGACGTCCAGCGACCCATCACCGGCCTCGTCGTGCACCGCGCGACGGTGCTCGAGGGCGAGGCCGGCCTGGGCGAGGACGCCGAGGCCGAGGTGGACGTCGTGCGCCGCCGGTCGATCTCGCGCGCCCACACGGCGACCCACATGGTGCACCAGGCCCTGCGCGACGAGCTCGGTGACACGGCGACTCAGGCCGGGTCCGAGAACTCCCCGGGCCGCCTGCGCTTCGACTTCAAGTCGCTCCAGGCCCCCCCGGCCGCGGCGATGGGTGAGATCGAGGCGCGGATCAACGCCGTGCTGCTCGACGACCTGCCCGTCACGGCGGACGTCATGAACATCGACGCTGCGAAGAAGCTCGGCGCCATGGCGCTCTTCGGCGAGAAGTACGGCGAACGGGTCCGGGTCGTCTCGATCGGCGAGTGGTCGCGTGAGCTGTGTGTCGGCACGCACACCCCTCGCGTCGGCCAGATCGGTGTCGTCAAGCTGCTCGGTGAGAGCTCGATCGGCTCCGGCGTGCGACGCGTCGAAGCGCTCGTGGGTGCCGACGCGTACTCCCACCTGGCCCGCGAGGCCACGATCGTCAGCCAGTTGACCGACACGCTCGGGGTCCGCCGGGACGAGCTCCCCGACCGCATCGCGACCATCCTCGCACGGCTGCGCGACGCCGAGAAGGAGATCGCAGCCGTGCGCCAGAGCCGGGTGCTCGGGGCTGCGTCCGGTCTCGTCCAGTCGGCTCGCGACATCGCCGGCGTGACGTTCGTCAGCCACGACGCGGGCGACGGGGTCACCGGCGACGACCTGCGCAAGCTCGTCACCGACGTGCGGGGCCGTCTCGGCAACGACCGGCCGGTGCTCGTGTCGATGGCCTCCGTGGCGAACGGCCGTCCGGTCGTGATCGTCGCGACGAACGAGCGCGCCCGGGAGGCCGGGCTCAAGGCCGGGGCCTTCGTCAAGTCGGCCGCCCAGGCGCTCGGCGGCGGTGGCGGCGGCAAGGACGACCTGGCCCAGGGCGGAGGCACCGATGCGACCCGTGTCTCGGTGGCGCTCGGCACCGTCGAGGACCAGCTCCGAAACCGGAGCGCGTGACTTGACCGACCTCCGCACCCGTCCCGGTGCACGCGTCGGCGTCGACGTGGGCAGTGCCCGCGTCGGCGTCGCGGCGTCGGACGCCTCGGGAGTGCTCGCCCACCCGGTGCGCACCCTGCCCCGCGACGTCGCCTCCGACAGCGACGTCGAGGCCATCGTCGCCCTGACGCTGGAGCTGGAGGCGATCGAGGTCGTCGTCGGCCTGCCGCGGCTGCTGTCGGGCGACGAGGGCGAGGCCGCCCGCATCGCGCGCGACTACGCCGGTCGGCTCGCGGCCCGTCTGGGTACGGTGGGGGTGCGGATGGTCGATGAACGCTTGACCACCGTGGACGCACACCGCAGACTACGCGACAGCGGCGTCCCGGGTCGGGGGCAACGGGCCGTCGTCGACCAGGCCGCTGCGGTGCTCATCCTGCAGTCGGCCCTCGACACCGAAGCGTTGTCGGGCAGGCCGCCCGGAGAGACCGTCACGCCGGGGGGCAAACGGAAGAAGGAACGTCGCCGATGAAGGACCATCTCGAGGCATCGATCTTCGGCGACCACGAGGAGACCGTCGAGCACGTCGAGGAGACGCACGCCGCGCCCCCGATGAGCCGACGCGAGATGCGCGATCAGGAGCTCGCCGCTCGCAAGCGCAGCAGCCGTCGCGGCGGCAAGGGCGGCTCCTCCGGTGCGCCGAAGGGAAGGCCGTCCGTCTTCCGGCGGCTCGTCGTCATCGTGCTCGCCCTCGCCGTCATCGGTGGCGGCGTGGCCGTCGCCTACAAGGCGCTCAAGCCCGTCGTCGAGGGCTTCCTCGAGTCCAACGACTACCCGGGACCGGGCACGGGCGAGATCCGCGTGACCGTCGACCAGGGTGCGGGCGGCAGCGCGATCGCCAAGACCCTCGCCGAGCAGGACGTCGTCAAGTCGAGCAAGGCCTTCATCGAGGCCGCCAACAACGACCCGAAGAGCGCGGGCATCCAGCCGGGCGTCTACGAGATGAAGAAGCAGATGAAGGCGTCCGACGCCCTCTCGATCCTCGTCGACCCGAAGAACCGCCTCGTCACCCGCGTCACCATCCCCGAGGGGCTCTGGGCAACCGAGATCTACACCAAGCTCTCCACGTCGTCGGGCATCCCGGTGGCGCAGTACACCGCCGCGGCCAAGAAGGTCGACGAGCTCGGCCTGCCGCCGTCGGCCAAGGGCAACCTCGAGGGTTACCTCTTCCCGGCGAGCTACGAGTTCGGCCCGACGGCCACGGCGCTCGACCAGCTCAAGCAGATGGTCGCCGAGTCGACGAAGCGTCTGGACGCACTCGGCATCACACCCGACCGGATGGAGCGTGTCGTCACGGTCGCGAGCCTCGTCGAGGGTGAGGCCCAGCTCGACTCCGACCGCCCCAAGGTCGCCCGAGTCGTCGAGAACCGTCTCGCGGCCAAGATGTCGCTCGGTTTCGACTCGACGGTCAACTACATCTTCAAGAAGCGCGGCGTGCCGACCCAGGAGATGCTCGACAGCAACAACCCCTACAACACGCGCCGGTTCACCGGCCTGCCTCCCGGCCCGATCTCCAACCCCGGCGAGAGCGCCCTCGAGGCAGCAGCCAGCCCGGTGGCCGGACCGTGGCTGTACTTCGTGACGGTCAACCTCGACACCGGCGAGACGAAGTTCGCCGCGACGTACCAGGAGCACCAGCGCAACGTGGCGCAGTTCCAGAAGTGGTGCACCGACAACAAGGGCAAGTGCTGAGCGAGGGGCGCGGCGTCGCCCGACACTGTGCGGTGTGGGGCAGCCCGATCGGGCACTCGCTCTCGCCCGTGCTGCACCGGGCGGCGTATGCGGCCCTGGCCCTGCACGACTGGTCCTACGAGCGGCGCGAGGTCGACGAGGCCGGGTTCGCCGACGCCTTCGCAGGGCTCGACGAGACCTGGGTCGGCCTGTCGCTGACGATGCCGCTCAAGGAGGTCGCGCTGCGCGCTGCGACCACGGTGACGCCGGTCGCGGCGGCGACGGGGGCCGCCAACACCCTCGTGCGCGACGCCGACGACACGTCCGGTTGGACGGCCCACAACACCGACGTCCACGGCCTCACGACGGCGCTGCGCCTCGCCGGGTGCACCGACCCCACGAGCCTGCTCATCGTCGGTTCGGGCGCCACCGCCCGCTCGGCGATCGCGACGCTGGCACTTGGCGGGCGCGTCGTCCTCATGGTCCGCGACCGGGTCCGCCCCGAGACGCTGGCACAGGCCGAGGCCGCCGGACTGACCGTCGAGACCGTCGGACTGGGGGAGTGGGCCGCAGGGGCCGAGGTCGACGCCGTCGTCAGCACCGTCCCACCGGCGTCGGTGCCCGACCTCGACGGCTTCCCCGTCGCGACCCACCGATACCACCGCCCCGTCGTCCTCGACGTCGTCTACGGCTCGGGCGAGACGCGCCTCCAGCGCACAGCCCGTGAGCGTGGCTGGAGCGTCGCCGAGGGCACCGACATGCTCCTGCACCAGGCCACCGAGCAGGTACGCCTCATGACGGGTCACGACGCACCGCTCGGCGCCATGTCGGACGCCCTCCGGGTGGCGCTGCGCGATCGGCGTGACGAGCCGTGATCCCGCCGATGACGTGGGCCGAGGCCCCCGGTGCGCCGTGGTGGTTCGTCCTGGCGCTCGCCGTCGCCGGTGCATTCGTCGGAGAGGTGCTCCGACGCCGCGTCGCGACGGGTGGCTACCGGCTCGACGACGAGACGGGGCCGCTGCCGCGGGTGCCCTCGGTGGCCGTCCCCGTCGCGCTCGCCCTGCTCTGGGGGCTGCTCGGCTGGCGTTTCGGTCCGCTGTCGGACTGGGCGCTGACGCCGGCCTACCTCGCGTTCGCCTTCGTCGCGGTCGCCCTCGCCTGGATCGACGCCGACGTGCACCGCCTCCCGCGCGGACTGACGCGGCCGGCATACCCCCTGCTCGTCGCCCAGCTCGCGCTGGCGTCCCTCGCCTCGGGAGACTGGGAGGCGCTGCGGCGGGCGGCGATCGCCGGCGCCGTCCTCTGGACGATCTACTTCGTCCTCGCCCTCGTGGCCGCGCTGCTCGGCAGCGGCTTCGGCTATGGCGACGTGACGCTCGCCGGACTCGTCGGTCTCGCGACGGGTTACGTGAGCGTGTCGACGTCGCTGGTCGCGTCGTACGCCGCGTTCATCCTCGCGGGGGTCTACGGGCTCGTGCGGCTCGTCCTCCGGCGCGGCACCCGCAAGGACGACATCGCCTTCGGCCCGTGGATGCTGCTCGGCCTGCTCATCTCGCTCTTCGTCCAGATGCGCCCGCTCGTCTGACCGACCCGAACCCGAGGGAGCCGGCCCCGGCCCGCGGTCCCGCGGAGCGGGCGCGTCGGGGGCGACGACGGACCCCGTGGGAGGATCGGGTCATGTTGCGTTGGTTGACGGCCGGTGAGTCGCACGGTCCCGCACTCGTCGCCATGATCGAGGGGCTCCCCGCCGGCGTCGAGGTCGGCGCGAAGGACCTGCAGGACGCCCTGTCCCGCCGCCGACTCGGCTACGGCCGCGGCGCGCGGATGAAGTTCGAGCAGGACGAGGTCGAGTTCCTCGGCGGGCTGCGCCACGGCCTGACGCTCGGTTCGCCGATCGCGGTGCGCATCGGCAACAGCGAGTGGCCCAAGTGGACGACCGTGATGAGCCCCGAGGCCGTCAGCGACGAGGCGTTCGCCGCCTCCGACGACGTCAATGCCGAGAAGGAGGTCGCGCGCAACAAGCCGCTGACCCGCCCGCGGCCGGGTCATGCCGATCTCGTCGGCATGCAGAAGTACGGCCACGAAGACGCCCGCCCCGTGCTCGAGCGCGCGTCGGCCCGTGAGACGGCGGCGCGGGTCGCCCTCGGAGAGATCGCCGCCCGGTTCCTCGAGCAGTCCTACGGCATCCGCCTCGTCTCGCACACCGTCTCGATCGGGACGGCGGGTGTGCCCGCAGGCGCGGCCCTGCCGACGCCCGACGACGTCGAGCGTCTCGACGCCGACCCGGTGCGCGCCTTCGACCCGTCGGGGTCCGCGGCCATGGTCGCGGAGGTCGACGCGGCGAGGAAGGACGGTGACACCCTCGGCGGCGTCGTCGAGGTGCTCGCCTACGGCGTGCCGCCGGGCCTCGGCTCGCACGTCCACTGGGACCGAAAGCTCGACGGGCAGCTCGCCCAGGCCCTCATGAGCATCCAGGCGATCAAGGGCGTCGAGGTCGGCGACGGCTTCGAGACGGCCCGCCGTCGTGGCTCCGAGGCGCACGACGAGATGGAGATGGTCGACGGCGTCATCACCCGTCGCACCGGTCGCGCCGGTGGCACCGAGGGTGGCATGTCGACCGGTCAGGTGCTCCGCGTCCGCGCCGCGATGAAGCCGATCAGCACGGTGCCCCGCGCCCTGTCGACGGTCGACGTCGCGACGGGCGAGGCCGCCACCGCCATCCACCAGCGTTCCGACGTGTGCGCCGTGCCCGCAGCGGGCGTCGTCGCCGAGGCGATGGTCGCGCTCGTGCTCGCGCAGTCCTGCCTGGAGAAGTTCGGGGGCGACTCGGTGGCCGAGACGTCACGCAACCACACGGCATACCTCGACGGCATCCGGGAGGGGCTGCGCACATGGTGAACGACCACGTGACCCGACCGGTCGCCGTCGTCGTCGGGCCGCCCGGCGCCGGCAAGACCACGGTCGGCCAGGCCCTCGCGGCACGGCTCGGCGTGCCGTTCCACGACGTCGACGCGGCCATCGAGGCCGCGCAGGGACGCTCGATCTCCGACATCTTCGTCGACGACGGCGAGTCGGTCTTCCGCGACCTCGAGCGCGCCGAGGTGGCGCGTGCCCTCGCGGAGGAGCCGGGCGTCCTCTCGCTCGGTGGCGGAGCCGTCATGGACCCGCTCACCGAGGTGGCCCTCGCCGGCCACGCCGTCGTCTTCCTCGACGTCGCCATCGCCGACGCGAGCAAGCGGATCGGCTTCGACCGCTCGCGCCCGCTGCTGTCGGTCAACCCCCGCGCGTCGTGGGTGCGGATGATGAACGACCGTCGCCCCACCTACGAGCGCGTCGCGACCGTGCGCGTCGACACCGCGGGACGCACGCCCGAGGAGGTCGTCGACGTCGTCGTCGCCGAGCTCGAGGCGGCCCGCGCGTGAGCGGTGCGGCCGAGCCGACGACGATCCCCGTCGGCGACGACTACGACGTCGTCATCGGGTCCGGCGTCCTCGACCGGGTCGGCGACCTGCTCGGCGACGACGTCGAGCGCGTCCTCGTCGTCCACCCCCCGACGCTGCTAGAGCTGACCTCGTGTCTCACCGCGACCCTCGAGAGCCAGGGGTATGCCGTCCACGTCGCCGAGGTGCCCGACGCCGAGGCTGCCAAGACGGCCGAGGTCGCGGCAGCCCTCTGGGCCCAGCTGGGCCGGGCGGGCTTCACCCGCACCGACGCCGTCGTGGGAGTGGGAGGCGGCACGGTGACCGACCTCGCCGGCTTCGTCGCGGCGTCCTGGCTGCGCGGCGTGCGCGTCGTCCAGGTGCCGACGACCCTCCTCGGCATGGTCGACGCGGCCGTGGGCGGCAAGACCGGCATCAACACCGCCGAGGGCAAGAACCTCGTCGGTGCCTTCCACCCCCCGGCCGGGGTGCTCTGCGACGTCGACGTCCTCTCGACCCTGCCCGAGGCCGACCTCGTCGCGGGACTGGCCGAGGTCGTCAAGTGCGGCTTCATCGCCGATCCGGTTATCCTCGACCTCGTGGAGGCGGCCGTCGCCGACGACGCGGAGCAGGCGCGCAGCGCCGCCAACCCGCACCTGCGTGAGCTCATCGAGCGCGCCGTCCGGGTCAAGGCCGAGGTCGTCGCCGCGGACCTGCGCGAGAGCTCGCTGCGCGAGATCCTCAACTACGGCCACACCTTCGGCCACGCCATCGAGCAGGTGGAGCACTACTCGTGGCGGCACGGCGAGGCAGTCGGGGTCGGCATGGTCTACGTCGCCGAGCTCGCCCGCCTCACCGGTCACCTGACCGGTCCCGAGGGCGACGCGCTCGTCGCGCGACACCGCTCGGTCCTCGAGTCGCTCGGCCTCCCGACGGCGTATGCCGCGGGTCGCTGGGACGAGCTGCTCACCGCGATGCGACGCGACAAGAAGTCCCGCGGCTCGACGCTGCGTTTCGTCGTGCTCGACGGGTTGGGCCGGCCGAGCCGCCTGGCCGGGCCTGACGACGCGCTGCTCCAGGCGGCCTACGGCCTCGTGTCGCGGCGCCCCGACGCGAGGGCTCACTAGACTCACGGCCATGACGGCACCCACGGTCTTCGTCCTGTCGGGCCCCAACCTGAACCGTCTCGGCAGCCGCGAGCCGGAGGTCTACGGCTCCGACACGCTCGACGACGTCCACGCCGCGGTGCAGCGCGAGGCGCGCGAGCTCGGGCTCGTCGCCGACTGCCGTCAGACCAACCACGAGGGCGAGCTCATCGACTGGCTGCACGAGGCCGTCGACGTCGGCGCCGACGTCGTGCTCAACCCGGGCGCCTTCACCCACTACTCGTATGCCGTCCGCGACGCGTGTGCCGTCGTGACGACGAGCGGTCGCAGCCTCGTCGAGGTGCACCTGAGCAACCCGGCTGCGCGCGAGGAGTTCCGGCACACGTCCGTCGTCGCAGGCGTCGCGACCGGTACCGTCGCCGGCTTCGGCCTGCAGTCCTACCTGCTGGCGCTGCGCGCCCTCGTCTGACGCCACGGACGGACGCCCCGTCACGATGTGGTGACGGAGCCCGACGCTGGCGGTCCGGCTCGACTCCGGACGTCGTACGTTGCTGTCGTGACCCACGCAGGGCGGCGTGCAGCCAGCGGCGCGGCGCTCGTCGCCGCGGCTGCGCTGTCGGGATGCGTGCAGCCGGTCCGGCATCCGGCAGCGTCCCCGGCAGCGACCACCGTGGTGGTGCCCGGCTGCCCGCCGGTGGTGGTCACGCCGGTGCGGCGCGCACTCATCGACTTCACCGACTTCGTCGTGCACGACGGGGTCACCTACAGCTCGCGCCCTGATCGGCCGCAGGCACTCGCACCCGCCCAGCTCGGACCGGAGGTGTTCCGGGTCTCATGCACCTACTCGAGTCTCAACGAGCTCACCCAGTCCGAGCTGCCGGAGGCCACTGAGCACTCGGCCGGCTTCATCCCGGCCCGGTCACCGGTGTTCGAGCTCAAGGGATGGTCGGCGGCCTGTCGCCTCGCCGCCCAGCACGACGGCAGGTGGTACGTCTACCTCGCCACGGTCGACACGCCCGACGCCTCGCGGGTCAAGGAGTGTGCGCTCGTCTCCGGCCGGTGGACGCAGGACGCGCGTTCGTGATGCCCGGGACCGGTGTGCCCCACGATGACAGCCGCTCTCACAGCGGCCGCACAGACGGCGCAACGGCTCAGCACGGAGGCGGCTTCCAGAGTCTTCTCAGGAGGGACCGCCGGGTCCCGCGACGAAGGGGTCGGCCCATGGCACCGCGTACTCCCTCGGCTCCTCCGCACGAGTGGCTCGACGAGCACGGCAACGAGATCGAGGACCACGACCGGGGTCTCGTCTACGACCTCCAGACGCTCGTCGACCGGCGTCGTGCCCTGACCCTCTTGGGCGGTCTCGGGGTCGCCGGCGCGCTCGCGGCGTGCAGCACCGGGACGCCGTCCGCGGCCTCGACCGGATCGGCGACGAGCAGCTCGACGAGTGCGAGCACGTCCTCGGCGTCCACGACGAGCGCCGCAGCCGGGACGTCCGCGGCCACCTCCGGCGACACGGCCGACGCCGACCTCGTCGAGGCGCCGGACGAGACGGCGGGTCCCTACCCGGGCGACGGCTCCAACGGCCAGAACGTCCTCGACGACTCGGGCATCGTGCGCCGCGACATCCGCAGCAGCTTCGGCTCGTCGGCGACGACGGCCGAGGGAGTGCCCCTCACGGTCAAGCTGAGGGTGAAGGATCTCGCGACGAGCTCGGCGCTCGTCGGCGCCGCCGTCTACGTCTGGCACTGCGACCGCGACGGCAACTACTCGCTGTACAGCCGGCCCGCGGCCGACGAGAACTACCTGCGCGGCGTGCAGGCCACCGACGAGTCGGGCACGGCGACCTTCACGTCGATCTTCCCGGCCTGCTACCCGGGTCGCTGGCCGCACATCCACTTCGAGGTCTACTCGAAGGTGAGCGACGCGACGTCGAGCGGCCCCATCGTCAAGACCTCACAGATCGCCCTGCCCCAGGCCACCTGCGAGGCGGTCTATGCCACGACGGGCTACGAGCAGAGCGTCGGCAACCTCTCCCAGGTCAGTCTCCAGCGCGACAACGTCTTCGGTGACGACGGTGGCATCCACCAGCTCGCGACGATGTCGGGCAGCGCGTCGTCCGGCTACACCGCGGCGCTGACGATCGGCGTCTGAGCCGCGATGAGCCCGGGACGAGTGGGAGCCTGATCCGATGAGTGACAACGAGGAGCTCGTCATCAGCGCGATGGCGGTCAACGTGACGATCCCGGAGCCGCTGCGCTGGAACGACTCCCGCCGGGGTCAGGAGTTCCGGCTGGACACCCTCAACGTCCGGATGCTCCCCGACGGCCACCTCGCGGCCAAGGCGTACGGCCGACCCCTCGAGGGCGGGCGCGGGGCCTACGTGTCGTTCACCGTGCCGGACCGCCCAGAGCTCGCTGCACTCGTCGCGGCCGCCGCGGACCGGGCCGCTGAGAGGTGGGCGGCCCACCAGGGGCTCGGCTGAGCCGGCGTCAGGCGGCGCCGAGCGCCTCGGGGAGCGGCTCGGCGTGCACGATCGTCAGCTCCGAGACCGCGCGGGTCAGCACGACGTAGAGGCGCCGCAGTCCGGTGCGCTCATCGGGCTCGGCCGCGGCGATCGCGGCCGGCTCGACGACGACGGTGCGGTCGAACTCCAGACCCTTGGCGACGCTGGCCGGCACGACCTCGACCTGGTGGTCCTCGTCGTCGCCGTGGTCGCGGTCGAGCCGGCCGTGGGAGACACCGGCAGCCGCGAGGGCGGCCGAGACCCGGTCGACGTCGGTGTCCGGCGCGATGACGCCGACCGAGCCGGCCGCGCCCGCAGCGCGTTCGACCGCCCGCACGACCTCGACGTCGAGCTCGCCTGCCGCGGCGGGTCGGATCTCGAGCCGTCCGGGGTTGTCGCGCACCGACACCGGTGCGCCGAGGCCGGGCGCCATGACGGGCAGCAAGCGCGCGGCATACTCGATGACGACGGCCGGGACCCGGAAGCCGCGGTCGAGCACGACGAGGTCGTGGTCCTCCTTGCCGAGGTGACGCATGGCCTCGTCCCAGGACGCGGTCGCCCACGGCGTCGTGCCCTGGGCGATGTCGCCGAGGACGGTGACCGAGCCGGTCGAGCACCGCCGTCCGACGGCGCGCAGCTGCATGGGGGAGAGGTCCTGCGCCTCGTCGAGCACGACGTGGCCGAGGCTCGGCACGCGACGCAGCAGGTCGGCGAGCTCGTCGAGCAGCGCCATGTCGGCCCGCGACCAGCGGGCGGCGCCCTTGGTGCGGGCCGGCTTGTCCCACAGCAGCATCGACTGCTCCGCGTCGGTCAGGTCGTCGGCGGCAGCGGCCCGCAGCGCGTCCGCGTCGGACCACAACCGGTGCAGCACCCCCTGCGGGTCGAGCGCGGGCCAGACCGACGAGACGTACGTCTTGACAGCGGCCGACCGGGCCACGGCGTCCTGCACCCGGTCGTCGGGCGCCTCGCCGGCACGCTCCATCTCGAGCAGGACGTGGTGGGCGAGCCGCTGGGGGAGGAGGTCGCGTGCGGCGGAGTAGCGCACGCCGCGGGCGGCCAGCTCGTCGAGGATGTCGGCCACCTCGTAGGCCGGCACGCGCCACTTGCGCACACCGCGCGGCACGACGACGGCCTCCGTCGGCCGCAGGATGCTCGACCAGACGGCCCGGCGCAGCACCGACGCCAGACGGGGGTCTCCCTTGAGGGCGGCGACGTCGGCCGGCTCCTCGGCGCGCACCCGACCGTGGTCGAGCAGGCTCTCGATCGTCGCGTGGCCGACTCGCACCTCGCCGAGCGACGGCAGGACGGCGCCGATGTGGTCGAGGAAGGCGCGGTTGGGGCCGACGACGAGCACACCGGCGCGGTCCAGGCGGTCGCGGAAGGAGTAGAGCAGCCACGCAGCACGGTGCAGCCCGACGGCCGTCTTGCCCGTGCCCGGCGCACCCTGCACGCAGACGCTGACGGCCACGTCGCTGCGGACGATCTCGTCCTGCTCCGGCTGGATCGTCGAGACGATGTCGCGCATCGGACCGGTGCGGGGGTGCTCGATCTCGGCCGCGAGGAGCGAGCCTGYCGGCGAGCCGGACTGCTCGGGCTCGCGCAGGTGCTCGTCCTCGAGGGCGGTGAGGCGACCCCTGTCGACGCCGAACCGACGCCGCAGCACGACGTCCATCGGCTCGAGCGGCGACGCCCGGTAGAACGCGGTCGAGATCGGGGCGCGCCAGTCGACGACGACGGGGTCGCCCGCCTCGTCGGAGACGTGCCGTCGGCCGATGTGGAACTGCTCCGCCGGCCCGTCGGTGGGGTCGAGGTCGATCCGGCCGAAGAAGAGGGTCGTGCGCGGGTCGTCCTGCAGCGACGCGATGCGTCGGGCCAGCACCCAGCCGAGGACCTCGCCCGAGATCGCATCGCTCGCCTTCGACGCGTCGAGCGACTCCGCGAGCCGGCGCATCCGGGCCAGCTGCTCCCGCGCGTCGTCGAGGTAGGCCTGCTCCCGGGCGAGTTCGGAGTCGAGCGAGGTCACGCGCAGCAGCCTTCCGTGCAGGGCAGCACGCCGAGAAGGTGCGGACCCACCCGAACTTCGAGGCGGTGGCTGGCGACCTGCTCGGTGCGTTGCGGGCGGGGGAACGGGTCAGCGTACACCGGCGAGGACGGCGACGGGTGTGCGCGATTCCGCGATCCGGTGGCGTCCCGGCTAGACTCGTGCGGCAACTCCCCAAGACAGTGAACGCCCGGCGATCCGGCGTGCCCAGAGGCGCGCGCCCCGACCGGCCGGCATACGAAAGTGGTTTGTGACGATGGCTTCGACCAACGACCTGAAGAACGGCATGGTGCTCAACATCGAGGGACAGCTCTGGTCCGTCGTCGAGTTCCAGCACGTGAAGCCCGGCAAGGGCCCTGCGTTCGTGCGCACCAAGCTCAAGGCCGTCCTCTCGGGCAAGGTCGTCGACAAGACGTTCAACGCCGGTACCAAGGTCGAGACGAGCAACGTCGACAAGCGGACGATGCAGTACCTCTACAAGGACGGCACCGACTTCGTCTTCATGGACACCGACACCTACGACCAGCTCAACGTGTCGGAGACCGTCGTCGGCGACGCCGCCAACTACCTCCTCGAGAACCAGAACGCGCTCGTCGCCACCAACGAGGGCCTGCCGCTCTACGTCGAGCTGCCCGCGTCGGTCGTCCTCGAGATCACGCACACCGAGCCGGGCCTGCAGGGCGACCGCTCGACCGGCGGCACCAAGCCGGCCACCCTGGAGACCGGCGCCCAGATCAACGTGCCGCTCTTCCTCGAGTCCGGCACCCGCGTCAAGGTCGACACCCGCGACGGCTCGTACCTCGGCCGAGTCAACGACTGAGCGGACGCGAATTCCCTTGGCAGCACGCAGCAAGGCCCGTACCCGGGCGCTCGACATCCTCTTCGAGGCGGACCAGCGCGGCCTCAACGCCGAGACGCTCCTCGACGAGCGCCTCGGCGACCGCGAGTCGCGGGCGGCGAACAACCCGTACACCGCGAACCTCGTGCGCGGCGTCGTCGGGCGCTGGAACGACATCAACGCCGCGCTGACCGACTACAGCCAGGGCTGGACCCTCGACCGGATGCCTGCCGTCGACCGCGCGATCCTKCGCCTCGGCGCGTGGGAGGTCCTCTGGAACGACGAGATCCCCGACGGCGTGGCGATCTCCGAGGCCGTGGCGCTCGCCACCGACCTCTCGACGGACGAGTCGCCGGCCTTCGTCAACGGACTGCTCGCGCGCATCGCCGAGGTCAAGGCCACCATCGTCTGACGCAGACGGCGCACGCACCTGCGAGCGAAGGGCACCCACCGCGGCCGGTGGGTGCCCTTCGCCGTCGGTGCTCCGTCGGTAAGGGTCGGTCAGGGTCGGTCAGGCGGTCGTCACGACCGGCTCGAGCGAGCGCCCGAGGACCTCGCCCAACCGCGCGGCCTCCTCGTCGAGCGAGGTCCTCGGGGGCGATCCGTGACCGGCGGCCCACGTGACCCGGAGCTCTCCGCGGACGACCGACCACGTGCCGCACACGACCCCGCCGCGCAGGACGACATCGGCTCCCCGCGTCACCGCGGTGCGCAACGCCGGGGGCACGACACGCGCGTCCTTCGTGCCCGCGCCCATGACCCACGGGTCGTGGCCGGGGAGCAGCCGCACGGCGTCCGTCGGCTGGGTCGCGCGCAGGCCGTCGGCGTCCTCCGCGAGCACGTACGCTGTCGCGCCCGCGATCTCGACGGGCTCGAGGTGCCCGCGCAGGTCCGCCAGCCAGCCGTCGATCCGCCGGCGTCCGGCGCTGAGGCCGTCGCCGAGCCAGTAGTGGACGTGTTCGGGCGTCGCAGGGCCGTACGCGTGCAGGTAGGCGCGGACGGCGTGCGGGCCCGCCTCAGCGAGGTCCCACACGCCCGCCCACCGGGGGTTGGCCTCGAGCCGCTGGAACGTCGCACGTCCGTCGCGTGGCGGCCCGAACCCCATGTCGCCCTGCCACGTCAGTGCCTTGCTGAGGGTGACGGCTCCCTCGTCGAAGACGGGGCGTAGGTGGCGGTAGGCGGAGCCCCGCGTCACGACCGCGCCGAGCTCGGCGACGGTGAGCGGTCCGTCGGCGAGGGCCTCGCGCACGGCAGCGCGGAACCCCGGCCAGTCCTTCGGGCCGAGCCGGTAGTACTCCTGCCAGCTCTTGCGCTCCCACTGGCGGCCGGCCGCGCGCAGCGCGAGGTAGGCGCCGCCGTCCTCCGGGGTGAGGTAGTGGGTGCCCCCGCGGAACGCGTACACCTTGACGAGACGACCGTCGACGAGCGCCCGGGCCACCTCGTCGGGGCGTGACTGAGCGCGCCTCAGGCGCACGGTGAGCTCGGCGAGACGCTCCTCCTTGGCCGGGACGGCCCCGAGCCGCCGCACGACCTCGGCGACCGACACTCCACCCACGGGATCGAGGAGCTGTTGCTGCAGCCGCCAGGAGAGGGCCCCGGCCCAGGTGATCGACACCCTCGGAGGCTAGCCGCGGTGGCGGACGATCGGGGTCCGGGTCTCGGACCGACCCGTCGTTGCGACCGCTCGGGACGTTCTCACGGTGTGGCGCGGTGTCGGGGCGTCGTGAGCCGGACGTTACACTCGGCGCCGTAGACATCCTTTAACCACCGTCCTGTGAGGCGGGGAAGGAGGTCCAGCGGCGATGCCCTGCCCTGACCTGAGCGCACCTGACCAGTCATCGACGGACCGCTCGAGCATCCCTGAGGACGCTCGCGACGTCATGAGCGAGGGAGACATCTCCCGGGCGCTTCGGCGCATCGGTCACGAGATCCTCGAGCGCAACAAGGGCAGCGAGGGGCTCGTCCTCCTCGGCATCCCCTCGCGCGGGGTCCCGCTCGCCCGCCGCCTGGCGGCCTGCATCGAGGAGGTCGAGGGGACCGCGGTCCCCGTCGGCGAGCTCGACATCACGCTCCACCGCGACGACCTGCGCCGCAACCCGGTGCGCACGGCTCATCGTTCGCGCATCCCGGCCGGAGGCATCGACGACCAGGTCGTCGTCCTCGTCGACGACGTCCTCTACTCCGGGCGCACCATCCGCGCCGCCCTCGACGCGCTCTCCGAGCTCGGCCGACCCCGCGCCGTGCGCCTCGCCGTGCTCGTGGACCGGGGCCACCGCGAGCTGCCGATCCGCGCCGACCACGTCGGCAAGAACCTGCCGACCTCGAGCGCCGAGCGGGTGCACGTCCGGGTCGCCGAGGTCGACGGCCTCGACATCGTGCGGATCAGCGGCGGTGACGCGCGATGACCAAGCACCTCATCTCCTCCGCCGACCTCAGCCGTGCCGAGGTCGAGGACATCCTCGAGACCGCGGCCTCGATGCACGACCTCCAGCGACGCGAGGTCAAGAAGGTGCCGACCCTGCGCGGGCGCACGGTCATCAACTTCTTCTTCGAGGACTCGACCCGCACCCGCAGCTCGTTCGAGATCGCGGGCAAGTGGATGTCGGCCGACACCATCAACCTCTCGGCCAAGGGCTCCTCGACGAGCAAGGGCGAGAGCCTCCGGGACACGGCGATGACCGTCGACGCCATGGCGGTCGACGCGCTCGTCATCCGGCACCACGCGTCCGGTGCCTGCCACCAGGTCGCGCAGTGGGTGCGCTGCAGCGTCATCAACGCGGGCGACGGCACCCACGAGCACCCGACGCAGGCCCTGCTCGACGCGTACACCCTGCGCACCCGGCTCGGTGACCTCGACGGCAAGCACGTCGTCATCGTCGGCGACCTGACCCACTCCCGCGTCTTCCGCAGCAACGTCATCACGCTCAAGACGCTCGGCGCCCGCGTCACGGTCGTCGCGCCGCCGACGCTCATGCCGAGCGGCATCGGGGCGTGGAGCGCGGCCGACGGCTTCGCGACGAGCTGGGACCTCGACCCCGTCCTCGACGGCGAGGGTGAGCACGGGCCCGTCGACGCCGTCATGATGCTCCGCGTCCAGCGCGAGCGGATGAGCGGCGGCTACTTCCCGACGGCGCGCGAGTACACCGTCGGCTACGGCCTGACGCGCGACCGGCTCGAGCGGCTCGTCGCCCGCAACGACGACGTCCTCGTGCTCCACCCCGGCCCGATGAACCGCGGCCTCGAGATCGCACCCGAGGCGGCCGACTCCCCGCAGTCGGTCGTGCTCGACCAGGTCTCGGCCGGCGTGGCGGTCCGGATGGCCGTCCTCTACCACCTGCTCGCCGGCGAGGACACGCCCGCGCCGATGCCCGCCAGTGCCACCGAAGGAGCCGTCCGATGACCCGCCTCGTGATTCGCGGCGCCCGGCTGCTCGGTGCCGACCCGGCCGACCTGCTCGTCGAGGACGGCGTCATCACCGAAGTCGGCTCGGTCTCGGCGCCCTCGGACGCCGAGGTGCTCGACGCCGACGGCCTCGTCGCACTTCCCGGCCTCGTCGACCTGCACGTGCACCTGCGCGAGCCGGGCCGCGAGGATGCCGAGACGATCGCCACCGGCTCGGCTGCCGCTGCCGCCGGCGGCTTCACCGCCGTCTTCGCCATGGCCAACACGAGCCCCGTCACCGACACCGCCGAGGCCGCCGAACGCGTGCTCGACCTCGGGCGCGCGTGCGGGCTCACCGAGGTGGTCCCCGTCGGCGCCGTGACCAAGGGCCTCGAGGGCGCCGAGCTCGCTGAGCTCGGTCTCATGGCCCGCTCGCGGGCGAAGGTGCGTGTCTTCAGCGACGACGGCCACTGCGTGCACGACGCGCGGATCATGCGCCGGGCACTCGAGTACATCAAGCCCTTCGGCGGCGTCGTCAGCCAGCACGCGCAGGACCCGCGCCTCGCGGGCCGAGAGGCCTGCTGCCACGAGGGCGAGGTCTCCGGTCGGCTCGGCCTGCCCGGTTGGCCCGGCATCGCCGAGGAGTCGATCGTCGCGCGTGACGTCATGCTGGCCCGACACACCGGATCCCGCATCCACGTCGCGCACGTCTCGACCGCCGGGAGCGTCGAGGTCATCCGCTGGGCGAAGGCGCAGGGCATCGACGTCACGGCCGAGGTCACGCYCCACCACCTCGTCCTGACGACCGACCTCCTGCTCGGCTACGACCCCGTCTACAAGGTCAATCCGCCGCTGCGCCCGACCGAGGACGTCGAGGCCCTGCGCGCGGCCCTGGCCGACGGCACCATCGACGCGGTCGCCACCGACCACGCCCCCCACGCTCGCCACGACAAGGAGCACGCCTTCGTCGACGCGGCCTTCGGGATGCTCGGCCTCGAGACGGCCCTCTCGGTCGTCAGCGACGTCATGGTGCGAACCGGCCTGCTCGACTGGGCCGACGTGGCACGGGTCATGTCTACCGCGCCGGCACGGATCGGCGGGCTCGCCCACCAGGGAAGGGAGCTCGCCGTCGGCAGCCCCGCCCACATCACCCTCGTCGACCCCGACCGCGAGGTCACGGTCGACGCCGCCGCGAGCCGCAGCCGCTCGCGCAACAACCCGTGGCACGGGCGCACCCTGCACGGAGCCGTCCTCGCGACGGTTCACGCGGGGCGCGTCACCCACGACGTCCGCAACGGCGCGGGCACCCGACGAGAACTGACGAACGCGACGACCTCGGGAGCAGACCTGTGACCACCCAGACCCCCCTGACCGTGCCCACCCGTGACGGGTGGCCCACACGCACCCGCGTGGCGGCGACCCTCGTGCTCGAGGACGGCCGCACCTTCCACGGGTCGTCCTACGGTGCACTGGGGCAGACCGTCGGCGAGGCCGTCTTCTCCACCGGCATGACGGGCTACCAGGAGACGCTGACCGACCCGAGCTACCACCGGCAGGTCATCGTCATGACCTCGCCGCACGTCGGCAACACGGGCGTCAACACCGAGGACGACGAGAGCAGCCGCATCTGGGTCGCCGGCTACGTCGTGCGCGACCCCGCCATCCGGGCGTCGAACTGGCGCGCCACGCGCGACCTCGAGGACGAGCTCGTCGACCAGGGCGTCGTCGGCATCTGCGACATCGACACGCGCGCCCTGACCCGCCACCTGCGCGAGCGCGGGGCGATGCGGGTCGGCATCTTCAGCGGTGACGCCGCCGAGCGCCCCGAGGCCGAGCTGGTCGAGGCGGTTCGCACGAGCCCGCAGATGGCCGGGGCCGCGCTCGCCGCCGAGGTCACCACCTCCGAGCCGTATGCCGTCCCGGCCCTCGGCGACACGAGGTTCACCGTCGCGGCCGTCGACCTCGGCATCAAGGCGATGACCCCGGCGCTCATGGCCCAGCGCGGCATCGAGGTGCACGTGCTGCCGGCCACCGCGACGATCGACGACGTCCTGGCGGTGGGGGAGTCCGGCCCTGACGGCGTCTTCTTCTCCAACGGTCCCGGAGACCCGGCCACCGCCGAGCGCGAGGTCGCGCTGCTGCGTCAGGTGCTCGACCGCGGCATCCCGTTCTTCGGCATCTGCTTCGGCAACCAGCTGCTCGGTCGCGCCCTCGGCTTCGGCACGTACAAGCTGAAGTACGGCCACCGCGGCATCAACCAGCCGGTCATGGACCGCACGACCGGCAAGGTCGAGGTGACGGCCCACAACCACGGCTTCGCCGTGGACGCGCCCCTCGACGAGGACAGCGACACGGCATACGGCCGCGTCCGTGTCTCGCACGTGTGCCTCAACGACGACGTCGTCGAGGGGCTCGAGTGCCTCGACCGTCCCGCGTACTCCGTGCAGTACCACCCCGAGGCCGCGGCCGGCCCGCACGACGCCGCCTACCTCTTCGACCGCTTCGTGGAGCTCATGACCACCAGACAGACCGCCCACCAGACCACGGAGGTCAACGCCTGATGCCCAAGCGCGACGACATCAAGAGCGTGCTCGTCATCGGGTCGGGGCCGATCGTCATCGGCCAGGCCTGCGAGTTCGACTACTCCGGCACCCAGGCCTGCCGCGTGCTGCGCGAGGAGGGCATCCGCGTCATCCTCGTCAACAGCAACCCAGCGACGATCATGACCGACCCCGAGTTCGCCGACGCCACCTACGTCGAGCCGATCACGCCCGAGGTCGTCGAGGCGATCATCGCCAAGGAGCGCCCCGACGCCGTCCTCGCCACGCTCGGCGGGCAGACGGCGCTCAACTGCGCGATCTCCTTGCACGAGAACGGAGTCCTCGAGAAGTACGGCTGCCCGCTCATCGGGGCCAACGTCGAGGCGATCCAGCTCGGCGAGGACCGCGAGAAGTTCAAGGGCGTCGTCGAGCGGTGTGGTGCGGAGTCGGCGAAGTCCCTCATCTGCCACTCGATGGACGAGCTGCTCGCGGCCGCGGACGAGCTCGGCTACCCGGTCGTCGTGCGCCCGTCGTTCACGATGGGCGGCCTCGGGTCAGGGTTCGCCTACGACGAGGCCGACCTGCGCCTCCTCGGCGGTGCCGGGCTCCAGTACAGCCCCACGACCGAGGTGCTGCTCGAGGAGTCGATCCTCGGCTGGAAGGAGTACGAGCTCGAGGTCATGCGCGACCACGCCGACAACGTCGTCGTCGTCTGCTCCATCGAGAACCTCGACCCGATGGGCGTGCACACGGGCGACTCGATCACCGTCGCGCCGGCGCTGACGCTCACCGACCGCGAGTACCAGCGGCTGCGCGACATCGGCATCGCCGTCATCCGCGAGGTCGGCGTCGACACCGGCGGCTGCAACATCCAGTTCGCCGTCAACCCCGACGACGGACGCATCATCGTCATCGAGATGAACCCGCGCGTCTCGCGGTCGAGCGCCCTGGCCTCCAAGGCGACCGGGTTCCCGATCGCCAAGATCGCGGCGAAGATGGCCATCGGTTACACGCTCGACGAGGTGCCCAACGACATCACCCGCGAGACCCCGGCGAGCTTCGAGCCGTCGCTCGACTACGTCGTCGTCAAGGTGCCGCGCTTCGCCTTCGAGAAGTTCCCGGCGGCCGACCCGACGCTGACGACGACGATGAAGTCGGTCGGCGAGGCCATGGCGATCGGGCGCAACTTCACCGAGGCGCTGCAGAAGGCCCTGCGCTCGCTCGAGAAGAAGGGCGCGAGCTTCCACTGGGACGGCGAGATCACCAAGGCCGCCGCCGAGCGCGCGCTCGAGGAGGCCAGGATCCCGACGGACGGCCGCATCGTGCTCGTGCAGCAGGCGCTGCGCGGCGGGTGCACCGTCGAGGAGGTCCACGACGCCACCGGCATCGACCCGTGGTTCCTCGACCAGATCGCGCTCGTCAACGACGTCGCGACGATGCTCGCCGACGCCCCCCAGCTGACGCCGGAGCTGCTCCGCCTCGTCAAGCGCCACGGCTTCAGCGACGCCCAGGTGGCCTCGGTCCGGCGTATGCCGGAGGCCGTGGTCCGCGGCGTGCGCCACGCCCTCGGGGTGCGCCCGGTCTACAAGACCGTCGACACGTGCGCGGCCGAGTTCGCCGCGACGACGCCCTACCACTACAGCTCGTACGACGAGGAGACCGAAGTCGCGCAGCGCGAGCGTCCGGCCGTCATCATCCTCGGCTCGGGACCCAACCGCATCGGGCAGGGTGTCGAGTTCGACTACTCCTGCGTGCATGCGTCGTTCTCCTTGCGCGACAAGGGATTCGACACCGTCATGGTCAACTGCAACCCCGAGACGGTCTCGACCGACTACGACACGAGCAGCCGCCTGTACTTCGAGCCGCTGACGCTCGAGGACGTCCTCGAGGTCATCCACGCCGAGAGCCAGGCCGGCCCGATCGCCGGCGTCATCGTGCAGCTCGGCGGTCAGACGCCGCTCGGTCTCGCGCAGGCGCTCGAGGACGAGGGGGTGCCCATCGTCGGCACGTCGCCGAGCGCGATCCACCTCGCCGAGGACCGTGGTGCCTTCGGCCAGGTGCTCGCCCGGGCGGGCCTCATCGCCCCGAAGCACGGCACGGCCTACAGCTCGGACGAGGCCCTCGTCGTCGCGCGCGAGATCGGCTACCCGGTGCTCGTGCGCCCGTCCTACGTGCTCGGCGGTCGCGGCATGGTCATCGTCTACGACGACGACTCGCTCGTGACCTACGTCGAGAAGGCGACCGAGGCCTCGCCCGACCACCCGATCCTCATCGACCGCTTCCTCGACGACGCGATCGAGATCGACGTGGACGCGCTCTTCGACGGCGAGGACATGTACCTCGGCGGGATCATGGAGCACGTCGAGGAGGCCGGGATCCACTCGGGCGACAGCTCGTGCACGCTGCCGCCCGCGACGCTCGGCGACGGTGAGCTCGAGCGCGTGCGCGTCGCGACGCGCAAGCTCGCCGAGGGCATCGGCGTCCGCGGCCTCATGAACGTCCAGTTCGCGCTGGCCCAGGACATCCTCTACGTCATCGAGGCCAACCCCCGAGCGTCGCGCACGGTGCCGTTCGTCGCCAAGGCGACGGGCGTGCCCATCGCGAGCGCCGCGGCCCGGGTCATGCTCGGCGCCACGATCAAGGAGCTGCGCGAGGAGGGCATGCTGCCCCCGACCGGCGACGGCGGACGGATGCCCGACCACGCTCCCGTCTCGTGCAAGGAGGCCGTTCTGCCCTTCAAGCGCTTCCGCACCAAGGAGGGCGTCGCGGTGGACTCGCTGCTCGGCCCGGAGATGCGATCGACGGGCGAGGTCATGGGCATCGACGTCGACTTCGGCTCGGCCTTCTCCAAGGCCCAGCAGGGCGGTGGGTCGGCGCTGCCACGCTCCGGGGCGATCTTCGTGTCGGTGGCCAACCGGGACAAGCGCGCCATGCTCTTCCCGGTCAAGCGCCTCGTCGACCTCGGCTTCACCATCCTCGCGACGAGCGGCACGGCCGCGGTGCTCAAGCGCAACGGCATCCCTGCGACGTTGGTCCGCAAGATCACCGAGCGCGACGGTGACGCCCCGGGGGAGAAGTCGATCGTCGACCTCATCCGCGAGGGCACGGTGCAGATGGTCGTCAACACGCCGTCGGGCCAGGACGCCCGTGCCGACGGCTACGCGATCCGCGCGGCCACGACGAGCGCCGACAAGCCGATCATCACGACGATCGCGACGCTCGCCGCCGCCGTGCTCGGCATCGAGGCGGGACTCACGGAGGAGATCCGCGTCAAGTCGCTGCAGGACCACGCGCGCGACCTCGACCTCTACGGTCGCGGCACGGCAGCGGCGCCATCCACCACGACGGCTACGGCCACGGCTACGGCGACGGCTGGAGCGACCGCATGAGCGAGCGCCAGCTGCGCGCCCGGGTGACGCAGGAGGTCGCGGAGGTCATCGCGACCCGGCGGGTCGGCGCGTACCAGCACCTCACCCTCGTCGCCCCCGGCGTCGCCGAGCTGGCCCGCCCGGGTCAGTTCGTCGCGCTCGCCGTCGGGGGCGAGACGTCCGGCACCCTGTTGCGCCGGTCCTTCTCGATCCACAAGGTCAGCCCGAGCGGCACCTACGGCGGCACCGTCGAGATCGTCGTCTCGGCCGTCGGCACCGGCACCCGGTGGATCGTCGACCGCGCGCCGCACGACACGATCGACGTCGTCGGTCCGCTCGGCAAGGCGTTCCCGCTGCCGACCGACCCCGTGGCCTGCGTCCTCGTCGGCGGCGGCTACGGCAGCGCGCCGCTCTTCTGGCTCGCGGCCGAGCTGCGCGAGCGCGGCTGCCACGTCGAGATGGTGCTCGGTGCTGCGAGCGAGGACCGTCTCTTCGGCGTGGTCGAGGCCCGCCGCAGCTGCGACGGCGTCACGGTGACGACCGACGACGGTTCGGCCGGTCAGCGGGGCTGGGTCAGCGACCCGCTGCCCGAGATCATCGAGCGCACGAAGGCAGGTGTCGTCTACGGCTGCGGCCCGATGGGGATGCTCAAGTCGATCACCCGCGTCGCCCAGGCGCACGACGCGGTCGCACAGGTTGCCGTCGAGGAGTCCATGGCCTGTGGTGTCGGCGTCTGCATGACGTGCGTCATGCCGGTCGTCGGCTCCGACGGCCGCACCCGGATGGTGCGCTCGTGCGTCGAGGGGCCCGTCTTCCGCGGCGACCGCGTCCGGTGGGACGCCTTCGACGGAGGCCATGCCCGCGTCCCCGACGATGCCGTCGGCGCCCCGAAGGTGGGTGGTCACTGATGGTGGACCTCTCCGTCGACCTCGGGGGCGGACACCGGCTGCCCAACCCGCTCATGACCGCCTCGGGCTGCGCGGCCAACGGCAGGGAGCTGCACCGCTTCTTCGACGTCGCCGACCTCGGCGCGTTCGTCACCAAGTCCGTCATGGCCGACCCGCGGTCCGGCCGCGGCACCCCCCGCATGGCCGAGACGCCATCGGGGATGCTCAACTCGATCGGCCTGCAGGGTCCGGGCATCGAGGCGTTCGTCGACGAGGACCTGCCGTGGCTCCAGTCCGTCGGCGCGCGCGTGCTGCCCTCGATCGCCGGCAGCTCGAGCACCGAGTACGCCCACGTCGCAGCCACGCTGCGCGCGAGCCGGGCCTTCGACGCCGTCATCGGCGTCGAGGTGAACATCTCGTGTCCCAACGTCGCCAACCGCGGCCTCGTCTTCGCCTGCGACCCGCTCGCGTCGGCCAAGGTCATCGCCCTCGTGCGCGAGCAGCTCCCGCGCGACATCCCGGTGTTCGCCAAGCTGAGCCCGGACGTCACCGACATCACCGCCATCGCGGCCGCCTGCGTCAAGGCCGGCGCCGACGGCCTGACGATGATCAACACCCTGCTCGGCATGGTCATCGACACCGACCGGATGCGTCCGCAGCTCGGCGGGGTCACCGGCGGCCTGTCGGGACCCGGCATCCGACCGGTCGCGGTGCGGGCCATCTGGCAGGTGCGTCAGGCGATGTTCGAGGGCCGCATCCCCACCGTGCCGATCATCGGCGTCGGGGGYGTGCGCACGGGTCGTGACGCCCTCGAGCTCGTCGCCGCCGGCGCGAGCGCAATCCAGGTCGGCACCGCGGTCTTCAACGATCCGTCGGCGCCGGTCCGTGTCCTGCGCGAGCTCTGCGAGCTGCTCGACGCCAAGGGCTTCGAGCGCTTCACCGACGCCGTCGCCGTGGCCCACGGCCGCTGAGCCACCCGACCCGTGAACGGAGACCGAACGATGACCCAGCCCTTCGGAGCCCGCCTCCATGACGCCATGGCGACCCACGGCCCGCTCTGTGTGGGCATCGACCCCCATCGGGCGCTCGTCGAGTCGTGGGGCCTGTCCTACGACGTCGCCGGCCTGGAGCGCTTCGCCCTGACCTGCGTCGAGGCGTTCGCCGGCCGGGTCGCCGCCGTCAAGCCGCAGTCCGCCTTCTTCGAGGTCTTCGGCAGTCGGGGCCTGGCCGTGCTCGAGCGCGTGCTGACCGACCTGCGCGAGGCCGGAACGCTGACGATCCTCGACGCGAAGCGCGGCGACATCGGCTCGACCATGGGTGCCTACGCCGAGGCCTACCTCGGCCCGGACGCCGTCGCCCCTCCGGACGCGCTCACCGTCAGCCCGTACCTCGGGTACGAGTCCCTCCGCCCCGCGATCGACCTCGCCGAGCAGACGGGGCGCGGGCTCTTCGTCCTCGCGCTGACGTCGAACCCCGAAGGCGCGACCGTCCAGCACGCGGTGCGCGACGGCCGGTCCGTAGCTGCGTCCGTCGTCGCGGGCGCTGCGGGTGACAACGCCTCGGCGCGAGGCCGCGGCGAGCTGGGCAGCATCGGACTCGTCATCGGTGCCACGGTCGGCAGTGCCGTGCACGACCTCCGGCTCGACCTCGTGAGTGCCGCGACGCCGGTGCTCGCCCCGGGCTTCGGTGCCCAGGGCGGCACCGTCGACTCGCTGACCTCGACCTTCGGCGCGGCCCGCGGCCAGGTGCTCGCGTCATCGAGCCGCGAGATCCTCGCCGCCGGTCCGGACCCGAGCCGTCTCGTGGTCCGGACGAACCAGGTCCAGGACATGCTGCGGGGCTGACCCCGCTCACCACGTCGCATCGTGCAGTCGCGGGACGTCGCCGACGACACGGCATACGGTGTGGTGATGCGAACGACCGCCTTGCGCAAGGGCCCTTCGGTGGCCCTCTCGCTGCTCCTCACGGCGACCTCGGTCGCGGCCTGCTCGTCGGGGTCGACCGGTTCCTACTGCGACGCCCTGACGGCCGCCGAGGCAGACTGGAAGGATGCGGGCGCGACCCTCAAGGACCCCGCTGCGGCGGCGCGCTTCGTCGCCACCATCACCTCGGTCGAGGCGAGTGCCCCCGAGGAGGTCAGGACCGACTGGGCCTCGCTGCGGGTCCTCGTCGCGAAGTTCACGGTGGCCAAGCCCGACCTCACGGAGCTGACGAAGCACATGGAGGGTTTCGAGAGCTCGGCCAAGCGGATCGAGACCCACGCCAAGGAGACGTGCGGGATCGACCTCGGCAGCTGAGCAGCGTCCGAACGTCGGCTGAACGGCAGCGGGAGGGCGGCACGAGGGCAGCGGGCGGCGTCCCGGCACGGCCCCCGCGTTGCGGCGCGCACGGCCGGATCGCTAGGTTCGGCGGAGACAACACGCGAGACGTGAAGAACGGCAGGGGGCGCAGGGCGCTCCCCGCAGGCAGCGAGGAGACCGAAGACCGTGGCGCTTCCACCGCTCACCCCTGAGCAACGGGCCGCAGCACTCGAGAAGGCTGCAGCCGCACGTCGGGAGCGAGCAGCGGTCAAGAACCGGCTCAAGTACTCCAGCGGCTCCCTCTCCGAGGTCCTCGAGGACGGCAAGGCCGACCCGGTCATCGGCAAGATGAAGGTCACCGAGCTGCTCGAGTCGATGCCCGGCGTCGGCCGCGTCCGCGCCAAGGCGATCATGGCCGAGGTCGGCATCGCCGAGTCGCGACGCGTGCGTGGGCTCGGGGCCAACCAGGTCGCAGCCCTGCTCCACCGCTTCGAGAAGCCGTGATGTCGGCTGACCCGACGTCGCCCGCGGAGCCCCAGCACGACGCAGCTGCCCCCCGGCGTGGTCGGCTCACGGTGCTCGCCGGCCCCACCGCGGTCGGCAAGGGCACCATCGCGGCCTACGTGCGCACGCACTTCCCGGGCGTCTGGTTCTCCGTCTCGATGACGACCCGCCGGCCGCGACCGGGCGAGGTCGACGGCGTGCACTACCACTTCGTCGACGACCACGAGTTCGACCGTCTGGTCGAGGCGGGGCAGTTCCTCGAGTACGCCGTCGTCCACGGCGCCGCCAAGTACGGCACGCCGCGGGGTCCGGTCGAGCGTGTCATCCGCGAGGGCCGCGACGCCCTGCTCGAGATCGACCTGCAGGGCGCGCGCCAGGTGCGCGACACGTGGCCCGAGGCACTCTTCGTCTTCCTCGCACCGCCGAGCTGGGACGAGCTGGTGCGCCGGCTCGTCGGCCGCGGCACCGAGGACGAGGCCGAGCGCGAGCGTCGCCTGTCCACCGCACGGGGCGAGATGGCGGCCCAGAGCGAGTTCGACGAGGTCATCGTCAACGACGATGTTCGTCGGGCCAGCGAAGAACTCGTATCATTGATGAGATCGGGACGCACCGACCGGTGAGTCCCGACGTGATGTGTGCCAGCCGACGGCATACGACCGCACCGCCGTCGACGTCGCGGCACGCACCTCAAGCCCGCTGAAACCAACGAAACGAGATCACTGTGTCCGGTACCCAGGCTGCTCCCATCGGCATCACCAACCCGCCGATCGACGACCTCCTGACCGCCGCCGACTCGAAGTACGCGCTCGTCATCTACTCCGCCAAGCGCGCCCGTCAGATCAACGCCTACTACTCCCAGCTGCAGGAGGGCCTGCTCGACTACGTCGGCCCGCTCGTCGAGACCGAGGTCCACGAGAAGCCGCTGTCGATCGCACTGCGCGAGATCAACGAGGGCCTGCTGACCTCGACGCCCACCGAGGCCTGAGCACCCCGACGGGTCCGGAGCAGCCGATGCGCGTCGTCCTCGGGGTGAGTGGCGGCATCGCCGCCTACAAGGCGTGCTCGCTGCTCCGGCTCTTCACCGAGCACGGGCACGACGTCACGGTCGTGCCCACCGCGGCGGCGCTCCAGTTCGTCGGGGCGCCGACGTGGTCCGCCCTCTCGGGCAAGCCCGTCAGCACCGAGGTGTGGACGTCCGTGCACGAGGTCCCGCACGTGCGCATCGGCCAGTCGGCCGACCTCGTCGTCGTCGCACCGGCCACGGCCGACCTGCTCGCCAAGGCCGCACACGGCCTGGCCGACGACCTCCTGACCAACACCCTGCTCACCGCCCGGTGCCCGGTGGCCTTCGCGCCGGCCATGCACACGGAGATGTGGGAGCACCCGGCCACGCAGGCCAACGTCGCCACGTTGCGCTCGCGCGGAGCGCACGTCATCGAGCCCGCGGTGGGTCGCCTCACGGGCAAGGACTCCGGCGTCGGCCGCCTCCCCGAGCCCGAGGCGTTGTATGCCGCATGCCTCGCGATCGTCTGGGGTGACGGGACTGCGGTGGCCGGGCCGCCGCTGCGCGACCTCGAGGGCCGCCGCGTCGTCGTGTCCGCCGGTGGCACGCGCGAGCCGCTCGACCCGGTGCGCTACCTCGGGAACCGTTCGTCCGGCAAGCAGGGCGTGGCCATCGCTCGAGCCGCCGCCGACCGCGGGGCGAAGGTCATCCTCGTAGCCGCCAACGTCGCGGTCCCGGTGCCCGAGGGCATCGACGTCGTGCGGGTCGAGACGACGCTCGAGCTGCAGCGGGCGGTCGAGGAGGCGGCGTCGGATGCCGACGTCGTCGTCATGGCCGCGGCTCCGGCCGACTTCCGCCCGGCGCTCGTGAGCGAGAGCAAGATCAAGAAGTCCTCCGACCCCGACGCCGGCCTGAGGGTCGAGCTCGTCGAGAACCCCGACATCGTCCGTGGGCTCGTCGCGGAGCGCGACGCCCGTGGGACGGGCACGCCGTTCATCGTCAGCTTCGCCGCCGAGACGGGCGATGCCCACGGCAGCGTCATGGACCACGCGCGGGCGAAGTTCGCCCGGAAGGGCAGCGACCTGCAGGTCGTCAACGAGGTCGGCGCCGGCCTGACCTTCGGCAAGGACGACACGACGGTGCACCTGCTCCGCCGCGGCAGCGAGGAGGCGACGACGGTCGGACCGACCTCCAAGGACACCGTCGCCACCGCGCTGTGGGACACCATCTCGCCCCTGCTCGACTGAGCACTAGACTCTCGCCCCAGCATGGCCTGCCATCCGCAGGACCGGGGCCGCCGAACCACCCGCACCAACTCCGCACCCGACCGAGGGAGAGCAAGTGTCCGCACGTCTGTTCACGTCCGAGTCCGTCACCGAGGGACACCCGGACAAGATCTGCGACCAGATCAGCGACTCGATCCTCGACGCGCTGCTCACCGACGACCCGCAGGCGCGCGTCGCGGTCGAGACGATGGTCACGACCGGGCTCGTCCACGTCGCCGGCGAGGTGTCCACCACGGCCTACGTCGAGATCCCGAAGATCGTGCGCGAGACCATCCTCGAGGTCGGCTACGACGGCTCGCAGAAGGGCTTCGACGGGCGGACCTGCGGCGTCTCGATCTCCATCGGTGCACAGTCGCCCGACATCGCCCAGGGCGTCGACACGGCGCACGAGCACCGCACGGGTGACGTCGACGACCTGCTCGACAAGCAGGGCGCCGGCGACCAGGGCCTGATGTTCGGCTACGCGTGCGACGACACGGCCGAGCTCATGCCGCTGCCGATCCACCTGGCCCACCGCCTCTCGGAGCGCCTGACGCAGGTGCGCAAGAGCGACGAGCTCGCCTACCTGCGCCCCGATGGCAAGACGCAGGTCACGATCGCCTACGAGGGCGACCGCGCCGTCTCCCTCGACACCGTCGTGCTCTCGACCCAGCACGCCCCCGACGTCTCGCTCGAGGGCATGCTCGAGCCCGACATTCGCGCCCACGTCATCGAGCCCGTCCTCGCGGAGCTGCGCGAGAGCGGCACCGACCTCGACGTGTCGAGCTACCGGGCCCTGATCAACCCGACCGGTCGCTTCGAGATCGGCGGCCCGATGGGCGACGCCGGCCTGACCGGTCGCAAGATCATCGTCGACACCTACGGTGGCATGGCCCGCCACGGCGGCGGTGCCTTCTCGGGCAAGGACCCGAGCAAGGTCGACCGCTCGGCCGCCTACGCCATGCGCTGGGTCGCCAAGAACGTCGTCGCCGCGGGCCTCGCCCGTCGCTGCGAGGTCCAGGTCGCCTACGCCATCGGCAAGGCGCAGCCGGTCGGCCTCTACATCGAGACCTTCGGCACCGAGACCGTCCCGGTCGACAAGATCCAGCAGGCCATCGGCGACGTCTTCGACCTGCGCCCGGCCGCCATCGTCGACGCGCTCGACCTGCTGCGCCCGATCTACCGCCCGACCGCGGCCTACGGCCACTTCGGCCGCACCAAGGCCGACGGGGTCGAGAACCCGTTCACGTGGGAGCGCACCGACCGCATCGAGGCCCTGCGCACGGCCGTCTCCGGCTGAGGCTAGATTCGCCCCCGTGGGCGACGACGAGACGAAGCAGCGACCGGCCGGACGGCCGGTCGCTGCCGTCGTCGTGGAGACCCCGCTCGCGCACCTCGACCGCGTCTTCGAGTACGCCGTGCCCGAGGAGCTCGATGCCGACGCCGTGCCCGGCGCACGCGTGCGGGTGCGCTTCTCGGGTCGCGAGCTCGACGGCTTCGTCGTCGAGCGCCGGGACCAGCCGCAGCACGACGGCCGGCTGACGCCGCTGCGCCGGGTCGTCAGCCCCGAGCCGGTGCTGACCCCCGAGGTCCTCGCCCTCTGCCGCGCCGTCGCCGACCGGTATGCCGGCACCCTGAGCGACGTCCTGCGCCTCGCGGTGCCCAAGCGCCACGCCACGGCCGAGCGCAACCTCGCGATGGAGTGCCCGCCCCAGGACGAGGTCGCAGCACCCGACCCCGGCGCGTGGGCGGCCTACCCGGCCGGGCCGGCGTGGCTGCGTCGGGTGGCCTCCGGGGAGGGGCCCGCCGCGGCGTGGACCGCCCTGCCGGGACGCGCAGGAGACGCGGACTGGCCGGCCGCGCTCGCCGTCGCCGTGGCCACGGCGCTGGCCGCGGGCCGGGGCGCGCTCGTCGTCGTGCCCGACCACCGGGACGTCGACCGGCTCGACGCCGCGCTGACCGCCGTGCTCGGCAAGGGGCGCCACGTTCGGCTCACCTCCGACCAGGGCCCGCAGGCGCGCTACACCGCGTGGCTCAAGGTGCTCCGCGGCCACGTCCGCGTCGTCATCGGCACGCGCGCGGCCGCCTTCGCCCCCGTCCACGACCTCGGCCTCGTCGCGTGGTGGGACGACGGCGACGACCTGCTGGCCGAGCCGCGGGCGCCCTACCACCACGTGGGCGTCGTGCTCGGGCTGAGGGCGTCCGCGACCGGCGCCGCCCTGCTCACCGGAGGGTTCGGGCGGAGCCTGCGCGTCCAGGTGGCCGTCGAGGCGGGCGCGCTCGTGCCGGTCGAGGCCGATGCCGCGACCGTGCGGGCGGCTGCACCACGCGTCACCATCGCCGGTGAGGGGGTCGACGAGGAGCGCGACGGCCCGGCGGCCCGGGCCCACATCCCCTCACGCGCGTGGCGCGTCGCCAAGGACGCCCTCGTCGACGGACCGGTCCTCGTCCAGGTGCCGCGCCGCGGCTACCTGCCGTCGCTCAGCTGCGCCGAGTGCCGCACGCCGGTGCGGTGCGTGCGCTGCCAAGGGCCGGTGGCGCTCGGAGCCTCCGGGACGGCCCCGGCCTGCCGGTGGTGCGGCCTGGCGCTGAGCGGCCACGGCTTCGAGTGCGGACACTGCGGCTCGCGTCGGCTGCGTTCCTCGATCACGGGCGCGCGGCGCACGGCGGAGGAGATCGGGCGCGCCTTCCCGGGTTTCCCGGTCCACACGTCGGGCTCCGGGGAGGTGCTCGCCGTCGTCGGGCGCGAGCCGTCCCTCGTCATCGCGACGCCGGGGGCCGAGCCGGTCGCCGACGGCGGCTACACCGCCGTGCTGCTCCTCGATGCGTGGGCGAGCCTCGACCTGCCGGTGCTCGACGCGCCGCTCGAGGCAGTGCGCCGGTGGATGGCTGCGGCGGCACTGGCCCGCGAGGGGCGTGCCGTGGTGCTGAGCGGCGCCCCGGAGGCCGTGGCGCTGCCGGCCGTCGAGGCGCTCGTGCGGTGGGACCCTGCCTGGCTCGCGGCCCGCGAGCTGGCGGAGCGGCGTGAGCTGGGTCTTCCGCCGGCCGTGCGCGTGGCCCAGCTGACCGGTGGCCGGCGGCCGCTCGAGGAGGCGCTCGGACAGGCCGACCTGCCCGACGTCGCCCAGGTGCTCGGCCCGGTCCGGCTCTCGCACGCGGGTGCACCTCCCCGCCGTGCCCCGGCTGACGGGGAGCCCGAACGTGCCGCCGCCGACCACCACGTGCTCGTCCGCGTGCCGGCCTCCCAGACCGAGTCGCTGACCCGGGCCCTGCTGGCGCTCAAGGCCTTCCGTTCGGCTCGCAAGGAGACGGACGTCGTGGCCGTGCGGGTCGACCCGCTCGACACGTTCTGACCAGCCGTCGCGTCTCCGAGGCGTCACGGGCACGCCGCCGTGACAGAGTGACGGCATGCCCGATCGCGAGCTCGACATCGTCCTCTACGGCGCCACCGGCTTCGTCGGGGCACTGACCGCCGCCCACCTCGCCGCCCATGCGGGGCCTGACGTGCGGATCGCTCTGGCGGGCCGGTCGCGTCCCAAGCTCGAGGCGCTGCGCGTCGAGCTCGGGCGGGCCGCGGCCTCCTGGGAGCTCGTGGCCGTGGACGCGACGGACGCTCCCGCCCTCCGCTCCCTCGCCGGGCGCACGCGCGTGCTCGCCACGACGGTCGGCCCGTACGCGACGTACGGCAAGGAGGTGGCGCGGGCCTGCGCCGCGTCGGGGACGCACTACGCCGACCTCACCGGTGAGGTGCTCTTCGTGCGGTGGTCCCTCGACGAGCTGGACGCCCGGGCCCGCGAGACCGGCGCCGCCGTCGTGCACGCGTGCGGCTTCGACTCCATCCCCTCCGACCTCGGCGTCCTGACGACGGCCCAGCGCGTGGCCGCGGACGGCGAGGGCACGCTCGCCGAGACGACGCTGCTCGTCCGGTCCCTCAGGGGTGGCTTTTCGGGCGGCACCATCGACTCCGTCCGCCAGCAGGCGATCACGGCTCGTGCCGACGCCGACGCCCGTCGCGTGCTCGGCGACTCGTACGCGTTGAGCCCCCGACGCTCGGAGGAGCCGTCCTCGGGTCGCCGGGCTCCCAGCGGTGTCCTCGGCCGGCTGCGCCGGCTCGTGCCCGTCGACCGCAACCCGTCGACGGGACGATGGACCGGGCCGTTCGTCATGGCGTCGTTCAACACCCGGATCGTGCGACTGTCGAACACCCTGACCGACTGGTCCTACGGTCGGGACCTGCGCTACCGCGAGGCGACCGACTTCGGCTCGGGCCCGATGTCGCCGGTCCTGGCCGGCGGGATGGCGGTCGGACTCGGCGGCGTCGTGGCCGGTATGGCGTTCCGTCCGGCGCGGGCCGTCATCGACCGCTTCCTGCCCAAGCCGGGCGAGGGCCCGAGCCCCGAGGCGCAGGCCGCCGGACGCTTCCGCCTCGAGATCCGCTCCACGACGACGACGGGTGCGCGCTACCGCACGCGGGTCGGCGCCGACTACGACCCGGGCTACGGCGGCACGGCGGTCATGTTCGGACAGACCGCGCTCGCCCTGGCGCTCGACGAGGGCCTGCCGCGCCGTGCCGGTGTCTGCACGCCCGCCACGGCCCTCGGCGAGGTCCTCGTCGAGCGGCTGCGGGCCCAGGGCTTCACCTTCGACGTCGAGCGCGACGACCAGCCGAACGGCTGAGCACCACCGAAGAGCACGACCGACCGGCACCGACTGACAGGAGGCACCACATGGGACGCATCGAGGTCCACGAGTTCATCTCTCTCGACGGGGTGTACGAGAGCCCGAGCTGGACGGCCGAGTTCCCCTTCGACCCGAGGATGGGCGAGGCCATCGCGCGGCTCACCGGCCCGGGATCCGAGCTGCTCCTCGGGCGGCGCACGTACGAGATGTTCGCCCCGGCCTGGTCGGCGCGCAGCGACGACGACGACCCCGGAGCGGCCTTCTTCAACGGTGCCCGCAAGAACGTCGTCTCCTCGACGCTGCGCGACCCCGACTGGAACAACTCCCGCGTCATCGGCCCGTACGACGCGGACGCCCTCCGCTCGCTCCGCGACGAGGTCGAGGGCTCGCTCTACGTCAGCGGCAGCGGCACGCTCGTCCGGGCCATGCTGCGGGACGGGCTCGTCGACGGCCTGCACCTCTTCGTCTTCCCCGTCGTCCTCGGCGCGGGGGAGCGGCTCTTCACCGACGAGGCCGTCTCGGGACTGCGCCTGCTCGAGACCGAGGCCTACGACAGCGGCGTCGTGCATCTGGCCTACGGTCAGGGCTGACGTCTTCCGACCCACGTCAGGGAACGACCTCCAAAGGAATGCTTGACGGTTGACCCGGCCGGACGGCATACTCCCAAACATGTCTTTGGAGGAAGAGCGGATCAGCGACCTGCGCGCCACGGCCCACCCGCTGCGGCTGCAGATGCTCTCGCTGCTGACCGGCGCCGACCTGAGCGCCGCCCAGGTCGCGCGCGAGCTCGACGTCACCCAGGCCAACGCCAGCTACCACCTGCGCCTGCTGCACGCGGCGGGCCTGCTCGAGGTGGCAGGGGAGGAGACCGTGCGCGGCGGCAAGGCCAAGAAGTATCGCCACCCGTGGGACGCGCCGGTCGTGCGTCCGCCGGGCACTCGTGACGAGGACCGGCTCGCCTACGTGCGCGTGTTCGCCGAGATGATCCCGCGGCGCTACCTCGAGCTCGCTCCCGGCGCGCCGAGCCGTTTCACCGACGCCGACCTCTGGGTCGAGCCGGAGGTCTGGGAGAAGGTCACCGCGCTCGTCGACGAGGCGAGCGCCCTGCTGCACGCCTCGGCCCGCCCGCCGCGCACCGAGGGCACCGTCCGAGCCGCCCTGTCCGTGGCCGCGTTCCGGCTCCGGGACGGGAGGGAGAGCTCATGAAGGTCCGGGAGTCGCTGGGAGCCCTGTCCGACAGCAGGTTCGCGTGGTACTTCACGGCGCGCACGGTGTCGACGGCGGGTTCCGTCATGGTGCCCGTCGCCCTGGCCTTCGCCGTGCTCCACATCGACCAGTCGGCGGCGGCGCTCGCGCAGGTGCTCGGCGTGCGCACCCTGACCATGGTCGTCTTCCTCCTCGTCGGTGGCGTCGTCGCCGACCGCTTCTCGCGGATCGTCGTGCTTCAGGTCTCGCACGTCCTGACCTGCCTGACCCAGGCGCTCGCGGCGTACCTCATCATCAGCGGCGACGCGACCCTGACCCAGCTAACCGTCATCGAGGGCGTCAACGGCGCCGTGTCGGCGTTCACCATGCCCGCGATGATGGGCATCGTCCCCCTCGTCGTCGACCGCTCCCGGCTCCAGCAGGCCAACGCCCTGCTGTCCTTCAGCCGCAGCGGCCTGTCCATCATCGGACCGGCGGTCGCCGGCCTGCTCGTCGTCGGCGTCGGGCCCGGCTGGGCCCTCGCCGTCGACGCCCTGACGTATGCCGTCGCCATCGTCTGCCTGACGCGCGTCGGTCTGCCCCGCCGGTCGCAGGAGGCCGGCGCGCCGCGCCACTCGATGGTCCGCGAGCTGCGCGAAGGGTGGAGCGAGTTCACCCGCCGCGAGTGGCTGTGGGTCATCGTCCTCGCCTTCGGGCTGACGAACGCCATCCACGCCGGCGTCATCGGGGTGCTCGGTCCGCTCATCGCCAAGTCGACGGCCTCGATCGGCGAGGCGGGGTGGGGCATCGTGCTCAGCGCCGAAGCCGTCGGCACCGTCCTGATGACCCTCGTCATGCTGCGGCTGCAGCTGCGGCGCCCCCTGCGCGCCGGGATGCTCGCCATCTGCGTGCTCGCCGTCCCCATGGTGCTCCTGGGCGTCGCGCCGGCGATCGTGCCCGTCGCCATCGGGTTCTTCCTCGCCGGGGCCGCGGTGGAGGTCTTCGGCGTCGGGTGGAGCACGGCCCTGCACGAGCACGTCCCCGTCCAGGTGCTCTCGCGGGTCTCGAGCTACGACGCCCTCGGGTCGTTCGTCGCCATCCCCATCGGGACGTTCCTCTACGGCTGGCTGGCGACGACCGTCGACACCGAGGTGCTGATGCTCGTCAGCGCCGGCGTCTACGTCGTCGTCTCCCTCTCCGCCCTGCTGTCCCGGTCCGTGCGTGAGCTGGGGCGCAGCAGTGAGGACCCAGCCGCGGTCGGACCCGCGGGGGGCGTGGCGACCGTTGACGCGACCCGTGACGCGACGCGTGACGCGACAGGTGACGCGACGCGTGACGCGACCCGTGACGCCACCGGTGCGGCGGCCGACGAGCCCTCGCGGTCCTAGACTGGCGGCGCCCCACGCCTTCCCGACCCCTGGAGACCTGTGTCGATCAAGGACATCCGACTCTTCGGTGACCCGGTCCTGCGGACCGCCGCCGCCGAGGTCACCGACTTCGACAAGCAGCTGCGCGTGCTCGTCAAGGACCTCGAGGACACGATGCTCGACGCCCCCGGCGCCGGCCTCGCGGCCCCCCAGATCGGTGTCGGCCTCCGCGTCTTCACCTACTGGGTCGACGGCGTGCTCGGCCACCTCGTCAACCCCGTCCTCGACCTCTCCGACGACGAGCAGGACGGTCCCGAGGGGTGCCTCTCGATCCCCGGTCTGGCGTTCGACACCAAGCGGGCCCTGTCGGTCGTGGCCAAGGGGCAGAACATGTGGGGCGAACCCGTCGTGCTCGAGGGCACGCAGCTGCTCGCCCGCTGCGTCCAGCACGAGACCGACCACCTCGACGGCATCCTCTTCCTCGACCGGCTCGACCCCGAGGCGCGCCGTGAGGCGATGCGGGCCATCCGTGCGGCGGAGTGGTTCGCCGAGGACCCACCCGAGGTGCGGATCAGCCCGCACTCGACCTTCGGCCGGGCGATGTGAGATGAGAGTCGTCTTCGCAGGCACCCCCGACGCGGCGGTGCCGAGCCTCGATGCCATCGCGTCCTCGAGCCACGAGCTCGTCGGCGTCGTCACCCGCCCCGACGCACCCTCGGGCCGCGGTCGACGGCTCGAGGCCTCGCCCGTCCGTCGCCGGGCCGAGGAGCTCGGGATCCGGGTGCTCACCCCGACGCGCGTCAAGGACCCCGACTTCCTCGACGCCCTCACGGCTCTCGCGCCCGACGCGTGCCCGGTCGTGGCCTACGGCAACCTCATCCCATCCGACGCTCTCGCGATCCCACGTCTCGGCTGGATCAACCTGCACTTCTCGCTCCTGCCCGCCTGGCGTGGCGCGGCACCCGTCCAGCACGCGATCATGGCCGGCGACGAGGTGACCGGTGCGTCGACGTTCGTCATCGAGCGCGGTCTCGACACCGGCCCGGTGCTCGGCGTCATGACCGAGACGATCAGGCCCACCGACACCGCCGGCGACCTGCTGGGTCGGCTGTCGGGAGCCGGGGCCGGCCTGCTCGTCGCGACCCTGGACGGCCTCGAGTCGGGCGACCTCGTAGCCGTCCCCCAGCCGTCCGAGGGCGTCTCGCTCGCACCGAAGATCGAGGTCGAGGACGCCCGCATCGTGTGGACGCGTCCGGCGACCGCTGTCGACCGGCTCGTGCGCGGCTGCACGCCCGCGCCGGGCGCGTGGACCACCTTCCGCGGCGAGCGGCTCAAGGTCTCGCCGGTGAGCGTCGTCGACGCCGGAGAGGTCCCCGACTCCGCCCGGCTCGGAGCCGGCACACTCCTCGTGACGAAGAGGGCCGTCTTCGTCGGCACGGGCAGCGACCCGATCCGTCTGGGCACGGTCCAGGCGCACGGCAAGAAGCCGATGGCGGCCGCAGACTGGGCCCGAGGCACGCGCATCGGGGCAGGGGAGGGGGTCGGCGATGAGTGACGAGCGACGGGGCGACGGTCGACCGGGCGACGGGCGCCGCGGAGAGCGCCAGCGGCCGCAGGCTCGCGAGCGGTCGGCCGGACACCGTTCCGAGCAACGACCGTCCGAGCGGGCCCGACGCACCGATGCGCCCCGGCTCGCCGCCTACACCGCGATGCGTGAGGTCGCCGACGGCGCCTACGCCAACCTCACGCTGCCGAAGCTGTTGCGCGACAAGCGGATCAGCGGGCGGGACGCCGGCTTCGCCACCGAGCTCGTCTACGGGGCGACGCGACTCTCCGGCCTCTACGACGCGATCATCGCGTCCGCCGCGGGTCGGTCCGTCGACAAGATCGATGCCAACGTGCTCGACACCCTGCGGCTCGGTGCGCACCAGCTGCTCGGCATGCGTGTGCCCAGCCACGCGGCCGTCGACGAGACCGTGGCCCTGGCCCGGCAGGTCAACGGGGCCGGCGCGGCCGGCTTCGTCAACGCCGTCATGCGGCGCATCAGCGAACGCGAGCCGGACGAGTGGATCGACGTGGTCACCCGCGGCGTCGTCGACCCGGTCGAGCGTCTCGCGCTGCGCACGTCGCACCCCGTGTGGATCGCCAAGGCCCTCCGAGCCGCCCTCATCGGGCACGGCGCCGCAGGTCCGGACGACGTCGAGGAGTCGCTGACGGCGTTGCTCGAGAGCGACAACGCCGCCGCCAAGGTGTCGCTCGTCGCGCGACCCGGCCTCGCCTCGCTCGACGAGCTCGAGGACGCCGGCGCGGAGCGCTCGGGGCTCAGCCCCGTCGGTGCGACGCTGCCGGAGGGCGACCCGGGAGCCATCTCTGCCGTACGCGACGGGCGGGCCGCGGTCCAGGACGAGGGCTCGCAGCTGCTCGTCCTCGCCCTCGCGGCCGCCGACACCGAGGGTGAGGCCGCCGAGCACGAGCGGTGGCTCGACCTCTGCGCGGGCCCTGGCGGCAAGGCGGGACTGCTCGCAGCGCTCGCCATCGAGCGACGGATCCCCTTCGTGGCCAACGAGATCAGCGAGCACCGTGCCGACCTCGTCTGGCAGACCCTGGCCGCGGCCCGTGCCGAGGCACGCGAGCTCGACACGAGCCTCAAGGTGCGACACGGGGACGGCCGGGAGCTCGGCGAGCTCGAACCGGGCGGCTTCAGTCGCGTCCTCATCGACGCTCCGTGCACGGGTCTCGGAGCCCTGCGCCGACGACCCGAGGCGCGCTGGCGGCGTGGCCCCGGCGACGTGGCGGCCCTGGCCGGGCTGCAGCGCGAGCTGCTCGAGTCCGGCATCGAGGCCACCGCGCCCGGAGGCCTCGTCGGCTACGCGACGTGCAGCCCGCACCTCAACGAGACGCGCTTCGTCGTCACCGACATCCTCAAGCGGCGCGACGACGTCGAGCTCGTCGACGCGCGGCCGCTCTTCGTCGACGCCTCCGGACGCGAGCTGCCGGGTCTCGGCGAGGGGCCCTACGTCCAGCTCTGGCCGCACGTCCATGGCACCGACGCCATGTTCTTCGCCCTGCTGCGCAAGCGGTAGGCCCGAAAACGCTCGCGCGCGGACCTGGCGATGGGCAGGGTGGGGCCGTGACGGCATACGCGACCGACGACCTCGAGCCCAGCCCCATCGACGAGAGGGTGGCACCGACGTACGACGCGGGGTCGGCCCACATGTTCGCGCCGGCCGTCCTCGGTCCCACGGTCGACGTGCTCCACGAGCTCGCCGGGGAGGGTCCGGCGCTCTTCGTCGTCGAGGTCTTCGTGCCGCAGCTGCGTCGGATGCCGCCGGGCCAGACCGCCGTACCCTTCCACGTCGGGAGTCGCCGCGTCGGCTTCGACACCGTCGACGTCGTGTCGCAGCTGTCGGTCTCGCACCACGACGTCCGGAAGGGGCAGCAGGACGCTCAGGGTCGGAGCTGGCGAGGTATGCCGCCTCGGCGCACCGCTACGTGTAGCCGTCAGAGCTCGACCTCATGGCGTGCATCGCGAGCCTGACCCTGACGCACCGCTGGGCGGACTGGGACCGCACTCCTTTCACGGCGGAGTCGGAGTCGCACGTCTCGGTGTCGACCAAGGGCGGTGCCTGACGCCCGCCACCCGCCCCTAGGCTGTGCGCGTGCAGATCTCACCGAGCATCCTGTCCGCCGACTTCGCCAACCTCGAGGCGGAGCTCGGGCGCATCTCGAACGCCGACTGGGCGCACGTCGACGTCATGGACGCCCACTTCGTGCCGAACCTCACTCTCGGGCTGCCCGTCGTCGAGGCGCTGCTCGGGGTGAGCCCGATCCCGATCGATGCGCACCTCATGATCGAGGACCCCGACCGGTGGGCGCCGGCCTACGCCGAGGCGGGGTGCCAGTCGGTGACCTTCCACGTCGAGGCGGCACGCGACCCTCGCGCGCTGGCGCGGACGCTGCGCGCCGCGGGTGCTCGAGCGTCGATGGCGCTCAAGCCCGGGACGGCATTCGCGCCCTACGAGGACCTGCTGCCCGACCTCGACATGGTGCTCGTCATGACGGTCGAGCCCGGCTTCGGCGGGCAGTCCTTCATGGCCGACCAGATGCCCAAGGTGCGCCAGGTGCGCGAGGCGGTGCGCCGCCACGGCGGCGAGATCTGGATCCAGGTCGACGGTGGCGTCAGCGCCGAAACGATCGAGCAGTGCGCCGAGGCGGGAGCCGACGTGTTCGTCGCCGGCTCAGCCGTCTACGGCGCCGAGGACGCCTCGGCCGCTGTCGACGAGCTGCGCGCGCTGGCTCTCACGCACCGGCACTGACGCGGCGGTGACCCCGGAAGGGTCAGTCGACCTTCGGCTGCGGCTTGAAGCGGCGGACCTCGTGCGGCCAGCCGCAGGCCTCGGCGATCTTCCCGGCCCACATCTTGGCGGTCTCGTCGTCGGGCACGTCCACGATGGCGAAGCCACCGAGGAACTCCTTCGTCTCGACGTAGGGACCGTCGGTGATCATCACGCTGCCGCTGGAGGGATCGGCGTGGTAGACGGGACCGTCCTCCTCCTCGAGACCCCCGGCGAAGACGTACACGCCGGCAGCCTTCATCTCGTCGACGGTCGCCATCGCGAGAGGTCCGCGACCGCGGAACCAGTCCTCGGAGTGGTCGCCCACCCACTGCTGGTTGAAGTAGAGGAGGTACTCGGCCACGACTGGCTCCTTCTGTCCGGCGGACCCTGTTGTCCGCGTCATGCCTACTACACGAACGGCGACGGGCGATTTCGACACGGGGTCCGGGAGCGATTCTCCGTCGCGGCCGTAGCTTTTCGTCGTGGCCTCAGAGGGGCCTGTCGCCCGGTGGCCGACGACCACGCCGTTGACCGCGTGGGCGCCGCCGTCACGGACGGCTGGCGCCGCTGCCGTGGCGGCCATCACGCGGTCGCGGCGTGCGCGGCCGACGGACGCGGGTGCATACTGGCTCTACGTGCTCCGGGGTCGGTGTAATTCCGAGCCGGCGGTTACAGTCCGCGACCCGATCGCATCCAGCGGCCGGTTGACCTGGTGAAATTCCGGGACCGACGGTGAAAGTCCGGATGGGAGGCAGCACGAAACAGGCCGTCGTGGCCTGGGCCGTCGGCATCGTCCGGCCGGGTCCGGACCGCGTGGCGTGTGGAGTCACCCCGGAGTTCGTCCGTGCCACGACGAACGACCAAGGACGAACACCACATGCAGGCTCTTGCTCTGGCCGACGAGACGAAGAACGTCTTCCAACAGGCCATCGACGCCACCATCCCGATCGGCCAGTACCAGCTGCACTGGCTCGAGCTGATCGGTGTCCTCATCGGGCTCGCGTCCGCCTACCTCGGCATGCGCCGGTGGGTCTTGGCCTGGCCGGTGGGGATCCTCGCGAACATCATGCTGTTCTTCGTCTACCTCGGTGCCGTCTTCGGGGCCGACGAGCGCATCCCGCTGTTCGGTCAGGCCGGCCGGCAGGTCTTCTTCATCATCACGAGCATCTACGGCTGGTGGCGCTGGTCGCAGGTCCGCAGGCTCAACCACGCCGACGACTCGAGCGGCGTGGCGATCACGCCTCGCTGGGCCACGAGCCGCGAGCGCGTCGCCGTCGTCGTCTTCTGGCTCGTCGGCACGGTCGTCGTGCACCAGGCCTTCGTCTGGCTGTGGAACCTCTCGCCGAACCCGTTCTTCACGCCCGAGTGGTGGTTCTACTGGTGCGACGCCTGGATCTTCGTCGGCTCGATCGTCGCGACGTACGCCATGGCGCGCGGCTGGAACGAGTTCTGGCTGGCCTGGATCGCCGTCGACCTCGTCGGCGTGCCGTTCGCCTTCGCGACCGACTACGTGCCGACCGGTGTGCTCTACACCTTCTACGGCCTCTTCGTCATCTACGGCTTCACCCAGTGGGTCAAGGTGTCACGGGTCGCCGAACGCGACGTCGAGCCGCAGCTGACCGGGACGTCGAGCTGACCCATGGGTGACACGGCCGCCCCGGCATGGATGCGACGAGCCCTCCAGCTCGCCGCGTCCGGGCCGTGGCCCGACCCCAACCCGCGGGTCGGCTGCGTCATCGTCGCGGCCGACGGCGCCCTGGTCGTCGGCGAGGGCCACCACCACGGGGCCGGGACGCCGCACGCCGAGATCGAGGCCCTGAGTTCCGCAGGCTCCGCGGCCCGGGGGGCGACCGCCTACGTGACGCTCGAGCCGTGCTCGCACACGGGCCGCACCGGTCCCTGCGCGGAGGCCCTCGTCGAGGCGGGTGTTGCGCGGGTCGTCTTCGCTCAGTCGGACCCGAACCCGGACGCCGCGGGAGGCGCCGAGGTGCTGCACGCCGCCGGCATCCACGTGACCGGAGGTGTGCTCGCCGACGAGGCGGCCACGCTCAACGACCGGTGGGCACGAAGCGTGGCCCTCGGCCGACCGCTCGTCACGTGGAAGCTCGCCACGACCCTCGACGGCAGGAGCGCGGCCGCCGACGGGAGCAGCCAGTGGATCACGGGAGAGGCGGCTCGCGCCGACGTCCACGCGCTGCGTGCGACCCGAGACGCCGTCCTCGTCGGCACGGGCACCGTGCTCGCCGACGACCCCCGTCTCACCGTGCGTATGCCGGGTGGCGGGCTGGCGCCGCAGCAGCCCCTTCGCGTCGTCATGGGAGAGCGTCCACTTCCGGCCGGAGCGCGCCTCCACGACGCTCCTGGGGAGGTGCTGCACCTGAAAACTCGCGACCCTAGCGAGGCACTGAACCGGTTGTGGCACAGCGGAATCCGTGATGTCTGGCTCGAGGGCGGCCCCACGCTCGCCGCGGCGTTCCTCCGCGCCGGTCTCGTCGACGACGTCTACGCCTACGTCGCCCCGGCGCTGCTCGGGTCGGGCCGCGCTGCCGTGGCCGACCTCGGCATCATCTCCATCGCGGACGTCCGACGCCTCGATCTCGTCGACGTGACGGTCGTCGGGGGAGACGTCCGCATCCACGCCGGCGCCCACCCGCGAGTGCACGCAGAACCCTGAGGAGACAGTCATGTTCACCGGAATCGTCGAGGAGCTCGGCACCGTGGCCGCCATCGAGCACGGCGCCGACTCGGCCGTGCTGCGCATCGACGGCCCCCTCGTCGTCAGCGACGCCACCCACGGCGCCTCCATCTCCGTCAACGGCGTCTGCCTCACCGTGACCGAGCACGACGCCGCGGGCTTCACGGTCGACGTCATGGCCGAGACCCTCGACCGCAGCAGTCTCGGGGTCCTGGCCCCCGGTGACCGCGTCAACCTCGAGCGCGCGATGCCGGCCGACGGTCGCTTCGGTGGTCATGTCGTGCAGGGCCATGTCGACGGGACTGCCACCATCACGGCGCGAACGCCCGGGGACCGTTGGGAGACGGTCGACTTCACGCTCCCACCGGGCCTCGCGGCATACGTGGTCGAGAAGGGCTCGATCACGGTGGACGGGGTCTCGCTCACCGTCGCCCACGTCGGTGACGACGCGTTCGGCGTCTCGCTCATCCCCACGACGCTCGACCTGACCACGCTCGGGCACAAGGGGGTCGGCGACGTCGTCAACCTCGAGGTCGACGTCATCGCGAAGTACGTCGAGCGACTGCTCAGCCACCGACAGACCGACCGACAGGAGGTCGAGTCATGACCACCCTCTCCACCGTCGAGGAGGCCCTCGAGGCCCTCCAGGCCGGCCGGCCCGTCCTCGTCCTCGACGACGAGGACCGCGAGAACGAGGGCGACCTGGTCCTCGCGGCGGAGACCGCCACCGAGGACTGGATGGCATGGACCATCCGCCACTCGTCCGGCTACCTCTGCGCGCCGATGCCCGACGAGATCGCCGACCGGCTCGAGCTGCCGCTCATGGTCGCCGAGAACCGCGACCCGCTGCGGACCGCCTACACCGTGTCCGTCGATGCGGCGTCAGGCGTCACCACGGGCATCAGCGCGGCCGACCGCCTGCACACCGTCCGGGTGCTCGCCGACGTCGACTCGGTGCCCGCCGACCTCATCCGACCCGGGCACATCCTGCCGCTGCGCGCCCGCCACGGAGGCGTGCTGACCCGTCCCGGCCACACCGAGGCGGCGGTCGACCTGACCCGGCTCGCGGGCCTCTCGCCGGTCGGGGTCATCGGTGAGCTCGTCCACGACGACGGGACGATGATGCGCTTCGACGCCGTCGTCGGGCTCGGCCGCGAGTTCGGCCTGCCCGTCATCACCATCGAGCAGCTCATCGACCACCGGCAGCGCCTCGACCGCGTCGAGCGCCTCGCGACCACCCGCATCCCGACGGTGCACGGCACGTTCACCGCCCACGGATACCGCGACACCCTGACGGGCGACGAGCACGTCGCCCTCGTCAGCCCGCGCGGGCTGCAGGGCCGCGGCCGCGGCGGCCCCGTCGTCACGCGCCTGCACTCCGAGTGCCTGACCGGCGACGCGTTCGGGTCGCTGCGCTGCGACTGCGGACCCCAGCTGCAGGCATCGCTGGCGCGCGTCGGGCGCGACGGCGGCGTCGTCGTGTACCTCGGCGGTCACGAGGGCCGGGGTGTCGGGCTCGTCGACAAGCTCCGCGCGTACTCCCAGCAGGACGCCGGCGCCGACACCGTCGATGCCCAGACGGCTCTCGGCCTTCCGGTCGACGCGCGGGAGTACGCCGCCGGTGCGGCGATCCTGCACGACCTCGGTGCGACGCAGGTCGTCCTCCTGACGAACAACCCCAACAAGGTCTCGGCGCTGCGCCACCTCGGGCTCGACGTCGTCGCGATCGAGCGGCTCCACGGACCGATGGGCGCGGACAACGAGCAGTACCTCACGACCAAGCGCGAGCGCATGGGCCATGACATCCCGGTCCCCACCGACCGGCACGGCAAGGAGACGGCATGAAGGACGGCGCCCCCACCAACAGCACCGACGGCACCGGGCTGCGGGTCGCCGTCGTCGCGGCGAGCTGGCACGACGTGGTCATGGACGGCCTCCTCGACGGCGCGCGTCGTGGCCTCGCGGATGCCGCGGTCACGCACGTCGACGTCGTCCGCGTCCCCGGGACGTTCGAGCTGCCGGTCGCGTGCGCGACCCTCGCCGACCGCTACGACGCGCTCGTCGCGCTGGGGGTCGTCATCCGCGGCGGCACGCCACACTTCGACTACGTCTGCCAGGCCGCGACCGTCGGCATCACCGACGTCTCGGTGCGCACGGGCACGCCGATCGGCTTCGGCGTGCTCACGTGCGACGACGAGGCCCAGGCGCTCGACCGCGCCGGGCTCCCCGGTTCCGCCGAGGACAAGGGCCACGAGGCCGCGTCGGCGGCCGTCGCGACCGTCGTCGCCCTCCGCGGCGTCGCCACGACGTGAGCACCGTCCGGGACACGGCTGCACGGCCCGTAGGCTGGGGCACCGTGAAGAGCTTTGAGCAGCTGTATGCCGACCTGGCCGAGAAGGCGCAGACGCGACCCGAGGGTTCGGGCACCGTCGCGCAGCTCGACGCCGGCGTCCACGCGATCGGCAAGAAGATCGTCGAGGAGGCGGCCGAGGTGTGGATGGCCGCCGAGTACCAGTCGAACGACGAGGCCGCCGAGGAGATCAGCCAGCTCCTCTACCACCTGCAGGTCCTCATGCTCGCCAAGGGCATCTCGCTCGACGACGTCTACTCCCACCTCTGAGGACTGTTCACTCCATGCTGCGAATCGCCGTGCCCAACAAGGGCTCTCTCTCCGACGCGACCGTCGAGCTGCTGCGCGAGGCGGGCTACCGCGTACGCCGTGACACCAAGGAGCTCGTCGTCGCCGACGCCGAGAACGACGTCGAGTTCTTCTACCTGCGCCCCCGCGACATCGCGGTCTACGTCGGGTCCGGCACGGTCGACGCAGGCGTCACCGGTCGTGACCTGCTGCTCGACTCGGGCTCGAGCGCCGTCGAGGTCATGTCTCTCGGCTTCGGCGCCTCGACCTTCCGGTATGCCGGCAAGCCCGGCCACGTGGCCACCGTCGACGACATCGCGGGCAAGCGCGTCGCCACGTCGTATGCCGGTCTGGTGCGTTCCGACCTCGCCGCTCGTGGGCTCGCCGCGGAGGTCGTGCGCCTCGACGGTGCGGTCGAGACGGCCATCACCCTCGGGGTCGCCGACTGCATCGCCGACGTCGTCGAGACCGGGACGACCCTGCGCCAGCAGGGCCTCGAGGTGTTCGGCGAGCCGATCCTGCAGTCCGAGGCCGTCCTCATCCGCGGCGACCGCCCAGGCGAGGACCAGGCCATCGAGGTGCTCCAGCGGCGCATCGCCGGCGTCATCACGGCCCGCACGTACGTCATGCTCGACTACGACTGCCCGAAGGACCTCGTCGACCGGGCCTGCCGGCTGACCCCGGGCCTCGAGTCGCCCACGGTCTCGCCGATGCAGGACGAGGCGTGGGTCGCCGTGCGTGCCATGGTGCCTCGCATCGGGCGCAACCGACTCATGGACGAGCTCTACGACCTGGGCGCGCGGGCGATCCTCGTGACCGACATCGCCGCCTGCCGGCTGTGACGCACGACGGGGACGACGGACGTGAACCGATGACGCAGCAGCCCTCCTCCCGGCCGGAGCACGACCCGGCCGCCGACTCCGCCGCGTGGGCGCCCTTCCGGCCCAAGCGGGGACGGGGCGTCGCCCTCGGCGTGGTCTGGTCCTCGCTCGCCGTCTTCGGCATCATCGCCGTCGTCATGCCGGCGCAGGTCGACGGCCGGTGGGGGCTCGGCGACCGCCTCATGTTCTTCGGACTCGGTGTCGCGATCGCCTTCCTCGCCTGGCGGTACGCGTCGATCCGCGCGGTGCCGAGCCGCGCCGGGCTCGTCGTGCGCAACCTCGTGCTCACCCGCACGCTCGAGTGGCCCGAGGTCGTCGGCATCCAGTTCGGCGGGGGAGAGCCCTGGGTCACCCTCGACCTCGAGGACGGCGACACCGTCGCGGTCATGGCGATCCAGAAGGCCGACGGTCCGCTCGCCGGCCGGGAGGCCTCTCGTCTCGCGGCGCTCGTCCAGGCGTTCGGCGAGGCGCGTGAGCCCGGTCCGCGGCAGGATCCGGCATGACGGCTGGGCAGACGGGTGAGCCGACGCCGGAGCGGATGCGCCACGCACTCGGCCATTTCGCCACGGGGGTGACGATCGTGACCGGGTTCGCCGAGGGCGGTGAGCCCGTCGGCTTCGCCTGCCAGTCGTTCGCGTCGGTCTCCCTGCACCCGCCGCTCGTGCTCTTCTGCGCCGACCACCGCGGCCGGTCGTGGCCGCGCATGCGCGACGACGGGCGCTTCACCGTCAACGTGCTCGGGCACGAGCAGCGCGACCTCATCGCGCGCTTCGGCTCGGCCGGCGGGGCCCGGTTCGACTCCCTGGACTGGGAGCCGTCGCACCATGGTGGCCCGAGCCTCCCGGGCGTGCTCATGCGCGTGCACTGCTCGGTCGAGCAGGTGCACGTCGCCGGGGACCACGACGTCGTCGTCGGCCGGGTCCTCGACCTCGAGGACGGTGAGTCGGGCCGGCCGATGCTCTTCTACCGGGGTCGTCTCACGGTCACCGAGCGGCGTACGTCTGCCGGCGGCGACGAGGGACCCGCGGCGATCGACGACTACTGGGGCTGAGCCGACGAGGCCGTCGCCCGGGAGTCGGTGCCGTCCACCAGGCCGTCCCACGACCACTGCGGCACGGTCAGGCCGTCGGGGACGTCGTCGGCCGACCCGTGGTAGGTGCCCATGTAGCCCACTGCCCAGCTGAAGTACGCGACGAGCGCGTGGCGCACGTCCGGGTCGTCGGAGAGTCCGGCGTCCTCGACGGCTCGCTCGAAGCACTCGAGCGCCCGCTCGTCCATCTCCTGGTGCGGACCGTTGCCCGAGTGCAGCCGCACGACCGTCGACTCGGTCGCCACGGACCCCGTGTAGGTGGGCGGCCCGCCGAGCGCCTCGCCCCAGTACGCCGCGAGCCGCGTCGTGTGGTCGGGGTGGAAGCCGTGCGAGAAGGCGTGCGACACGACCGGGTCGGCGAGGACGCGCTCGTGCCAGGCGTGCGCAAGGGCGACGAGGGCGCGCATCCCGCCGACGGCGTCGTAGATGGTCCGTGTCACCGTCGCAGGCTCCCATCCCGCGGGCAACGCGACAAGGCCTCGGGACCGCACGGGGTCCCGAGGGCTCTCTGTCAACGGAAGTGGATGAAGTTCGAAGGCCAGGAGTAGCTGCCTCGCTCGAGGATGCGCCGACCGCTCATCGACGTGTACGTGGCGCCGAGGACCGTTCCGCCGTAACCGCTCTCGGAGATCGCGACGGTGTCGCCGTCGGCACTGACCCAGTCCACGTACGCGACGTGGTTGGAGTTCCACTGGGCGATGTCGCCGACGCGGGGCTTCTGGTCGACGGCGAAGCCCTTGGCCCGGGCGTTCGTGTCCCAGTTCGTCGCGTTGCCGAGGTTGCCGGGGTTCTTGACCCCGTCACGCGAGAGGCGGTACGCGGAGAAGTTCGTGCAGTTGTTGCCCCACGGGTCGACGGGGTAGTTCCACGCGCGCTGGCCGTAGTAGCCGAACCGCTCGATGCAGTCCTGGGTCGCACGGGAGTAGCACTTCCAGCCGGTGGGTGCCGGCCCGCCGGTGATGGCCCAGGTGACGGTGGTGGAGCGGTAGATGGCGACGTTGGCGTTGCCGAGCACGCGCACCACCGACCCGCTCCCGCTCGTCCGGGTCGACCACAGCGTCACCCCGCGCGAGTTGCGCACGACGAAGTTGCCGTCGGTCTGCATCGTGGCCGTGCTCCCGGCGCCCGTCGTGAAGGCCGCCCACTGGCGCACTCCGGCGGCGGAGGTCAGCACGAGGTTGCCGTCGGTGCGCATCGTCAGCAGCCACGCCTTGCTCGTCGACAGGATCGACTCGCCCGAGCGCAGCACCTGGCCGGGCAGCATCCGGTCGTAGCGGTAGCCACGGTGGTCCCACACGGTCGTCGTGCCCTGGCGCACCTGGAGCAGGCCGTCGTTGGTCAGCGTGAGCAGGCCGCCCGTCCAGCCGGTGGTCCCGCTCGACCACGCGACCGTGCCGTTGGTGCGGAGCATGACGACGTTGCCGTCGGCCCGGACCGCGAGGCGGTTGCCGGCGCCCGGCGTGGCGCTCGTCCAGCGTCGGACACCCGCCGAGGTCGTGACGACGAGGTTGCCATCCGCCTGCATCGTTGCGAGGTACGCGCCGGTGGATGACCGCAGCGCCGTGCCGGAGGAGAGCCACTGTCCGGACTGCAGCGTCGCGCCGGCGACGTAGGTGAAGCCGTCGGTGCGCACGACGGTGCCGGCGCGTGTCGTGACGCGGATCGGGATCGGGCCGGTGGCGATGCGGGCCGGGACCACCGCGGTCAGCTGGGTGGCCGAGACCCGGGTGAACGAGCTCGCCGCGACCCCGTTGAAGAGGACGTCGCGCACGTCGGTGAACGACGTGCCGCGCAGGGTGACGACCGTGCCACCGGCCAGCGGACCTGAGGCCGGCGAGACCGAGGCGACGACCGGCGGGTCCTGGAAGCTGAAGCGGCCCCCGGGAACGACGGGCGAGGTGCCACCGGGAGTCGTGACGCGCACGTCCACGTCAGCCTCGGCGTGGACCGGCAGGGTGACCCGCAGCTGGGTCGCCGAGAGGCGCGTCACCGCGGTGGCGGCGACGCCTCCGAACGTCACGGACGAGACGCGGTCGTAGGCCGTCCCGCTGAGGACGACGGTGCCGCCGCCCTTCGTGGGTGCCAGGGTGGGGGAGACCGAGGTGACGGTCGGCACGGCCTGGTAGGTGAACCGGACGGCAGCGGCAGCCGGTGACACGCCGCCGGGAGTCGTGACGCGGACGTCGACCGTGCCGACGGCCTGGGCGGGTGCCGTGACCCGCAGCGTCGTATCGGAAACCCGGACGAGCCCGGTGCCGGCCACACCGCCGAAGTCCACGCCCGTCGCGAGGCCGAGGCGGGTGCCCGTGACGGTGACGACGGTGCCGCCGCGCAGCGGCCCCGCCGGGACGGACAGGGCGGACACGGCGGGCACGCCGACGTAGGTGAACCGCCCGCCGGCGGACTCGGGGCTCGTGCCGTTGGGATTGGTGACGCGTACGGACACCGTCCCCTCGGCCTGCGCCGGGGCGGTGACCCGGAGGCTGGTGTCCGAGACCCGCACGAGACCGGTGGCGGCGACGTTGCCGAAGCGGACCGCGGTGGCGTCGGACAGGTGGGCGCCGGTGATCGTCACGACCGTGCCGCCGCGGAGCGGGCCCGCCGTGGTGGACAGCGCGCCGACGACCGGAGGCGAGCCGTAGGCGAAGCGGGCGCCGACCCCGGTGGCAGAGGTGCCCCCCGGGGTGGTGACCTGGACGTCGACGGGTCCGGAGGCGTGGCGCGGCGTCGTGGCGCGCAGCGTCGTTGCTGAGACGCGGACGAGGTTGGTCGCCGCGACCGAGCCGAAGCGGACGGCGGTCGCCCGGCTCAGACCCGTGCCGGTCAGCGTCACGACGGTGCCCCCGGACGGAGGACCCGTCTGAGGGGACAGGGCGGTGATGGCCGGGACCGGGTCGAACGCGAAGGTGCTCGACGTGTGCTCGGGCGACGTGCCGTACGGGGTCGTCACGGCGACGGCGACCACCCCGGCAGCGTGGGCGGGTGTCGTGGCGCGGATGCTCGTGGCCGACACGAAGGTGAAGCGTGCGGGCGTGCCGCCGAAGTCGACACGGGTCGCGCCCGTGAACCGGGTCCCGGTGAGCGTGACGACGGTGCCACCACGGACCGGTCCGGCGGTGGCCGACAGCGACGCGACGGCCGGCGGTGCCTGGTAGCCGTAACGGGCTCGTGAGGTCACGGCCGAGGTGCCGCCCGGGGTGGTCACGCGTACGTCGACGGTCCCCACGGGACGGGCCGGCGTCGTGACCCGGAGCGCGGTCGCCGAGACCGGCACGACCTTCGTCGTGGCCGTGGAGCCGAACGCGACGCGCGTGGCCCGGCTGAGACCGGTGCCCGTCAGGGTCACGGTGACCCCACCAGCTGTGGGGCCCGAGGCGGAGGAGATCCCCGTCAGGGTCGGGACCGCTTCGTAGGCAAAGCTGTTCGCGGAGTAGCCGTACGAGATGCCGGCGGCGGTCCGGACGTGCACGTTGACGAGGCCGGCGGGGCGGGCCGGTGAGGTGACGCGGACCTGGGTCGCGGACAGCACCGTGAAGCGGGCCGTCGTCGCGCCGAAGGTCACCGCGGTCGCGCCCGTGAACCGGGTGCCCGTCAGGGTCACGACCGTGCCCCCGCGCAGCGGACCGGCGGAGACGGAGAGGCCCGTCACCGCCGGCGGGGTGACGACGGGGGGAGCGGTGTAGGTGAAGCGGGCGCCGGAGGCCACCGGGGAGGTGCCGCCCGGCGTCGTGGCCCGGACGTCGACGGCGCCCGCCGCGTGTGCCGGAACCGTGACGCGGACCTGCGTCGCCGACAGGCGGGTGAGGCCCCCCGCGGGGGTGGCGCCGAAGAGCACGGCGCTCGTGCGGTAGAGCCCGGTGCCGGTCAGCGTCACGGTGGTGCCGCCGCGCGTCGTGGCGGAGCGGGACGACAGGGAGGACACGGACGGGACGGCGTCGAAGGCGAAGGTCGCGCGTGACGAGACGGGCGACGTGCCGGCCGGGGTGGCGACGCGGACGTTGACCACGCCGAAGGGGTGCGCGGGGGTGACGACCCGGACGCGGGTGCTCGAGACCTTCGTGATGCGGGTGACGGCGGTCGAGCCGAACCAAGCCGTCGTCGTCGCGCCCACGCCGGTGCCCGACAGCTCGACGGTCGTGCCGCCCCGGGTCGGGCCCGCCACGACGGACAGGCTGATCGCCGTGGGGGCGGTGCCGGTGACGGCGGCGAGGGACGGTGCCGCCGCGACGGCGGTGACGGAGGCCGCGGATGCCGTCGGCGCGGTCGCGAGTCCCGGCACTGCTGCGAGGAGGGCCGTCACGACGAGGCCGGAGAGCAGGCGCCCGGTCGTCCTGCGGTCGACGTCGCGGTCTCGCTCGGGCAGCGGGGTGGGGCGGGGCAGCATTCGTCCGTCTCCTTGCAGTCAGCACGTCCGGCGAGCATTCTGCACAGGCAAATCGTCCTTTGTACGCCGTTTCGCCCTAATTGGCTCGTCCCAAGCGCACCACGAGCCCCAGATGTGGGGGTCGGGAGGCGAACGACCGGTTCGGTCCCGGCGTCACCCGACCCTCACGCGGCGCTCACTCCACGCGGCGCAGGTCGGGCCGCAGACGCTGGACGACGAAGAGCTGGACGACCCCGATGGCGGCGAGGATGCCCCAGACGAGCGACAGGCTCCCGGTGACGTCGCGCACGAGCCCCATCGCCAGGGGTCCGATCGAGGCGAGGCCGTAGGAGATGAGGAACGCCATGCCGGTCAGGCGCCCGCTCGCCTCGGGGGTGCGGGCGTAGCGCACGAGGAGCACGAGCGCGAGGGAGAAGGCGGCGCCCTGACCGAGCCCGGTGACGACCGCCCACACCCACGGCGCCGAGAGTGGTGCGACCCAGATCCCGACGGAGCCGGCGATCCCGAGCACCGCGGCCGGCCACAGGAGCCGCCTCATGTCACGGGTGCGGTCGCTGACGACCGGACCGAGCAGGCCCGAGACGATCTGGGCCCCGCTGAAGACCGCCGCGAGATAGCCCGCCGAGCCGCGCGACCAGCCGTGCTCGACGTAGGTCGGGGCGAGCCACGTGACGGCCGAGTAGAAGCACCACGACTGCAGGGTGAGGTAGCCCGCGACGAGCCAGGCCGTGTGGTGCCGCCACGGCAGCCGGCCCGGGCCTTCCTCGTCCGGCGTGTGGTGCGGGTTGGCGCGCATGGTGAACGGCGCCCACGCGAGGGCACCGACGAGGGCGATGACCGACCACGAACCCAGCGAGGCCTGCCAGCTGCCGAGTCGGTCGGCGAGCGGCACGGCGAGCGCCGAGCTGAGGGCCGCCCCACCCATCATCGCGAGCATGTAGAGGCCCGTGACGAGACCGGTGCGCTCGGGTGGGAAGAAGGTCTTGACGAGTCTCGGCAGCAGTGTGCCGGCGACGGCGATCCCGACGCCGCAGAGGAAGGTCCCCGCGTAGAGCACGACGACGTGGTCGCCGGCGAAGCGGCTGGCCGTGCCGACGAGGATGCTGATGACCGCTCCGAGCACCGCAGCGGCCGCCCCGGTGTGGTGGGCGATCCGGCTCGCGACCGGCGCGAAGAGCCCCATGCAGAGGACCGGCAGGGTCGTGAGTGCCCCGGCCGCGGCGTGGCTGAGGCCGAGGTCGGCGGAGATCGCGTCGAGCAGCGGAGGGACGCTCGTGATCGCGATCCGGAGGTTCGCGGCGACGGCGACGAGCGCGAGGGCCATGACCCAGACGGGCGGCAGGGGGCGGAGCGGTCGGTCTCGTCGAAGCACCATCAGAGACTAGATGTGTCGAGGACGAGGTCCGCGCGCTCCCTCGTCGCGTCGGCGCTGAAGAGCGCCGACTCCTGGTCGGCCCAGCGCTGCCACTGGGGTCGGTAGGCCTCACCGTCGCGGTCGATCCCGCGGCGCATCCGCAACGCGGTGTCGGCGTCCACGAAGACGGACACGGCGGCATACGACCCCGCAGGCTCCACGCTGGAGCCGCACCCCTCGACGACGAGGAAGGTGCACGGAGGCACGTCGCGCGTGCCCGACCACTGCTCGCGGACCCAGCTCCACAGCCGGTAGGTCGCCCGCTCGCCGCGCGCCATCGGCTCGAGCACCTGCACCGTGAGCAGCCCGGGTGCCTGGGCCAGCCCGTCCCAGCCCGGGTAGAGGTGGTCCATGTGGACGACGGCGACGGGACCCCTCGGCGCCAGCGCGAGCTCGATCCCGCGGGCCAGCGTCGTCTTGCCGGCGCCGCTGGGCCCGTCGAGGGCGATGACGACGACGTCACCGCAGCGGGGCTCCGCCACGAGCGCGAGGGACACGACGGCGGCGACGTGGTCCTCGCGCGGCGGCCGCGTCACCTCGTCCCACATGGGCGTGACCCTACCGACCAGTGATGGTCACCCGGGCTGGCCTAGATTTGTCGCATGCCGGTCGCCACGAGAGTCATCGCCTGTCTGGACGTCGACGCGGGGCGCGTCGTCAAGGGCGTCAACTTCGAGAACCTCCGTGACGCCGGCGACCCCGTCGAGCTCGCGAAGCTCTACGACGACCAGGGCGTCGACGAGCTGACCTTCCTCGACGTCACGGCGAGCAGCGGTGACCGAGAGACCACCTACGACGTCGTGCGCCGGACGGCCGAGCAGGTCTTCATCCCACTCACCGTCGGAGGTGGCGTGCGCACCGTCGACGACGTCGACCGCCTGCTGCGCGCCGGCGCCGACAAGGTCGGGGTCAACACCGCCGCCCTGGCCCGACCCGAGCTGATCTCCGAGATCGCGGCACGGTTCGGCGCACAGGTGCTCGTCCTGTCGGCCGATGTCCGCCGGCGACTCGGCGACGACGGCCGGCCCACCGACGACTTCGTCATGACGACGCACGGGGGCCGCACGCCGGTCGACCTCGACGCCGTCGAGTGGTGCGCGCGGGCCGCGGAGCTCGGGGCGGGCGAGATCCTGCTCAACTCGATGGACGCCGACGGCACGAAGGACGGCTTCGACCTCGAGCTGATCCGGCGCGTGCGCGCAGCCGTGTCGGTGCCCGTCATCGCGAGCGGGGGCGCCGGACGCGTCGAGCACTTCGCACCCGCGGTCGCCGCTGGGGCGGACGCCGTGCTCGCCGCGAGCGTCTTCCACTTCCGCGAGCTCACCGTCGGCGACGTCAAGGACGCCCTGCGCGCAGCCGGTGTGACGGTCCGCTGATGCCGTCCGGCCGGTTGCCGGTGGGTCAGCTGATGCCGAGGGCGGTCTTCTGGAGCGCAGCGATGTCGTCCGCGTCGCCCTCGAACTCGACGCGCGCCACGCTCTTGCGGCCGTAGGCGTAGAGCACGAGCTCCGCAGGCGTCCCGCGGAGCACGACGGTGCCGTGCTCGTCGGGCAGCCTGGCGGCGTAGCGGCCCTGGCCCTCGGCGATGAGCACGATCCCCGTCGGCGCCTTCCGGAACATCAGGCGTGACGAGCGCTTGAGCGCCGACCAGAGCTTGCCCGACAGCTGGGGCGACAGCTCGCGCGGCTCCCAGCCGGGCTGGGCGCGGCGGGCGTCCTCGTGGTGGACGAAGAACTCGATGAGGTTGGTCACCTCGTCGACCTTGGGGTGCGCCATGGGGTTCCACACCGGGGCGCCCCGGCGGACGCGGTCGACCAGCGCCGAGTAGTCGCCGTGCGCGATCTTGCCCTGCTCCTTCTCGAGGTGACCCGCGAGGAACGGGACGAAGCGCCCGGCCGTCAGGTCGGGCCGGTGCTCGCGGACCAGCAGGTGGGCTGCCAGGTCACGCGTCTCCCACCCCTCGCACAGTGTCGGCTGGTCGGGTCCGAGCCGGTCGAGCTCGTCGCAGAGCAGGAGGCGTTCGGACTGGGCGTGGCGCGTCATGACGCCATCCTCTCAGGGCGTCGGCCACGACCGAATCTCGGTGGCCGGGGCGAGGGTCTGTGCCTAGGGTCGGACGGTGATCGAGCTCGTGCGCCCCACCGTCGACCTGTCCGACTCGTGGTGGGAGATGGTCGACGACTTCGCCGGCGAGACCATCCACGGCTCGAGCTACCGCTCGGGCGACCGCGACCTGCTGCGCGACCGCGAGGCCTTCGAGGAGTGGGTCGACTGGCTCGGCCGGATGGAGCGGTCCGACGCGGCGCTCCCGGAGGGCCGCGTGCCGTCGTCGAACCGGTGGGTCGTCCGTGACGGTCGCGTCGTCGGCACGATCGCCGTGCGCCACGCGCTCACCCCGTCCCTCGTCGCCGAGGGTGGGCACATCGGGTATGCCGTGTCGCCGGCTGCCCGACGCCAGGGGATCGCCCGCGCCGCGCTGGGTCTCGCGCTCCGCCTCGCCGCGTCCCGCGGGATCGACCCCGTCCTCGTGACGTGCGACGCGACCAACACGGCCTCCGCGCGGACCATCACGTCGTGCGGCGGCGTCCTGGAGGACGAGCGGGAGGGCGTCCTGCGGCACTGGGTCCGGACCGACGCCCCGGCGCAGCCGATCGGCCCCGGACCGATCGAGACACGGGACGCCAGGCTCGTGCCGGTGACGGCCGAGGAGGCCGCGGCGATGCGCGCGGGGGAGCGACGGGCCGAGTGGGCGAAGGGCTACCCGCGTGAGGACGACCTCGACGCCATCGGGATGATGCCCTCCGGCCCCGACGCGTGGTCCCCGCGCCACATCGTGCGCAGGAGCGACGGGCTCGTCGTCGGCTCGATCGGCTGCTTCGGGCCACCGGAGCAGGGCGTCGTCGAGGTCGGCTACGGCCTCGTCGCGGACGCCCGACGAGGGGGCCTGATGACCGACGTCCTGTCCGGCTTCGTGCGCTCGCTCGAGGCGGCCGGACTCTCCGTGGTCGCGCACACCGAGCCCGACAACGTCGCGAGCCACCGGGTCCTGGCGCGCCTCGGCTTCCTGCGGCGCGAAGCGCAGGACGCTGCGGACGGCGCCGAGTGGCTCTGGGTCAGAGGGACTGGTGCCGAGGGTGTCGCCGGCACGTGAGAGGCTGAGGGGTCGACCACAGAGCACGTCACCAGGGGAGCAGCACACCGTGAACGTCCCGCCCACCTCGACCCTTCGGGAGGGTCTCGCCGTCATCGGCCGGGGCATCAAGGGCCAGCCTCGCTGGTTCTCCCTCGCCGTGGTCGGCAGCGTCGTCTACGGCGTCATGACGAGCCTGACCGCGGCGGCCATCGGCTTCGTCGTCCAGCACGCCGTGTCGCCCGCCATCGAGGCCGGGTACGTCACGGCGTCCCAGCTGTGGTTCATCGGCGGCGTCATGGCGGCGGTCGTGCTCACGACGATCATCGGTGTCATCGGCCGTCGCATCGCCGGCGGCGTCGCCATGTACAACCTCGGCGCGATGTACCGCGGCCAGGTCACCCGCCAGTACCTCCGGCTCCCGCTCAGCTGGCACCACAAGCACCCGTCGGGTCAGCTGCTCTCCAACGCGAACGCCGACGTCGAGGCGACGTGGAACATCTTCGCGCCGCTGCCGATGGCCCTCGGAGTCGTGGTGATGCTCGTGTTCGGCATCGTCCAGATGGTCATCGTCGACCCCTGGCTCGCGCTCGTGGGGCTCACCGTCTTCCCGATGCTCTTCCTGGCCAACGTGGCCTTCCAGCGAGCCATGTCGCCGCGGGTCACTCGAGCGCAGCAGCTGCGCGCCGACGTCTCCGAGGTCGCCCACGAGAGCTTCGAGGCGGCGCTCATCGTCAAGTCGCTCGGCCGAGAGGACCACGAGGCCGAGCGCTTCCGCGGCGTCACCCACGAGCTGCGCGACGCCAACATCGAGGTCGGCCGCACGCGTGGCCGCTTCGACCCTGCCATCGAGGCGATCCCCACGATCGGCACCCTCGCCGTGCTCTTCGTCGGCACGCTCCGCGTGAGCAGTGGCGTGCTCACGGCCGGTCAGGTCATCCAGGTCGCCTACCTCTTCTCCATCCTCGCCTTCCCCGTCCGCGCCCTCGGCTGGGTTCTCGCCGAGCTGCCGCGCGCCGTCGTCGGATGGAAGCGCGTCTCGGCGGTCCTCGACGCGACGGGCAGCATGACCTTCGGTGACCGGGCGCTGCCCCGGGGCGCCGCGAGCCACCTGCAGGCCGAGCGACTCGCGTACGCCTACGAGATCGAGACCGAGACGGGCGAGGCCGACCGCAACCCCGCGGTCGTCGACGTCACCCTCGACGTGGCACCCGGGGCCACGGTCGCGATCGTCGGACCCACGGGCAGCGGCAAGTCGACGCTGACCAACCTCGTCATGCGGCTCGTCGACCCCGACTCGGGAGCCGTGCTGGTCGACGACGTCGACCTGCGCGAGGTGCGCCGCGGCGGCATCAGCGACGTCGCCGCGCTCGTCGCGCAGCAGACCTTCATGTTCGACGACTCCGTCAGGGGCAACATCACCCTCGGGGCCGAGCACGACGACGAGAGCGTGTGGCGCGCGCTGCACGTGGCGCAGGGCGCCGGCTTCGTCGAGAAGCTGCCCGACGGTCTCGAGACCCACGTCGGCGAGCGCGGGGCGAGCCTCTCCGGTGGGCAGCGCCAGCGCATCGCCCTGGCGCGCGCCGTGATCCGGGAGCCGCAGCTGCTCATCCTCGACGACGCCACGTCGGCCGTCGACCCCAGCGTCGAGCAGGCCATCCTGGCCCGGCTGCGCGAGGCGAGCTCGGGCACCACGGTCCTCGTCGTCGCCTACCGCATGGCCACGATCCTGCTCGCCGACGAGGTCGTCTACCTCGAGGGCGGTCGGGTCGTCGACCACGGCTCCCACGACCAGCTCCTCGGCCGGTGCGTCGGCTACGAGCGGCTCGTCACGGCATACGCCCGCGAGGCCGCCGAGCGCCAGGCCATCGCGGCCGCCGAGGAGCACGACGACCACGGGCGTGGTGTCGACGCCGCCGAGGAGGTCTCCCGATGAGCATGCGGTCCCAGGTCCTCGTCGAGCACCACGGCGTCGCCACCGGCAAGGAGATGACGACGTGGCAGACCCTGCGTCGTGGTGTCGAGCTCTCACCGGAGCTGCGCAAGGGCATCTGGGTCACCGTGCTGCTCGCCGTGCTCTCGACCCTCGGCCGGGTGCTCGTGCCGTTCGTCGTCCAGCGCATCACCGACGAGGGCCTCCTCGCCGAGGGCGGTCCCGACACCCAGGTCGTGGCCATCTACATCGGCATCGCGCTCGTCGGCGTCGCCGTGACGGCGGTCTCCGCCTACTTCGTCAACATCCGCCTCTTCCGGTCGTCCGAGAACGGCCTGGCGACGTTGCGGCTCAGGGCCTTCCGGCACATCCACGACCTTGCGATGCTCACCCAGAACACCGAGCGGCGCGGGTCGCTCGTCTCCCGCGTCACGTCCGACGTCGACACGATCTCGATGTTCGTGCAGTTCGGCGGGCTCATGCTCATGATCAACATCGCGCAGATCTCCCTCGCGACGGTGCTCATGGTCGTCTACAGCCCGCTCCTCGGCCTCGTCGTGTGGCTGTGCTTCGTGCCGCTCTTCGTCATCATCCGCAAGTTCCAGGGCATCGTCGGCCGGGCCTACACGAAGGTGCGCGAACGCGTCGGCGACATGCTCGGAGCCATCTCGGAGGCCGTCGTCGGGGCGCAGGCCATCCGCGCCTACGGCGTCGAGGACCGCACCGCCGAGCGCATCGACGCCGCGGTCGAGGCGCACCGCAAGGCGGCCATCGGCGCCCAGGCCCGCTCGGTCGTGGCGTTCACGTCGGGGCAGCTCGTCTCCGGACTCACCACGGCAGTCGTCCTCGTCGTCGGCACCGTGCTCGCGGCCCGCGGCAGCCTGACGCTGGGCGAGCTGCTCGCCTTCCTCTTCCTCGTCAACCTCTTCACCCAGCCGGTCCAACAGGCCACCGAGATCCTCAACGAGATGCAGAACGCCGTCGCCGGCTGGCGCCGGGTCATCGGCATCATCGACACCCCCGCCGACGTCTCCGACCCGGGCGACTCCGGCGTCACCCTGCCGCGCGGACCGATCACGGTGCAGTTCAACGAGGTCGGCTTCGCCTACCCCGGTGGCGCGCCCGTGCTCCACGACATCGACCTGACGATCGCGCCGCGCAGCCGCGTCGCGATCGTCGGTGAGACCGGGTCGGGCAAGTCGACCCTCGCCAAGCTGCTCACCCGGCTCATGGACTCCAGCAGCGGGCAGGTGCTCCTCGACGGCGTCGACCTGCGCACGATCCGCTTCTCGTCGCTGCGCTCCCGCGTCGTGCTCGTCCCCCAGGAGGGTTTCCTCTTCGACGGCACGCTGCTCGACAACATCCGCTTCGGCCGTCCGCAGGCGAGCGAGCAGGTCGTGCGCCTCACCCTCACCGAGCTCGGTCTCGACCCGTGGGTCTCGACCCTCCCGCTCGGTCTGGCGACCGACGTCGGCCAGCGTGGCGAGTCGCTGTCGGCCGGCGAGCGCCAGCTCGTCGCGCTGGCCCGCGCCTACCTCGCCGACCCCGACCTGCTCGTCCTCGACGAGGCGACGTCGGCCGTCGACCCGAGCACGGAGGTGCGGATCCAGCGCGCCCTCGACTCGCTGACCCGCGGGCGCACCTCCATCGCGATCGCGCACCGGCTCTCGACGGCCCAGGCCGCCGACGAGGTGATCGTCGTCGATGCGGGTCGCATCGTCGAGCGCGGCCACCACACCGAGCTCGTCCGGCTCGGAGGCGTCTACTCACGGCTCCACGAGTCCTGGGTCGCCCAGCAGCAGGCGCTCTGACCGCGAGACCGAGTGCCGGGTTCGGTCCGGGCGGCGGCAGAATGGGCGGGTGACCGACGCCCTCGACCCGACGCCAGCTGCCACGCCCGACCCCTCGACGCTCGACCCGCAGATCGCCGAGCTGCTCAAGCGCGACGAGCACGGCCTCGTGGCCGCCGTGGTGCAGCAGCACGACACGGGCGACGTCCTCATGGTCGGCTGGATGGACGACGAGGCCCTGCGCCGCACGCTCGGAGAGGGCCGGGTGACGTTCTGGTCGCGCAGCCGTCAGGAGTACTGGCGCAAGGGCGACACGAGCGGCCACGTGCAGTGGGTCAAGGGCGTGCGTCTCGACTGCGACGGCGACGCCCTTCTCGTGAGCGTCGACCAGGTCGGTGCGGCCTGCCACACGGGGGACCGCACCTGCTTCGACGCTCGCGTCCTCCCCGCCACCGTCGGCGAGCCCACGCCCAGCGCCTGAGCCCCCACGTCGAGCGAGCGCTCCGTCCCACTCGAGTGACGGGGGTCTCAGGTCGTCCTGTGACCCGGCGCTCACTCGAGTGGGGTTGGGCGCTCACTCGAGGGTGGTGGGGAGCGGCCKGGCGTGTTCGACGGGTGAGGCGGGGACACGGCATACGACCGCGTGGGCCAGAATGGCTCGGTGCCCGACTCGAACACCTCGCTCGCCGCCGCGCCCGCGCCACACGCCGACCTCGCGTGGGGACGCACGTGGCCGAGCCTCGAGGTCTTCACCGAGCTGGCGCTCGAGCACCGTCGCGTCATCCCGGTCGTACGCCGGGTGCTCGCCGACGCGGAGACGCCGGTCGGCGTCTACCGCAAGCTCGCCAAAAACGCCCCGGGCACGTTCCTGCTCGAGTCCGCGGAGCACGGCGGCGTCTGGTCGCGCTACTCGATCGTCGGGGCGCGCAGCGCGGCGACGTTGACCGAGAAGGACGGCCGGGTCCACTGGATCGGCGAGCCGCCGGTCGGGCTGCCCACCGACGGGGACCCGACCGCGGCCGTCCGCGACACCGTGGCCGCCCTCGCGACGCCTCGTACGCCGGGTCTGCCGCCCCTGACCGGTGGACTCGTCGGGGCCATCACCTACGACGCCGTCCGCCGCTGGGAGAAGGTCCCCGACGGCGGCCGCGACGAGCTCGACCTGCCCGAGGTCGCGATGATGCTCGCCACCGACCTCGCGGTCTTCGACCACAGCGACGGCTCACTGCTGCTCATCGCCAACGCCGTCAACCACGACGCGACCGACGAGCGCATCGAGGACGCGTGGGCCGATGCCGTGAGCCGTCTCGACCGGATGACCGACGAGCTCGCGGCCCCCGCGCCGAGCACCGTCGCCACGATCGAGCCCACCCACAGCAACCCGACGAGCAGCCACACGCAGGCCGAGTACGAGGAGATGGTCGAGGAGGCCAAGGAGGCGATCCGGGCCGGCGAGGCCTTCCAGATCGTCGTCTCCCAGCGCTTCACGGTGCCCTGCCGGGCCGACGCCCTCGACGTCTACCGCGCGCTGCGGGTCAGCAACCCGAGCCCCTACATGTACCTCCTGCGGCTCCCTCATCCCGACGGCACGGCCTACGACATCGTCGGCTCGAGCCCCGAGGCGCTCATCAAGGTGACGGGACGTCAGGCGATCACCCACCCCATCGCCGGGTCGCGCCCGCGGGGCAAGAGTCCCGACCACGACGCGCACCTCGCCGAGGAGCTGCTCGGCGACGCGAAGGAGCGGGCCGAGCACCTCATGCTCGTCGACCTCGCCCGCAACGACCTCCAGCGCATCTGCCGCGCCGGCACCGTCGACACCGTCGACTTTATGTCGATCCGGCGCTACAGCCACATCATGCACATCGAGTCGACCGTCGTCGGTGACCTCCGCGACGACCAGAGCGCCTACGACGCGCTCGTCGCCACGTTCCCCGCCGGCACGCTGAGCGGGGCCCCCAAGCCGCGGGCCATGGCCCTCATCGACGCCTACGAGGGACTGCGGCGCGGTCTCTACGGCGGCGTCGTCGGCTACCTCGACTTCGCCGGCGACCTCGACATGGCCATCGCCATCCGCACGGCGCTCATCAAGGACGGCCGCGCGCACGTCCAGGCCGGCGCGGGGATCGTCGCCGACTCCGTGCCGCACCTCGAGTACGAGGAGACGGTCAACAAGGCCGCTGCCGCCCTGCGCGCCGTGGCAGCCGCCGCGGGCCTGCGACCGCTGGGAGACCACCGCCCATGACGTCCGTAGCCCCGTCCGGCACCCGGCCCGGCGCCCTCGACAAGAAGCGCGCGGCCCTCGTCGTCCTCGTTCCCGCCGCCCTGCTGCTCGGCCTCACGACGCGCACGTGGGCGAGCGGTGAGTCCAAGGACGTCCTCAGCCAGGCGGTCACCGACGTGACCGGCGGCACCGCGGCACCCGGGGTCGTCGGTCTCACGACCGTCTGCGTCGTGGCCCTGCTCGGCCTCATGACGGGTGGCCGCATCATCCGGGCCGTCGCCGCGATCGTCCTCGTGCTGGCCTCGCTCGGTGCCCTGGGCATGACGGTCCTCGTCGCGCTGCGCCCGGTCGACACCGTCGCCGACGCGGTCGCCCGCGAGCTCGCCCGGACGACGGCTCCGGCCGCCACCGGAGCGAGCACCGTGTGGGTCTGGCTGGCCGTCGCCGCGGCGGTCCTGCTGGCCCTCGGGTCCGCCTCGGCAGCCGTGTCGAGCCGCAGGTGGGCCGGCCTCTCGGGTCGCTACGAGCGGGGCGACAAGCCCGCGAGCGGGCCGCGTGGAGAGGTCCGCACGACGTGGGACGAGCTGTCCGAGGGCCGGGACCCGACCCTGCGCGACGCCCCCGACGAGACCTGACAGAATGAACGTCGTCGGCCCGCACGCGAGTGGCGCCGATCGGACCAGAGAGGACGCCATGGAAGAGCAGCACGAGGACCACGGTCACAGCACCGCAGCCTGGACCGGGGTCGGAGTCATCCTGCTCGGCACGGCCATCGCGTCGGTCGCGGTCATCATCCCCAGCCTCGTCCTCGGCATCATCGGTGCCGTCGTCATCGTGGCCGGTGTCGCCGCGGGCAAGACGATGTCCATGGCCGGCTACGGCAACAAGGGGCACCACGCGCAGGCGGGCTCGATCGTCGACGCCCCCGACGAGACGGGTGCCGAGACCCTCGGCAAGAGCTGAGAGCAGTGCCGACGGTTCTCGACGAGATCATCAGCGGCGTCCGCGAGGATCTCGGACGCCGTCGCGCCGCGCTGTCGCCGGCTGACCTGGAGGCGCGACTCGCGTCGGTGCCCCCGGCGCTCGACCCGATGCCGGGCATCCGCTCCGCAGAAGGCGTCGCCGTCATCGCCGAGGTCAAGCGGTCGAGCCCGAGCAAGGGCGCGCTCGCGGACATCCCCGAGCCCGGCTTGCTGGCGCGGTCGTATGCCGCCGGGGGAGCGAGCGCCATCAGCGTGCTCACCGAGGAGCGCCGGTTCTCCGGCAGCCTCGCCGACCTCGACGAGGTGCGCGCAGCGGTCCGGACTCCCTTGCTGCGCAAGGACTTCATGGTCGACGCCTACCAGGTGACCGAGGCCCGGGCCCACGGCGCGGACCTCATCCTGCTCATCGTCGCGGCTCTCGACGACGCCCTCATGCGCGACCTGAACGACCAGGCCCGCGAGCTCGGCATGACCGCGCTCGTCGAGGTCCACGACGCCGCCGAGCTCGACCGGGCCCTCGCGCTCGACCCCGTCCTCGTCGGCGTCAACGCCCGCAACCTCAAGACCCTCGAGGTCGACCCCCGCACCGTGACCGACCTGCTGCCGCGCGTCCCCGAGGGCGTCGTCGGCGTGGCCGAGTCCGGGGTCAGCGGGCCGGCCGACGTCGCCGCGTACGTGCGGGCGGGAGCCGGTGCCGTGCTCGTCGGCGAGGCCCTCGTCAAGGACGGCGCCCCCGAGGCCGCGATCCGCGGCTTCATCGACGCCGCGACCGCGGTCCGGGCCTCGGCCCGACCCGGCGCGGCAGGAGAGTGAGCATGACCACGACATCCAACGTGCCGGCATACGGCCGCTTCGGGGGTTTCGGCGGACGCTACGTCCCCGAGGCGCTCATCCCCGCCCTCGAGCAGCTCGAGGAGGTCTGGCGCAAGGCCGTCGTCGACCCGGAGTTCGTCGGCGAGCTCGAGCGTCTCCAGCGCACCTACACCGGGCGCCCGAGCATCATCACCGAGGTGCCGCGTTTCGCCGAGCACTGCGGCGGCGCCCGCGTCATCCTCAAGCGCGAGGACCTCAACCACACCGGCTCGCACAAGATCAACAACGTCCTCGGCCAGGCCCTGCTGACCAAGCGCATGGGCAAGACGCGCGTCATCGCCGAGACCGGTGCGGGCCAGCACGGCGTCGCGACGGCCACGGCGGCCGCCCTGCTCGGCCTCGACTGCGTCGTCTACATGGGCCGCAAGGACACCGAGCGCCAGGCGCTCAACGTCGCGCGGATGCGCCTGCTCGGCGCCGAGGTCGTCGCGGTCGACAACGGCAGCAAGACGCTCAAGGACGCCGTCAACGAGGCGTTCCGCGACTGGGTCGCCAACGTCGAGACCACGCACTACGTGCTCGGCACCGTCACCGGGCCGCACCCCTTCCCGGAGATGGTCCGCGACTTCCACCGCGTCATCGGTGTCGAGGCGCGCCAGCAGGTGCTCGACCTCGTCGGTCGGCTGCCCGACGCCGTCCTCGCCTGCGTCGGCGGCGGCTCCAATGCGATGGGGATCTTCCACCGCTTCATCGACGACCGCTCGGTCCGGCTCATCGGGTTCGAGGCGGGCGGCGAGGGCGTCGAGTCCGGCAAGCACGCGGCGCGCTTCTCGGCCGGCATCCCCGGCGTGCTCCACGGCGCCTTCACCTACGTCATGCAGGACGAGGACGGCCAGACCGTCGAGTCGCACAGCGTGTCGGCGGGTCTCGACTACCCCAGCGTCGGACCCGAGCACGCCCACCTGCTCGAGTCGGGGCGCGCGGAGTACCGCCCGATCAGCGACGTCGAGGCCATGGAGGCCTTCTCGCTGCTCTCGCGCACCGAGGGCATCCTGCCCGCCATCGAGAGCGCGCACGCGCTCGCCGGTGCGATGAAGGTCGGCCGCGAGCTCGGACCCGACGCCGTCCTGCTCGTCAACCTCTCGGGGCGCGGCGACAAGGACGTCCACACGGCGGCCGAGTGGTTCGGCCTCATCGGCGACGACGGCTCGCCGCGTCTGCCGGACGACGACGGCGCCAAGGGCATGGGGGAGCAGCAGTGAGCGTCGCCACCATCATCGAGAAGTGCCGTGCCGACAACCGCGCGGCCCTCATCGGCTACCTCCCCGTCGGCTTCCCCTCGGTCGAGGGGTCGATCGCGGCGATGAAGGTCCTCGTCGAGTCCGGCGTCGACATCATCGAGATCGGGGTGCCCTACAGCGACCCGGTCATGGACGGCCCCGTCATCCAGGATGCCGCCGTGCGGGCCCTCGCGGCCGGCGTGCACCTGACCGACATCTTCACGGCGGCGCGTGAGGTCTCGGCCGCCGGCGCGGGTGCGCTCGTGATGACGTACTGGAACCCCGTCCTGCGCTACGGCGTCGAGCGCTTCGCCACCGACCTCGCCGCCGCCGGGGCAGCCGGGCTCATCACCCCTGACCTCATCCCCGAYGAGGCCGGCGACTGGATCGCCGCTGCCGACGCCCACGACCTCGACAAGGTCTTCCTCGTGGCGCCGAGCTCGACCCCCGAGCGCCTCGAGGCCGTGACCTCCCAGTGCCGTGGCTTCGTCTACGCGACCGCCGTCATGGGCGTCACCGGTGCGCGAGCCAGCGTCGGCGAGGCCGCCGACGCCCTCGTCTCACGCACCCGCGAGCACACTGACCTGCCCGTCTGCGTCGGGCTCGGTGTCTCGACCGGCGAGCAGGCGGCCCAGGTGGGCCGCTACGCCGACGGGGTCATCGTCGGCTCGGCGCTCGTGCGCTGCCTCACCGAGGCCGACTCCGACGAGCAKGGCCTCGAGGCGCTCGGCGGCCTCGCCCGTGAGCTCGCCGACGGCGTCCGTCGGGGCCGGTCATGAGCCTGCTCGCCGGGGTCCCGGCCGCGCTGGGCGCATTCCTGCCCACCGACATCCCGTCGCCGAGCGTCGGGGTCTGGCACCTGGGCCCGCTGCCGATCCGCGGCTATGCCTTGTGCATCCTCGCGGGCATCGTCGTCGCCGTCTGGCTGACGCAGAAGCGGCTCGAGGCCCGCGGGCACCGCAAGGGCGTCGCCATCGACATCTCCGCGTGGGCGGTGCCGTTCGGCATCGTCGGCGGACGCATCTACCACCTCATCACGACGCCGCAGCCGTACTTCGGCGAGAACGGCCAGCCGTTGAAGGCGTTCGCCATCTACGAGGGCGGCCTCGGCATCTGGGGCGCCGTGGCGCTCGGCGCCGTCGGCGCGTGGATCGGCTGCCGCAAGAACGGCGTCGCCTTCCGCGACTTCGTCGACGCCGCCGCTCCCGGGCTCGCGATCGCCCAGGCCATGGGCCGCTTCGGCAACTGGTTCAACAACGAGATCTACGGCGCGCCGACCGACCTGCCGTGGCGGCTGCGCATCTACGAGTGGGACACCTCCCTCGGCCGGGCCGTCGTCGACGGCCAGGGCAACCCCGTCGTCAAGGGCTACTTCCACCCGACGTTCCTCTACGAGGCCCTCTGGTGCCTGCTGCTCGCGGCCTTCCTCATCTGGCTCGGCCGTCATCGCCAGCTCAAGGCGGGCCAGGTCTTCGCCGCCTACGTCATGGGCTACCCGATCGGCCGCATCGTCATCGAGAACATGCGCACCGACTCGGCCAACCTCATCCTCGGTCAGCGCGTCAACACGTGGGTCTCGATCCTCGTGTTCCTGCTCGGCGTCTACCTGTGGCGGCGCTTCGCCCGGATGGAGCAGCCCCCGGTCCCGGTGTCGCCGGACGACCCGACCCTCGAGGGGGCGGGCGACCACCCCGACGAGAAGGACCACGCGGCGGGTCGCGAGTCGGCGCAGGTGCCGAGCGACGAGGCGGGCGCCGACGACCCCGAAGATCCTTCGGTGCAGACCGGCTCGGACCGGCCGAACGACACCGTGGGCAGCGACGCGAAGGTGGACCGTCCGGCGCAGTCCTGATGCGGTCTGCATCACGTCCCGACCGTGGCCGTGAGCACGGCGTCTCACGATTCGGAATCCGCCGTATCAACAGGTAGGACGAGCGGTCCCTCCGATATCGTCGTCAGCAACGCCTGTGGCCAGTGCCGTCCACATGCCCTCAGTCATGTCGCGTGGCCCCGTCGCGGTCGCCCGCCTGGGACCCAGCAGAAGGACGGTGAAGATGCCGCCGCACACCCGCACCCGTGCCCTCTTCAGTGCACACCCGGAGAACTCCGGTCTCTACCGACGCGAGTTCGAGCACGACGCCTGCGGTGTCGCCCTCATCGCGACGATGCGGGGGACGGCCGGTCACGACATCGTCGACCACGCCCTCACGGCACTGCGCAACCTCGACCACCGTGGTGCCACGGGCGCCGACCCGCTCGTCGGTGACGGCGCGGGCATCCTGACGCAGATCCCCGACGAGTTCTTCCGGGCGAACGTCCCCTTCACGCTCCCCAACAGCGGGGCGTATGCCGCCGGCATCGCCTTCCTGCCCCCCAACCCCATCGAGCGGGCCGCCGCCAAGGCCCGCATCGAGGAGATCGCGGTCGCCGAGAACCTCAAGGTGCTCGGCTGGCGCGAGGTCCCCGTCGAGGCCGACCTCGTCGGCACCGTCGCGCGCGACTGCATGCCGTTCTTCGAGCAGCTCTTCGTCAGCAGCTCGATCGGCCGCCAGGTGGCCCTGGGACTCGACCGCCTCGCTTTCTGCCTGCGCAAGCGCGCCGAGCACGAGGTCGACGTCTACTTCGCCTCGCTCAGCTCCCGCACCATCGTCTACAAGGGCATGCTGACGACCGGCCAGCTCGAGCCGTTCTTCCCCGACCTGTCGGACCCGCGCTTCGCGAGCGAGCTCGCCCTCGTTCACTCGCGTTTCTCGACCAACACGTTCCCGTCGTGGCCCCTCGCGCACCCGTACCGGTTCATCGCCCACAACGGCGAGATCAACACCGTCAAGGGCAACCGCAACTGGATGCACGCCCGCGAGAGCCTGCTGACGTCCGACATCATCCCGGGCGACCTCGAGCGGATCTTCCCGGTCTGCACGCCGGAGGCCTCCGACTCCGCGAGCTTCGACGAGGTGCTCGAGCTGCTCCACCTCGGTGGCCGTTCGCTTCCGCACGCCGTGCTCATGATGATCCCCGAGGCGTGGGAGAACCACGCCACGATGGACCCCGCCCGCAAGGCCTTCTACGAGTTCCACTCGACCTTCATGGAGCCGTGGGACGGCCCGGCCAACGTCTGCTTCAGCGACGGCACGCTCGTCGGGGCGGTCCTCGACCGCAACGGCCTGCGTCCGGGCCGCTACACCGTCACCGACGACGGGCTCGTCGTGCTCGCGTCGGAGTCCGGCGTGCTCGAGCTCGACCCGCGCACCATCGTCCAGCGGGGCCGGCTGCAGCCCGGGAAGATGTTCCTCGTCGACACCGAGCACGGCCGCATCGTCAGCGACGAGGAGATCAAGAGCCAGCTCGCGGCCGCCAAGCCGTACGCCGAGTGGCTGCACGCCGGTCTCATCCGCCTCGAGGACCTTCCCGAGCGCGAGCACATCGTGCACACGGCCGCCTCGGTCGCCCGTCGTCAGCAGACCTTCGGCTACACCGCCGAGGAGCTGCGCATCCTGCTGACGCCGATGGCCCGGTCGGGTGGCGAGGCGCTCGGCTCGATGGGCACCGACACGCCCATCGCCGTCCTGTCGTCGCGGCCACGCCTGCTCTTCGACTACTTCACCCAGCTCTTCGCGCAGGTCACCAACCCCCCGCTCGACGCGATCCGCGAGGAGCTCGTCACCTCGCTCGGCACGTACATGGGCCCGGAGGGCAACGCGCTGTCGGCGTCCCCGAGCCACGCCCGGCAGCTCGTCCTCGACTTCCCCGTCATCGACAACGACGAGCTCGCCAAGATCGTGCACATCAACGCCGACGGCGACCTGCCCGGCTACGCCACGCACGTCGTCCGCGGCCTCTACGACGTCACCGGGGGAGCGGCCGCCATGCGCGACCGCCTCGAGGAGATCTTCGCCGAGGTCTCGCAGGCGATCCGCCGCGGAGCCCGCTTCGTCGTGCTCTCCGACCGCGACTCGGGCCGTGACCTCGCGCCCATCCCGTCGCTGCTGCTCACGGCTGCCGTCCACCACCACCTCATCCGCGAGAAGACCCGCACCCAGGTGGGTCTGCTCGTCGAGGCCGGCGACGTGCGCGAGGTCCACCACGTGGCCCTGCTCATCGGCTTCGGTGCCGCCGCCGTCAACCCCTACCTGGCCATGGAGACCGTCGAGGACCTCGTCCGGGCGGGCGAGATCGAGGGCGTCACGGCCGAGAAGGCCGTGGCCAACCTCATCAAGGCGCTCGGCAAGGGTGTCCTCAAGGTCATGTCCAAGATGGGCATCTCGACCGTCGCCTCCTACCGCGGCGCCCAGGTCTTCGAGGCCATCGGCCTGGCCCAGCCGCTCGTCGACCGCTACTTCACGGGCACCGTCAGCCAGCTCGGCGGCGTCGGCCTCGACGTCATCGCCCGCGAGGCGGCCGAGCGCCATGCCCGGGCCTACCCGCCGGACGGCGTCCACCAGCCGCACCGCACCCTCGAGGTCGGCGGCGAGTACCAGTGGCGCCGCGAGGGCGAGCCGCACCTCTTCGACCCCGAGACGGTCTTCCGCCTCCAGCACTCGACGCGCCAGCGCCGCTACGACATCTTCAAGCAGTACACCGGGCGCATCGACGACCAGACGTCCCGGCTCATGACGCTGCGCGGCCTCATGGGCTTCCGGCCGACCGGGGTCACGGGCCGGCTGCCCGTGCCGATCGAGGAGGTCGAGCCGGTCAGCGAGATCGTCAAGCGCTTCAACACGGGGGCGATGAGCTACGGCTCGATCTCCAGGGAGGCGCACGAGACCCTCGCGATCGCGATGAACCACCTCGGCGGACGCTCGAACACCGGCGAGGGCGGCGAGGACATCGACCGCCTGCTCGACCCCGAGCGCCGCTCGGCCGTCAAGCAGGTCGCGTCCGGACGCTTCGGCGTCACGAGCCTCTACCTCACCCACTCCGACGACATCCAGATCAAGATGGCGCAGGGCGCCAAGCCCGGCGAGGGCGGGCAGCTGCCCGGGCACAAGGTCTACCCGTGGGTGGCCAAGACGCGGCACTCGACGCCCGGCGTCGGGCTCATCTCGCCGCCCCCGCACCACGACATCTACTCGATCGAGGACCTGGCGCAGCTGATCCACGACCTCAAGAACGCCAACCCGGCGGCGCGCATCCACGTCAAGCTCGTCTCCGAGATCGGTGTCGGCACGGTCGCGGCCGGCGTGTCCAAGGCGCACGCCGACGTGGTGCTCATCTCCGGCCACGACGGCGGCACGGGCGCCTCGCCGCTCACCTCGCTCAAGCACGCGGGCGCGCCGTGGGAGCTCGGCCTCGCCGAGGCCCAGCAGACCCTCGTGCTCAACGGCCTGCGCGACCGCATCGTCGTCCAGGTCGACGGGCAGCTCAAGACCGGTCGCGACGTCGTCGTGGCTGCGCTGCTCGGTGCCGAGGAGTTCGGCTTCGCCACCGCGCCGCTCGTCGTCTCCGGCTGCATCATGATGCGCGTCTGCCACCTCGACACCTGTCCGGTCGGCATCGCGACCCAGAACCCCGAGCTGCGCTCGCGCTTCTCCGGCAAGCCGGAGTTCGTCGAGACCTTCTTCGAGTACATCGCGGAGGAGGTGCGTGAGCACCTGGCCTCGCTCGGCTTCCGCTCGATCGAGGAGGCCGTCGGCCAGGTCGGCAGCCTCGACCTCGACAAGGCCATCGCGCACTGGAAGGCGTCCGGCCTCGACCTCAGCCCGATCCTCGCCGTCGCCGACAACCCGACCGGTGGCACGCTCCACCAGTCGGCCACGCAGGACCACGGGCTCGACAAGGCGCTCGACAACGAGCTGCTGAGCCGCGCCCTGTCGGCCATCGAGTCCGGCGAGCCGGTGCGCACCCAGATCGCGGTGCGCAACGTCAACCGCACCGTCGGCACGATGCTCGGTCACCACGTGACCAAGGCGCACCCGCACGGTCTCGCCGACAACACGATCGAGCTGACGATGACCGGGTCCGGTGGGCAGTCCTTCGGCGCCTTCCTGCCGGCGGGCGTCACGATGCAGCTCTTCGGCGACGCCAACGACTACGTCGGCAAGGGACTGTCGGGTGGCCGCGTGGCCGTCCGGCCGCACCGCGAGGCCACCCTCGTTGCCGAGGAGAACGTCATCGGTGGCAACGTCATCGCGTACGGCGCGACGACCGGCCAGATCTTCCTGCGCGGCATCGTCGGCGAGCGCTTCTGCGTGCGCAACTCCGGCGCCCACGCGGTCGTCGAGGGGGTCGGCGACCACGGCTGCGAGTACATGACCGGGGGCACGGCCGTCGTGCTCGGCCGGACCGGGCGCAACTTCGCGGCCGGCATGTCCGGTGGCGTCGCCTACGTCCTCGACCTCGACGCCGACCTGGTCAACCGCGAGATGGTCGACCTCCTGCCGCTGCGGCCCGACGACGAGGGGCCGCTCCGCGAGCTGCTCGAGGGCCACGTCAGGTGGACCGAGTCGCCGGTCGCGCGGGCGCTGCTCGACGACTGGGCGGCGGCGCGCGAGCGCTTCACGCTCGTGCTCCCGCGCGACTACCAGCGTGTCCTCGACGTCCGGACCGAGGCCGAGGCGCAGGGCCTCGACCTCGACGGACCCGAAGTGTGGAACCGGATCATGGAGGCTTCCCGTGGCTGACCCCCAAGGCTTTCTCACCACCCGCGAGCGCGAGCTCCCGGCCCGCCGTCCCGTCCCCGTGCGCATCCGGGACTGGAAGGAGGTCTACGAGGAGCAGGAGCTCGGCCAGCTCCAGCGCCAGGCCGGCCGCTGCATGGACTGCGGCATCCCGTTCTGCCACTCCGGCTGCCCCCTCGGCAACCTCATCCCCGAGTGGAACAACTTCGCCTGGCGCGGGGACTGGTCCGACGCCATCGAGCGGCTCCACGCGACGAACAACTTCCCGGAGTTCACCGGCCGTCTCTGCCCGGCGCCGTGCGAGACGGCGTGCGTGCTCGGCATCAACCAGCCGGCCGTGACGATCAAGCAGGTCGAGGTCACGACGATCGAGCGCGCCTTCGACGAGGGCCTCGTCAAGCCGCTCCCGCCCGAGCGCCTGTCCGGCAAGACGGTCGCCGTCGTCGGGTCGGGCCCGGCCGGCCTGGCGGCCGCCCAGCAGCTGACGCGCGCGGGCCACACCGTCGCCGTCTTCGAGCGCGCCGACAAGCCCGGGGGTCTGCTGCGCTACGGCATCCCCGAGTTCAAGATGGAGAAGTCGGTCCTCGACCGGCGTCTGGACCAGATGACGGCCGAGGGCACCCGCTTCCGCAACGGGATGGACGTCGGGGTCGACATCACGGGTCGCCAGCTGCGCGACCGCTACGACGCCGTCGTGCTCGCGCTCGGGGCCACGGTCCCGCGCGACCTCGACGTCCCGGGTCGCCGGCTCGGCGGCATCCACCAGGCGATGGACTACCTCCCGCAGGGCAACCGGGCTGCGCTCGGCGAGCAGGTGGAGGGCCAGATCCTGGCCACCGACAAGCACGTCATCGTCATCGGCGGTGGTGACACCGGTGCCGACTGCATCGGCACCGCCCACCGGCAGGGCGCGGCGTCCGTCACGAGCCTCGAGATCATGCCGCAACCGGGGGAGGACCGCCCCGGCACCCAGCCGTGGCCGACCTACCCGATGCTCTACCGCGTCGCGAGCGCCCACGAGGAGGGCGGCGAGCGCCTCTACGCCGTCAGCACGACGGAGTTCGTCGGCGACGACGACGGCAACGTCGCAGCGCTGCGCCTGACCGAGGTCGAGTTCGTCGACGGCCGCCCGACGTCCAAGCCCGGCACCGAGCGCGAGATCCCGGCCCAGCTGGTCCTCTTCGCGATGGGCTTCCTCGGCCCGCAGGGTCCGGGCGTCGTCGAGCAGCTCGGTGTCACGCTCGACGAGCGCAGCAACGTGCAGCGGGACAAGAACTTCATGAGCTCGGTCCCGGGCGTCTTCGTCGCCGGCGATGCCGGCCGCGGCCAGTCGCTCATCGTCTGGGCCATCGCCGAGGGGCGCGCCGCCGCCGCCGGCGTCGACGCGTGGCTGACCGGCTCGAGCTCGCTGCCGCGTCCGATCGGCCCGAGCGACCGCCCGGTCACGGTCTGACCGCACCGGCCCCGCATCCGGCCACCCCGCCACACCCGGACGTATGCCGTGTCGCCACCTCGGCGACACGGCATACGCTCATGATCACCCTGAGCCACAACGGAGCCCGCGCCGACGACGCCGCGGGGCGTCCCACAGGACGAACCCATGTGGTGACCCACGTCACAGCACCCATAAGGTTGAAGCATGCGTCGCGCCAAGATCGTCTGCACGATCGGACCCAAGACCTCATCGCCCACCCAGCTCCGCGCCCTCGTCGACGCCGGCATGGACGTCGCCCGACTCAACCTCTCCCACGGTGACCACTCCGTGCACGAGCAGGTCTACCGCGACTGCCGCGCCGCGAGCGACGCGTCGGGACGTGCCGTCGGCATCCTCGTCGACCTCCAGGGACCCAAGATCCGCACCGGGCGCTTCTCCGGCGGTCCGGTGACGCTGAGCCCCGGCCAGCGCTTCACCATCACCACCCGCCAGGTCGACGGCGACGACAGCATCGTCGGCACCACCTACGACGGGCTGCCCGGTGACGTGACCCCGGGCGACGTGCTGCTCATCGACGACGGCAAGGTCATGCTGCGCGCGGTCGAGGTCACCGACACCGACGTGCTCACCGAGACGGTCATCGGCGGCCAGGTCAGCAACAACAAGGGCATCAACCTGCCCGGCGTGGCCGTCAGCGTCCCTGCCCTGTCCGACAAGGACCGCGAGGACCTCCGCTTCGCGATGCGCCTCGGCGTCGACATGATCGCGCTGTCCTTCGTGCGCTCGGCCGACGACATCGTCGACGTGCACGCGATCATGGACGAGTTCGGTGAGCGCATCCCGGTCATCGCCAAGATCGAGAAGCCGCAGGCCGTCGACAACCTCGAGGGCATCGTCGCGGCGTTCGACGGCATCATGGTCGCTCGTGGCGACCTCGGCGTCGAGATGCCCCTCGAGGACGTGCCGCTCGTGCAGAAGCGCGCCATCGAGCTGGCCCGCCGCGAGGCCAAGCCGGTCATCGTCGCCACGCAGGTGCTCGAGTCGATGATCGAGAACCCCCGCCCGACCCGCGCCGAGGCCTCCGACGCGGCCAACGCGGTGCTCGACGGCGCCGACGCGCTCATGCTCTCCGGCGAGACGTCCGTCGGCGCCTGGCCGATCGACTCGGTGCGCACCATGGCGCGCATCATCGAGTCCACCGAGGTCCACGGCTACGACAAGATCGCCCGGATGAAGACCAACCCCAAGACGGTCGGGGGTGCCGTCACCAAGGCGGCGGCCGAGATCGGCGAGGTCGTCGGGGCGAAGTTCCTCATCACCTTCACCGAGACCGGCGGCTCGGCGACGCGGATGGCCCGCATCCGCCCGCGGCTGCCCATGCTGGCGTTCACCTCCGACCCCCGCGTCCGCTCGCGCCTCGCGCTCGTCTGGGGCATCGAGACCTACCTCGTGCCGCGGATGTTCCACACCGACCAGTTCGCCATGCAGGTCGACCTCAAGCTCATGCCGGAGGGCCGCATCGCCGAGGGTGACCGCGTCGTCATCGTCGCCGGCTCGCCCCCCGGCATCCCCGGCTCGACGAACGCGCTGCGCGTCCACCGCGTGGGCGACGCGGTCAACCGGGCCGCCCCGGCCTACCGGCCGGAGGAGGTCACGAGCTGAGCTCGTCCGACCCCCGCGATCGAGAGACCACGTGTGCCGCCGGCCCGGCCCGGCGGCACACGTGCGTCCCCGGGGAGGGTCGGCGGCCACCGGCCACGGCTCCCGCGTCGTCACGGGTATGCTGGCGCGGCACTCCGGCCGGGGTGGTGGAATGGCAGACACGGGGCACTCAAAATGCTCTGGCCGCAAGGCCGTGCGGGTTCGAGTCCCGCCCTCGGCACCGTTGGTCGCCCGCGGCCCCCACGTCCGGCCCGGGCCGACCGTGACGTGGGGCCGACGGTCCCGAAACGCGCCGGAAACGTGGCCCCGGCTACGCTTTGCCCGTGAGCACAGACGAGAGCACGACCCCCAGGCCGACCCCCGCCACCGCAGCCGAGGCCTCGGCTGCCCCGGCTGCCCCCGAGGCGACTCCGGCAGCCGAGGACACCGGCAACGCCGCGCCGGTCAGCGGCGCCACCCGCATCCTCGTCGCCGAGGACGAGGCGCTCATCCGTCTCGACCTCGTCGAGATGCTGGGGGAGCAGGGCTACGACGTCGTCGGCCAGGCGAGCAACGGCGAGCAGGCCGTCGAGCTCGCCAAGGAGGTCCGGCCCGACCTCGTCATCATGGACGTCAAGATGCCCGTCCTCGACGGGCTCTCGGCCGCCGAGCAGCTCCACGAGGCCAAGCTGTGCCCCGTCATCATGCTCACCGCCTTCTCGCAGACCGAGCTCGTCGAGCGGGCCCGCGACGCCGGTGTCATGGCCTACATCGTCAAGCCGTTCACGGCCGACGACCTGCGGCCCGCCATCGACATCGCGACGTCGCGCTGGCAGGAGCTCAAGGCCCTCGAGGCCGAGATCGCCGACCTCGGCGAGCGGCTCGAGACGCGCAAGCTCGTCGACCGCGCCAAGGGCGTGCTGATGAGCCAGCTCAAGCTGAGCGAGTCCGACGCGTTCCGCTGGATCCAGAAGACCGCGATGGACCGCCGACTCGGGATGAAGGAGGTCGCCGAGGCCGTCATCAACGGCTTTCCGGCGTCCTGACGCACGCTCGGCCGCACATCGTCCGGCAGCCCGGTCCGAACAGGTCACGACACGGTCACTCATCGCGAGTTTCTCGTGACCCCGGCGCAGGGTGGGGCTTAGTCTCCAGACAGCCCTCGACCGAGGGATGTGTGACATCAGGAGGACACCCGTGCGTTCTACCCTCAAGTTCGCTGTGCCGCTCGCGGTCGCAGCGCTTGCCCTCGGCGCCTGTGGCACCAAGGGTGGCGACACTGCTACACCTGCCGCCAGCGGTGGTGCTGCAGCCTGCGGCAACTACAAGATCGGCATGTTCGGTGCCCTCACCGGCCCGAACGCCAACCTGGGCATCTACATCCAGAACGGCGTGAACCTCGCCCTCGACGACTACAACAAGAAGCACGGTGACTGCAAGGTCACGCTCGAGAACTACGACTCGCAGGGTGACCCGACGCAGGCTCCGGCGCTGGCCAAGAAGGCCATCGACGACAAGAAGGTCGTCGGCATCGTCGGCCCCGCCTTCTCCGGTGAGTCCAAGGCCGCCGACCCGGCGTTCAACGAGGCCGGCCTCGTGACGATCACGCCGTCCGCGACCAACCCTAAGCTCGCTGAGAACGGCTGGAAGACCTTCTTCCGCGCCCTCGGCAACGACGCCACCCAGGGCCCCGCGGCCGCCAAGTACATCAAGGACACCGTCAAGTCGACGAAGACCTTCGTCATCGACGACGCGTCCGAGTACGGCAAGGGCCTGGCCGACATCGTCCGTCAGGACCTCGGCTCGCAGGTCATCGGCAACGACACCATCCAGCAGAAGCAGACCGACTTCAGCGCCTCCGTCACGAAGGTGACGAGCTCCGGCGCCGACGCGCTCTTCTTCGGTGGCTACTCGCCGGAGGCCGCGCCGCTCATCAAGCAGCTGCGCGACGCCGGCTGGAAGGGCACGTTCGTCGTGGCCGACGGTGTCAAGGACCAGTCCTTCATCGACAACGCCAAGGACGCCGCCGAGGGCACCATCATCACCTGCCCGTGCGTCCCCGCCGACGTGGCGCCGGAGTTCCAGGCCGCCTACAAGGCGAAGTACAACGAGGACCCCAACACCTACTCCGGTGAGGGCTACGACTCCGCCACGATCCTGCTCGACGGCATCGCCGCCGGCAAGGACCGCTCGAGCATGGTCGACTTCGTGAAGTCCTACGACAAGAAGGGCGTCACGAAGCAGCTGAAGTTCGACGCCAAGGGCGAGTCGGCCGACATCAAGGTCTTCGCCTACAAGGTCGAGGGCGGCAAGATCGTCGGCACCGGCGAGATCAAGTAGCGCGATCGTCAACGAAGGGGGGCGGTCGGGGCAGTACGCTCCGACCGCCCCTCCGTTCGGTTGACGCGCGAGCTCTGGTCCCGTCCACCGCACCCGGCCCAGGAGGTCTTGGATGCAGAACCTGATCGACAACTTCTTCGCGTACACCATCACGGGCCTGACGATCGGCGCCGTGTACGCGCTCGTCGCGCTCGGCTACACGCTCGTCTACGGCGTCCTGCGCCTCATCAACTTCGCCCACTCCGAGGTGTTCATGTACGGCACCTTCGCAGCGCTGTGGGTGGTCATGCTCCTCGGCGGCCGTCCCGGGGCGGGCGTCGGACAGGTCGTCTTCTGGGTGGCGATGATGTTCGTCGCGGCCATGGCGATGTCAGGGTTCATCGCCGTGCTGCTCGAGCGAGTGGCCTACCGACCGCTCCGCAAACGCAACGCACCACCGCTCATCGCGCTCATCTCGGCCATCGGCGCCTCGTTCGTCCTCGCCGAGATCATGGGTCTGCGCAGCCGGATCACCGGCTGGGTGGGTCTCGACGACAACCTGCGTGACTACGTCCGCAACTCGCGCAACAACGCCGGTATGCCGACGATCATCGCGCCCCAGCCGATCTTCACGGTCGGGGGCTACCACGTCACGAACGTCGACGTCTTCGTCATCGTCGGAGCCATCGTCATCATGATCATCCTCGACCAGTTCGTGAAGCGCTCGCGCCTCGGTCGTGGCATCCGCGCCGTGGCGATGGACCCCGAGTCCGCCGCCCTCATGGGTGTCAACCGCGACCGCGTCATCCAGGTGACGTTCCTCGTCGGTGGCCTCATGGCCGGTGCGGCTGCCGTCTTCTACATGCTGAAGATCGGCATCACCCGCTACGACGCCGGCTTCATCCTCGGCGTCAAGGCGTTCACCGCCGCCGTCCTCGGTGGCATCGGCAACCTGCGCGGCGCGCTGCTCGGTGGTTTCATCCTCGGGCTGGCGGAGAACTACGGCTCCGCCGTCGTCGGCTCGCAGTGGAAGGACGTGGTGGCGTTCGTGCTCCTCATCCTCATCCTGCTCTTCCGACCCACCGGCCTGCTCGGTGAGTCCCTCGGAAAGGCGCGCGCATGAGCACCACGACGTCCGCCCCGGCGGCCCCCAAGAAGTCCTCCCCGGGGTTCAGGCAGCGGGTCGACAACCTGCCGAAGGCCGTCAAGATCGCCCTCTGGGTGGTCTTCGCGATCTTCCTGTTCCTCCTCCCGCTGCTCAACATCCCGTTCATCACGACGGAGGGCTCCGACTTCGGTGGTGTCCTCTTCACCGTCGCGACGTACGTCCTCGTCGCCCTCGGCCTCAACATCGTCGTCGGCTACGCCGGACTGCTCGACCTCGGCTACGTCGGGTTCTATGCGATCGGCGCCTACACGATCGGCGTCCTGACCTCGGAGCACGCCCACATGTCGTGGGTCGTCGTCGTCCCGATCGCGATCGTCGTCGCCATGATCTCCGGCATCATCCTCGGTGCCCCGACCCTGCGCGTGCGCGGCGACTACCTCGCCATCGTGACGCTCGGCTTCGGCGAGATCGTGCGTCTGACACTCGTCAACTCGGAGTGGCTCGGTGGTGCGCAGGGCATCTCCGACATCCCCAAGCCGCCCGGCTTCGAGCTGTTCGAGGTCCCGAGCATCGACTGGAGCAGCGGAGCCCCGGTCGTCGACCTCGACACGACCTCGACCTTCCTCAAGTTCGGCATCAACGACTTCGTGCCCTACTACTGGCTCGCCCTCGGTGTCATCTCGCTCGTCCTGCTCTTCGACATCCTCGTCAAGAGCAGCCGGGTGGGTCGAGCCTGGGAGGCGACGCGTGAGGACGAGGACGCCGCCGAGCTGATGGGCGTGCCGACCTTCCGGTTCAAGCTGCTCGCCTTCGCGCTCGGCGCGGCCATCGGTGGCCTCTCGGGTGCGCTCTTCGCGACCAAGGCGGGCTTCATCTCGCCCGACAGTTTCCAGCTGTTGCTCTCGATCCTGTTCCTGGCGGCGGTCGTCGTCGGTGGCGCCGGCAACCGCTGGGGTGTCATCGTCGGTGCGATCGTGGTCAGCTACTTCCCGGAGCGCTTCCGTGAGTTCGCGGACTTCCGCGTGCTCGTCTTCGGTCTCGCGCTCATGCTGCTCGCGATCTTCCGTCCGCAGGGTCTGCTGCCCCCGCGGCGCACGGTCCGTGCCAAGCGGGCGGACGACAGACAGGCCGTCCTCGAGGAAGGAGAAGCCAGTGTCTGATCCCACTCAGCCCACCACCGGCGACGACCCGACCGCACCCGCGGGCACGCCCAGCCCCGCCGGCCCGGCCGGCCCCGCCGGCACGAGTGCCGGCACGAGCTCTGGTCGAGTCGAACCGACGGGCGAGCGCACGCTCGCCGACCCGGCAGACGAGGTCACCGAGATCAACCCCGACGTCGACATCGCGCCCGAGGACATCGGTGTTCCCGTCGTGTCCGAGGGCGAGCGACTGCTCGAGGTCGACGAGGTCACCCTCCGCTTCGGCGGCGTCGTGGCCCTCAACGAGGTGAGCTTCCACATCAACAAGGGCGAGATCCTCGGTCTCATCGGCCCCAACGGTGCCGGCAAGACGACGTGCTTCAACGTCATGACCGGCGTCTACCAGCCCACCTCGGGTGGCGTCCGCTACCTCGGCAAGCCGCTGGGCAAGCGCAAGAAGTTCCAGATCACGAAGCTGGGCATCGCGCGCACGTTCCAGAACATCCGTCTGTTCGCCAACATGACGGCGCTCGAGAACGTCCTCGTCGGGGTCGACGCGCACCACTCGACCGGTGTCGTCTCGGCGATGTTCCGGCTGCCGAAGCACCGCAGGGAGGAGGCGCAGGGCTATGCCCGCGCCATCGAGCTGCTGACCTTCATGGGGCTCGACGGCAAGGCCGACGAGCTGGCCCGCAACCTCCCGTACGGTGACCAGCGTCGCCTCGAGATCGCGCGTGCCCTGGCCACGAGCCCGCAGCTGCTGTGCCTCGACGAGCCGGCGGCGGGCTTCAACCCGGCCGAGAAGGCCAAGCTCATGGAGCTGATCCGCACGATCCGCGACCAGGGCTACACGGTCCTGCTCATCGAGCACGACATGAAGCTCGTCATGGGCGTGACCGACCGGATCGTCGTGCTCGAGTTCGGCCGCAAGATCGCCGAGGGCTCGCCCGCGGAGATCCGCGACAACCCCGCGGTCATCGCCGCCTACCTGGGAGTTGATGAGGAAGATGCTTCTTGAGGTGAAGGGCCTGTGCGTCAACTACGGGCGCATCGAGGCCATCCGCGACATCAGCTTCACGGTCGAGGAGGGTGAGATCGTCACCCTCATCGGGGCCAACGGCGCCGGCAAGACGACGACGATGAAGACGGTTTCCGGGCTGCGCCCGGTGCGCGCCGGCTCGGTCGTCTTCGACGGCAAGGACATCACGCACATGCCGTCGCACGAGCGGCCGGTCCTCGGCATCTCGCAGTCGCCCGAGGGCCGTGGGTGCTTCGTCGGCATGACCGTCATGGAGAACCTCGAGATGGGCACGTACGCCCGTCCGGACCGCAAGAGCAAGGCCGTCAAGGACGACCTCGAGCGCGTCTTCGAGCTCTTCCCGCGGCTCAAGGAGCGCAGCAACCAGGCTGCCGGCTCGATGTCGGGTGGCGAGCAGCAGATGCTGGCCATGGGCCGGGCGCTCATGGCCAAGCCGAAGCTGCTGCTCCTCGACGAGCCGTCGATGGGCCTCGCGCCCAAGCTGATCAAGCAGATCTTCGACATCGTGACGGAGATCAACAGCCAGGGCACCACGGTGCTGCTCGTCGAGCAGAACGCCGCGCAGGCGCTCAAGCGGTCGCACCGTGCCTACATCCTCGAGACGGGCGAGATCGTCCGCGAGGGCACGGGCAAGGACCTCGCGGACGACCCGGCCGTCAAGGCCGCCTACCTCGGCGGCGACGTCTAGGGGGAGCCTCCCGGCGACGGTCGGCACGGCGTTCCGCGGAGGGAGCGCCGGCTACGGAATCCGAAGGCGGGGCGTCACGACCACGGTCGTGGCACCCCGTCCGCTTGCTGTGCACCTTCGCGTTGCTCTTCCGCCGCGACCTCGTTGGTCGTAGTGTCTGCCGGGTGACCTCGGGGCAGGAACGGGAGGGATGATGGGTCGAGCACTGGTCTCGGTGCAGCGGGTCGACGAAGGCCTGCACTCGCAGTTCATCGAGCTGTGGATCACGCACCGGATCGAGGGTGGCACCACCCCGGAAGCGGCCCAGCGGCTGGCGCTCGACGGAACCCTGCGAAATGCCTTGCAGCGCAATGACATCTGCGCCTTCGTGGCGTTCGTCGACGGACGCCCCGCCGGCTACGTCGTCCTCGCCGACTCGACGCGGAGCCTCCTCGTCGACTCTCCGTGCGTCTCGATCGACATGCTCTTCGTCCACCCCGACTTCCGCCGTCAGGGCGTCGGACGGTCGCTGCTCACGGCCGCGGGCCGCTACGCCGACCGCCAGGGCTGCGAGCACCTGGCCAGCTCGGTGCCGGCGGGGGACCGCGAGGCCAACCGCTTCTTCGCCCGGCTCGGGTTCGCGCCCGAGACCGTGCGACGCGTCGCGACCTCCGCGACGATGCAGCGCAAGCTGGCCGGGGAGCCGCGGCCCCAGCGGGTCTCGCTCGACCTGCTCCAGCGCCGTCGTGACCTGCGCGCGCGGGCGCCGCGGCACGACCCGAAGATCGCCGGCTGAGCCCTTTCCCGGGGCGGACGCGCCGGGCCTCAGGCCCCCGGCGCCGCGTCGCGCAGCAGGCAGGTGATGCGCGACGTGCAGATGCGCTTGCCCTCCTCGTCGGTGACGACGACGTCGTAGCTGACGAGGGTGCGGCCGGCGCTCAGCAGCGTCGCCGTCCCCGTCACGATGCCCGAGCGCGCGGCCCGGTGGTGCGTCGCGTTGATGTCGAGCCCGACGGCCACGCGGCCCGGGCCGGCGTGGATCTGTGCGCCGATGGAACCGAGTGTCTCGGCCAGCACGACGCTGGCGCCGCCGTGGAGCAGCCCGTACGGCTGGGTGTTGCCGGCGACGGGCATCGTCGCGACGAGGCGCTCGGGGGAGACCTCGGTCATCTCGATGTTCATCCGCTCGATGAGGGTCCCCTCGGCCATCGACCGCATGTCGTCGAGGGTCTGGCCGGGCGCCTGCGTCGAAGAGTCAGTCATGCCGGGATCGTATGCCGCCCTCCCGCGCACCCGGTGCCCCGGCTCACCCCGTCGGTGGCCGCCACTAGGGTTGCCGTGTGAGCCGACTTCTCCTCCTCGACGGACACTCGCTGGCCTACCGCGCGTTCTTCGCGCTCCCCGCGGAGAACTTCTCGACGAGCACGGGGCAGCACACGAACGCCGTCTACGGCTTCACCTCGATGCTCATCAACATGCTGCGCGACGAGGAGCCGACGCACGTCGTCGTGGCTTTCGACAAGGCCCGCCAGTCGTTCCGCACCGACGAGTACGCCGAGTACAAGGCGGGCCGTGCGCGCACGCCCGACGAGTTCCAGGGCCAGATCCCGCTCGTGAAGGAGATCCTCGACGCGCTCCGCATCCGCTACGTCGAGCTCGACGGCTACGAGGCCGACGACATCATCGCGACGTTCGCGACGCAGGCCGAGGCCCAGGACATCGACGTCCTCATCTGCTCGGGCGACCGCGACACCTTCCAGCTCGTCTCCGACAAGGTGACGATCCTCTACCCGATCCGCGGCGTGTCCGAGGTGTCGCGGATGGGCCCGGCCCAGGTCGAGGAGAAGTACGGCGTCCCCCCGACCCGCTACAGCGACCTCGCCGCCATGGTCGGCGAGACCTCCGACAACCTCCCGGGCGTGCCCGGTGTCGGCCCCAAGACCGCGGCGAAGTGGATCACCCAGTACGGCGACCTCGACGGCATCGTCGCGAGCATCGACAAGATCCCGGGCAAGGCGGGGCAGTCGCTGCGCGACCACCTCGACCAGGTCCTGCGCAACCGCCGGCTCAACCAGCTCGTCAAGGACAGCCCCGTCGGGGTCGGCGTCGAGGACCTCCAGCGCTCCCAGTGGAGCCGCGAGGACGTGCACACGGTCTTCGACGGCCTCGAGTTCCGCGTGCTGCGCGACCGCCTCTTCGCCACCGTCGAGGCCGCGGCCCCCGAGGCCGAGGAGGGTTTCGACGTCGACGGTGAGGTCGTCGCGCCCGAGGCCGTGCCGGCCTGGGTGGCCGCGCACCTCGCGACCGACCAGCGCGCAGGGCTCTCCGTGGCCGGCACGTGGGCCCGGGGGACCGGAGACGCGAGCGGCGTCGCGGTGGCCGCGCCCGACGGCAGCGCCGCATGGATCGACCTGCAGACCCTGACCCCCGAGGGAGAGGCCGCCMTCGGCGGCTGGCTCGAGGACGCGGCCCGACCCAAGGCCATGCACGACGCCAAGGGGCCGATCGAGGCGCTCGGCGCCCGCGGTTGGACGCTCGGCGGGCTGACGAGCGACACCCAGCTCGCGGCATACCTCGTCAAGCCCGACCAGCGCACCTACCACCTCGACGACCTCGTGCTGCGCAACCTGCACCGTGAGCTGAGCGGTGCCGCGCCGACCGACGGCCAGGGCATGCTCGACTTCGGCGGTGACGCCGACGAGGTGGCCGCCCAGAAGGAGATGGTGCGCGCGACCGCCGTGCGCGACCTCGCCGAGGTCCTCGACGAGCAGGTCGCCGCCACCGGGGGCGAGCAGCTGCTCGCCGAGGTGGAGATCCCGCTCGTCGGGGTGCTCGCCGGCATGGAGCGCACCGGCATCGCCGTCGACGTGGCCGGGCTCGAGTCCCTCGAGGGCGACTTCGCCGCCAAGGTCACCCAGGCGCAGGAGGACGCGTGGGACGCCATCGAGCGCCGTGACGTCAACCTCGGGTCGCCGAAGCAGCTGCAGGAGGTCCTCTTCGGCCAGCTCAACCTGCCCAAGACGAAGAAGACGAAGACCGGGTGGACGACCGACGCCGATGCGCTGTCCGACCTCTACGCCAAGACCGAGCACCCGTTCCTCGAGGCGCTGCTGCGCCACCGCGACTCCGCTCGCCTGCGGGTCACGGTCGAGGGCCTCCAGAAGTCGGTGGCCGACGACGGGCGCATCCACACGACGTACCTGCAGACCATCGCCGCCACGGGGCGGCTCAGCTCGACCGAGCCCAACCTCCAGAACGTCCCGATCCGCACCGAGGAGGGGCGGCGCATCCGCGAGCTCTTCGTCGTCGGTGAGGGCTACGAGGCGCTCATGTCGGCCGACTACTCCCAGATCGAGATGCGCGTCATGGCTCACCTCTCCGGCGACGAGGGCCTCATCGAGGCCTTCCGCACCGGCGAGGACCTCCACAACTTCGTCGGCTCCAAGGTGTTCGGGGTCGAGCCCGACGACGTCACGTCGGCCATGCGCTCCAAGGTCAAGGCCATGTCCTACGGCCTCGCCTACGGCCTGTCGGCCTTCGGGCTGTCCAAGCAGCTGACCATCAGCACCGAGGAGGCCCGCGGCCTCATGGACGGCTACTTCGAGCGGTTCGGCGGCGTCAGCGACTACCTCAAGGAGGTCGTCGCCGAGGCGCGGGGGACCGGCTACACCGCGACGATGTTCGGCCGCCGGCGCTACCTGCCCGACCTGACGTCCGACAACCGCCAGCGCCGCGAGATGGCCGAGCGGATGGCCCTCAACGCCCCGATCCAGGGCTCGGCCGCCGACATCATGAAGGTCGCCATGATCGGGGTCGACCGTGCGCTCACCGACGCGGGCGCGACGTCGCGGGTGCTGCTCCAGGTGCACGACGAGCTCGTCCTCGAGGTCGCCGCGGGCGAGCGTGACGACGTCGAGAAGCTCGTGCGTCACGAGATGGGTCACGCCGCCGAGCTCGACGTGCCGCTCGACGTCAACGTCGGCGTCGGTCACTCCTGGCACGACGCGGCCCACTGACCGCCCGCGGGCCGGGCAGGCGTCGTCCGCCGGGACTCGGGGACGTGTACCCACTGGGCGGTGTCCGTTAGGTCACGTTCTGGCAACGGCGACGTGGTGTCCACCACTTGACACGCCACGGACTCCGCCGCACCTGCATACTGCTCGGTAACTTGCACCCGTCATCGGAGACGGGTGCTTTTACTGTGAGGTGGACATGGTCAGAAGCCTGGTCACAGGTCTGTGTCTCGCCGTTTTTGCGGCGGTCATCATCGGACTGAGCAACCTGCTCGGTCTCGACCTCGAGCACGTCGCCCTTCTCGGCGCAGCTCTCGGCGGTGTTCTCGGGCTCGTCCCGCACCGTCCAGCCTGGGGCAAGGTGGCGGGTTTCCTCGCCGGCTTCCTCCTGGCCTGGCTCGGCTTCGCGCTGCGTGCCGCCGTCCTCCCGGACTCGTCCGCGGGGCGGGCCGTCGCGGCCTTCGTCGTCGTGGCGCTCATCGCCGTCGTCGCCGCTGTGAGCGGTGGCCGTCTCCCGCTGTGGAGCGGGCTGCTCGGGGCCGCCTCGATCGTCGGCGCCTACGAGTCGGTCTACACCAACGCACCCTCGCAGTTCCTCACCGAGTCGCCCGCGGCTGCCACGACGGTGCTCCTCGCCGTGGGCCTGGGCTATCTCGCCACGAACCTGCTTGCAGCACAGTCGGAACCGCACGCGTCTGCGCGGCCGCGTCCGGCCGTCGATGCGAGGCGTACGGAGCGGGCCCAGCGCGACCAGCGCGACGACTCCTCCAGCACCACAGACCTCGATGACCTCGTGACGGGAGCAGCACAGTGAGCAAGCGGACCCTCGCCACCATCGTCGCCGGCCTGGCGACCATGCCCACCCTGCTGCTGCTGGCAGCGTCGCCGGCGGCTGCCGCCGGGGACGGCTCGGTCCAGGTCTCCAACACCGAGACGGTGCAGGCCTACCTCGACGCGACGGGCAAGGTGGACGTCGCCCGCGTCTACGAGCAGGTGGCCATGAAGGGCCGCGGCACCGTCGACCTGCAGAACCCCATCGAGACCCAGGGCCTGCGCAACCTCGACGGCTTCAGCGGGTTCGACGTCAAGGACGGCGTCATGGTCGGCAGCTACGACGTCGACGGCGAGCAGCAGCTGCGGACCGTCAGCGACTTCACGAGGAAGCTGCCCCTAGAGGTCCAGGCGATGTACACCCTGGACGGGCAGCCGGTCCAGCCCGGTGACCTCCTCGGCCGCAGCGGCCGTCTCGAGGTGCGCTACACGGTCAAGAACGTCACGGGCTCCTCCCAGGTCGTCACCTTCGACGACGGGACGGGCAAGCAGGCGTCGGCCACGGAGGACGTCGTCATCCCCATGGTGGGCTCGCTCACCACGACGCTGCCGGGCACCTTCACGAACGTCAGCTCGAAGGAGGCCAACCTCGCCGGTGACGGCCGTGGCGGCACGAAGCTCACGTTCACGATGACCTTGTTCGGACCCATCGGGACCCCGACCGCGACGTTCGGCTACGCCGCCGACATCGTCGACGGGACGCTGCCCAAGGCCTCCGTCTCGGCCCTACCGGTCAGCCCTCTCGACAGCCCGTCCTTCAAGGGAGGCGCCGAGAGCTACAAGGGCGGTGCGGCCACGGGTGCCACCCTGACCGCCGGTGCCACCGAGATCGACGCGAACCTCCTCAAGCTGCGCGACGGCGCGGGCACGCTCCTCGCGGGGCTGATCCAGCTGCGCGATGGTGCCAAGAAGCTCGACGCGGGGATGGGCGCACAGGCGCTGCCCGGCTCGCGCGAGCTCGCCACAGGCGCGGGCCAGCTCAAGGACGGCACGTCCAAGCTGCGCTCGGGAGCGGGCGACGCGAAGGCAGGCTCGGCCAAGCTGGCCGACGGGGCGACCCAGGTCGCGGACGGCAACCAGCAGCTTGACGCGGGCGCGCAGAAGCTGAGCGGTGGCGCCTCCCAGGTGGACGACGGAGCCGGTCAGGTTGCCGGTGGTCTGCACCTCGTCGGCGAGAACGCGCCGGCCCTGCTGGATGGCCTCGCGCAGGTGGCCGACGGTCTCGACCAGGTCGATGCCGGCCTCACCCAGCTCTACGACGGCGTCGGCGGGCTGCCGGACCAGGCGAAGCCGCTGCACGCGGGCATCGCGAAGCTGCGCGCCGGGCTGGGTGACAAGGGCCGGACCGGAACCCTCATCGACGGTGTCGACCAGATCCGCGGTGGCTTGGCCGAGGCCACCAAGGACGGCGGGAGCCTCGACCAGCTCAAGGGCGGGGTCGACCAGTCCAAGGGTGGGGTCGACCAGTCCAAGGGTGGGGTCGACCAGTCCAAGGGCGGGGTCGACCAGGTCCGAGCCGGCCTCCAGGACGCCCTGAAGCCGGGCGGCGGCATCGACCAGCTGGACGGTGGAGTGGCGATTGCCAAGACCACCGACTGTGGCGCGGTGTGCAAGGAGATCCTCGGCCAGGTGCAGGCAGGAATCGGAGACCTTCGGACGAAGACGACGGCCGCGTCCGGCGGGCTCGGCTCGGTATCGGACGGTCTGGGTCAGGTCTCCGGTGGCCTCGGTCAGGTGTCGACGGGCCTCGGCCAGGTGTCGGGTGGTCTGGGTCTGCTCAAGGGCAAGCTGAGCGACGCGGCCCTCGGTCTCGCGAAGGTCGAGTGCGGCCTGAGCAGCACGACGCTCAAGGGGATCTGTGACCCCAAGGTGCCCGGCCTGCTCGAGGGCGTCGACCTCGTCGACGCCGGCGTGTCGACGCTCGTCGACGGGGTGGTCACCAAGATCCAGGGCGGCATCGGCAGCCCGACCGACACGGCCAAGAACAAGACGCTGCGTGGGGGTGTCAACGACCTCCAGTACGGCGTGGACCTCCTCGGTCTCGGTGGCCTCGACCTGCTCGATGCCATCGACCAGCTCACGGTCGGGGCCGACCAGGTGCACGGGGGCACGTCCCAGGTGGCCCAGGGTGCGAAGGACCTCGGCGCGGGCGCCTCGAAGCTCGCCGACGGATCGAGCCAGGTCGCCACGGGTGCGGGCCAGCTCGATGCCGGCGTCGGCAAGCTCGCGGACGGCGCGGGGCAGCTCGACGACGGTGCGGGCAAGCTCAGCGACGGTGCCGGCCAGCTCTCCGACGGTCTCGCCGACGCGGCGGACGGAACTAGCCAGCTCGCGGCCGGTCTGACCGACGCGGCGGCCGGTGCGCCCCAGCTCAAGGACGGCGCGCAGCGTCTCTCCGACGAGGGCACGAAGAAGCTCGTCGCTGCCGGCAAGGCCACGGCCGCCGACTACGGCGAGAAGTACGCCCTCATCGAGGTCGGTGCCCAGCGCGCCAAGGCCGAGGGGATGGCCTACGGCGCGCCCACAGGCGCCATGGGCGCCACGGCGTACTCGTATGAGCTCGCCGGTGTCGACGGGCAGGGCTCGGCGAACCTGGGTCGGGCCGCTGGCGCGGCCGCTGTGTTCGGTCTCGCCGGTGGCCCGGTTCTGCTGCGCCGCCGCTTCCTCTGACGGCACAGTGTGACAGCGGCGGCCACGGATCCCTCGGGTCCGTGGCCGTCGTCGTGCGTCGCGGCGCCGTCGTCGCGGGCCGAAGCCGTCAGGCAGGCTTGCGGCAGATGAAGATCGCCGTGCCGGGGATGACGCGTCCGCGCAGGGGAGACCATCCGCCCCACGGCTCCTCGTGGCCCTCCGGCCACTCGGGCTCGACGAGGTCGACGAGGACGAGCCCGGCGGCCGTGACCTCCCGCACCCGGTCGCCCACCGTGCGGTGGTGCTCGACGTAGGTCGCGTGGCCCTCGTCGTCCTGCTCGACGTAGGGCGTGCGGTCGAAGTAGGAGTGGCGCGCCGTCAGCCCGGCCGGCCCCGGGTCGTCGGGGAAGGCCCACCGCACCGGGTGGGTCGTCGAGAAGACGAAGCGCCCACCGGGGTGCAGCACGCGGGCGGCCTCCGCCATGACGACGTCGGAGTCCGCGACGAAGGGCACGACGCCGTATGCCGTGAAGACGGTGTCGAAGGACGCGTCGGCGAAGGGGAGGGCGCGTCCGTCGCACTGGGCGAACGGCACGCGGGTGACCGCGTCGGGGCTGTCGCCGAGCGCCGCGTTGACGGCCACGCCGGTCGCGACCATGCCGGCCGACAGGTCGGTGGCCACGACGGTCGCGCCGTGGGCCGCGAGCCAGCGGGAGCACTGCCCCGAGCCGGCGCCGATCTCGAGCACGACCTGGCCGGCCGGGTCGCCGAGCAGCCGCGCCTCCTCCTCGCGCAACCGCTCCGGCCCCCAGACGAAGTCCGTGTCGCCGAGGAACGACCCGTGCTCGACGTAGTACGACGCCGCCTCGCCGTCCCACCACGTGCGGTTCGCGGCGGCCGTCTCGTCCGGGGGAGCGGGACGACGGGTGGCCTCGGTGGGTGTGCTCACGGCATACGTGCTCTCTTTTGACCGGCTGGTGACAGCGCGGATAGGATTGCCGAGCACATCCGTGTGCGCACGATCAATGTTGCACCTGTCCACAAGGCATCGAGGCGCAGGCCGTCAGGCCCACCGCCCCGAGGTCCCCAATCTAACTGTCCACAATCGGAGTTCCTACTACATGACTGCCAACACGGTCGAGAAGACCGCGCCTGAGATCGCCATCAACGACATCGGCTCTCAGGAAGACATCCTTGCGGCGATCGACGCCACCATCAAGGACTTCAACGACGGCGACATCGTCGAGGGTCGCATCGTCAAGGTCGACCGGGACGAGGTCCTGCTCGACATCGGCTACAAGACCGAGGGCGTCATCCCCTCGCGCGAGCTGTCCATCAAGCACGACGTCGACCCGGGCGAGATCGTCAAGGTCGGTGACGAGGTCGAGGCCCTCGTCCTCCAGAAGGAGGACAAGGAAGGCCGTCTGATCCTGTCCAAGAAGCGTGCGCAGTACGAGCGCGCCTGGGGCACGATCGAGAAGGTCAAGGAGGAGGACGGCGTCGTCACCGGCACCGTCATCGAGGTCGTCAAGGGTGGTCTCATCCTCGACATCGGCCTCCGCGGCTTCCTGCCCGCCTCGCTCGTCGAGATGCGTCGTGTCCGCGACCTCCAGCCGTACGTCGGCAAGGAGATCGAGGCCAAGATCATCGAGCTCGACAAGAACCGCAACAACGTGGTCCTGTCGCGCCGTGCCTGGCTCGAGCAGACGCAGTCCGAGGTGCGCACGACGTTCCTCAAGGAGCTCCAGAAGGGCCAGGTCCGTTCGGGCGTCGTGTCCTCCATCGTCAACTTCGGTGCGTTCGTGGACCTCGGCGGCGTCGACGGTCTCGTCCACGTCTCGGAGCTGTCGTGGAAGCACATCGACCACCCGTCCGAGGTCGTCGAGGTCGGCACCGAGGTCACCGTCGAGGTGCTCGACGTCGACATGGACCGTGAGCGTGTCTCCCTGTCGCTGAAGGCGACGCAGGAGGACCCGTGGCAGCACTTCGCTCGCACGCACGCCATCGGCCAGGTCGTCCCCGGCAAGGTCACCAAGCTCGTCCCCTTCGGTGCGTTCGTGCGCGTCGAGGACGGCATCGAGGGCCTCGTCCACATCTCCGAGCTGGCCGAGCGCCACGTGGAGCTGCCGGAGCAGGTCGTCAACGTCGGCGACGAGATCTTCGTCAAGGTCATCGACATCGACCTCGAGCGTCGCCGCATCTCGCTGTCGCTCAAGCAGGCCAACGACCAGGCCGTCGCGGCGTCGGAGTTCGACCCGACCCTCTACGGCATGGCCGCCGAGTACGACGAGCAGGGCAACTACAAGTACCCCGAGGGCTTCGACCCGGAGACGAACGAGTGGCTCGAGGGCTTCGACGCCCAGCGCGAGAAGTGGGAGCGTCAGTACGCCGACGCCCACGCTCGCTGGGAGTCCCACAAGGCCCAGGTCGACGCCGCGACGAAGGCCGACGCCGAGGCTGCGGCCAACGCCGGCTCCGCGACGTCGTACTCGTCCGCGACCGGTGACGTCGCCGAGGCCGGCGACGCCGACCGCGGCGAGCGCGCCCCGCGCAACGCCCCGGCCCCGGTCGAGGGCACGCTGGCTTCGGACGAGGCGCTCGCTGCGCTTCGCGAGAAGCTGACGGGCAACTGACGCCAGTCACTGCTCGGAGCGACACGCTCTGAAAGAGCCCCGGACCCCTGTGGTCCGGGGCTCTTTCGCGTCCTGCGTCTCAGGATGCAAGAAGGCTCAGGACTCATTTCCGACTGAATCACTAGGAATTCCGAGTTGCGTAGGAGCGTCGTTGCCCGCGGATTGCCTTGCGGCACAGACAAACCGGCGTTGCTGCGCGTGGTGGAAGAGCCTGTCGCACTGAGGAGAAAGCACGCATTTCGACGATTGACGGGCTGCCCAGCGCCTTCGTAGTGTCGTCGACAGGTCAAGAGTTCCAGCGTCAAGCCCCGGCTCGCTGGACAGCAACCCTCCACCGCGGCGGGGTGCTCCGGGTGAGGACCAGGCCGTCGCCAGCAGGCGACGGCAAGCGCGGACTCGAAGTGGTCGGGTCCAGGACCGAGGAGCCGACATGGCGCGCACGACGAGCACCCACCTCGTGCTCCGCCGCCACGTCGACCTGCTCCGCGTGTCCAGCGCGCTCTGTCGTCCCTGACGACGTCCTGGCCGCCGAGACCTCGGCCGGCCGGTCGGCGCCCGGCCCAGCGGTGACCCCGTGGGGCTCGGACGCCAGCACGCACCCCCGCGGCCGCCGCCGCGCCCTGCCACCCGTCCGGTGACGGGTGCCCGAGCCATCCCTCCAGGAGCCTCACGTGCCATCCCTCTCCACGGTCCGGCGCTCAGCGCCGCCGACCACCACGTCGTCATCGTCGTCCTCGCCGCCTTCGCCGGCCGAGCCCACGGCGGGAGCGTCGACGTCCGCCCTCTCGGCCGCCCCGGCGCCGGCAACCCACTCGGTCCCGCCGTCCGGAGGCGGGCCGGTCCTCACCGTCGTCCCGCGGCGCAACCCGTGGACATGGGTCGGCGTCGCCGGCGTCGGACTGCTCGTGGCGATGTTCGTCAACGGCCTCGTCACCAACCCCGGCTGGGACTGGGCGACCTTCGGTCGCTACTTCGCCACCGAAACCGTCATTCGGGCTCTCGGCACGACGATCCAGCTCACCGTCCTCGGGACCGTGGCCGGCTTCGCCCTGGGGCTCGTCCTCGCGGCCATGCGACTGTCGTCCAACGCGTTCCTGCGGACCGTCGCGTGGGCCTACATCTGGGCGTTCCGGTCGATCCCGCTCATCGTCCAGCTGCTCTTCTGGTTCAACATCGCCTACCTCTACCAGACGATCAGCGTCGGGCTGCCGTTCGGGCCGTCCTTCGGCAGCGTCGAGACCAACGACCTCTTCGGGGCCCTGGGCGCCGCGGTGCTCGGGCTCGCCCTGCACCAGGCGGCCTACGCGGCCGAGATCATCCGCGGCGGCATCCTCTCCGTCGACGAGGGGCAACGCGAGGCGGCCTCGGCGCTCGGCATCCCGCGGCGCCGCCAGTTCGCGAGGATCGTCCTGCCGCAGGCGATGCGCTCGATCCTGCCCAACGCCGCCAACGAGGTGATCAGCCTCTTCAAGGGCACCTCGATCGTCTCCGTGCTCGCGATCCCGGAGCTCTTCTACCAGGTGCAGGTGATCTACGGCCGCAACTCCCGCGTCGTGCCGCTGCTCCTCGTGGCGACGGTCTGGTACATCATCCTCACGACGCTCCTGTCGATCGGGCAGTACTACGTCGAGCGGCACTTCGCCCGTGGCAGTGCCCGGTCGCTGCCCCCCACACCGCTCCAGCGGCTCCGGGCCCGGTGGGCCGGCATCGCGACCCAGGCAGCGCGTCGTCCCGAGGAGGTCGCCCGATGACCGCCGCCGTCGACCTCCGCGGTGTGACGAAGTCGTTCGGGGCCCACCGGGTGCTCGACGACGTCGACCTCGAGCTGGCGGAGGGCACCGTCACGGTCGTCCTGGGACCGTCGGGGTCGGGCAAGTCCACGCTGCTGCGCACCATCAACCACCTGGAGAAGATCGACCGGGGTCAGGTGCGGGTCAACGGGACGCTCATCGGCTACCGGCAGGTGGGTAACCGTCTCCACGAGCTGCCCGAGCGCGACATCCTGCGCCAGCGCAGCCGCATCGGCTTCGTCTTCCAGCAGTTCAACCTCTTCCCGCACCTCACCGTCCTCGAGAACGTCGTCGAGGCGCCGGTGTCGGCGCAGCGCCGCAAGCGCTCCGAGGTCGAGGTCGAGGCCAGGACGCTGCTGGAGCGAGTCGGGCTGGCGGACAAGGCGGCTGCCTACCCGCGCCAGCTCTCCGGTGGTCAGCAGCAGCGGGTCGCCATCGCCCGAGCCCTCGCGCTGCAGCCCGACGTCATCCTCTTCGACGAGCCGACGTCGGCTCTCGACCCCGAGCTCGTCGGCGAGGTCCTCGCCGTCATCAAGGAGCTCGCCCGCGACGGGACCACCCTCGTCGTCGTCACGCACGAGGTCGGCTTCGCCCGCGAGGTCGCCGACACCGTCGTCTTCCTCGACGGCGGCAGGGTCGTCGAGCAGGGACCGCCCGAGCAGGTCATCGACCACCCTGCCCACGAACGCACGCGAGCCTTCCTCGACCGCGTCCTCTGACCCCACCACCCCACCACCCCACGCCCCTCAGGCCGTCCCGGCCACCCATGACTCGCACCCCTCGGGTGCCGAGAGGAGTCCTCATGCCCGCACGTCCCCACCCCGTCCACCGCCCGACGACGTATGCCGTCACGGTCCTCGCCGCCGCCGCCGCCGTCGCGCTCACCGCCTGCTCCGGAGCCGCCGAGGCCAGGTCGGGCGCGGCGGCCGGCTCGACCGCGCCGGCGGGCCCGGCCGTCAACACCTCGCCGGACCAGAAGCGCATCACCGCCACCACGGACGAGAAGGCCGCGGCCCTGCTGCCCGCGGGCATCCGAGAGCGGGGCACGATCACGGCCGCCAACGCCGGAGCGGGTGGCGGCACGCCGCCGCTCGTCTTCACCGCCGACGACGACAAGACCGTCATCGGCGTCGAGGTCGACCTCGCGCACCTCTTCGCCGACAAGCTCGGCCTCGAGGTCGAGACGCCGGCGACGAGCTGGGAGAACGTCTTCCTCGGGATCGACTCGGGGCGGTACGACGTCGCCCTGACCAACGTCACGGTCACGGAGGAGCGCAAGGAGAAGTACGACTTCGCGACGTACCGCAAGGACGACCTCGCCTTCGAGGCGCCGAAGGGCGGAACGTGGAAGGTGACGAGCGGCAGGGACATCGCCGGCAAGACCATCGCCGTCGGGTCCGGCACCAACCAGGAGAAGATCCTGCTCGACTGGAACGAGGCCAACGTCAAGGCGGGCCTCGCGCCTGCCGAGGTGAAGTACTTCCAGTCGCAGACGGACTACTACCTGGCCCTGTCGTCGCACCGGATCGACGCGTACTTCGGCCCGAACCCGAGCGTCGCCTACCACGTCGCCACGGCCGGCCAGACCGAGGCCATCGGCCATTTCTCGGGTGCCGGTGACTCCCTCCAGGGACTCATCGCCGTGCTCACGAAGAAGGGCTCGGGTCTCGCCGCGCCCTACGCCGCCGCCATCAACTCGGCGATCGCCGACGGCAGCTACGCGAGGGTCCTCAAGCGCTGGAACCTCAGCACCGAGGGCCTCGAGAAGTCCGAGATCAACCCGCCCGGCCTGCCCAAGACCGACTGAGCCCGCAACCATCCAGGAGACGAATCACCATGCACCACAGCAAGACCCACGCGCCTGCTCGTCGCCGTGCGCTCGTCGTCGCGGCCGCCGTCCTGTCGACGGTCGGTGTGCTCGGAGCCTGCGCCGACCCGGTCAGCACCGGGACGACGCAGGTGGATCCCAAGGCTCTCGGCGACTCGAAGGTCCTCCCGGTCTCCTTCGACACGTCGGCCGACGCTAAGCGCCCGGTGGGCACCCTGCACAAGGAGATCGCGGCGACCCTGCCGGCCGACGTCAGGGCCAGGGGCACCCTGGTCATCGGCAGCGGCGGCGCGGGCGGCGGCATACCTCCTCTGGCGTTCACGGCCGACGACAACAAGACCCCGATCGGGGTGGAGGTCGACGTGGCCCACCTCGTCGCGGACGTCCTCGGCCTCAAGCCCGACGTGCAGACGACGAGCTGGGAGAACCTGTTCATCGGCATCGACTCGGGCAAGTACCAGGTCGCGATCTCCAACGTCGGCGTCTCGGAGGAGCGCAAGGAGAAGTACGACTTCGCGACGTACCGTCTCGGGCTGCACGCGTTCGAGGCCAAGAAGGGCTCGACGCTGCGGGTGCGGGGGCCGGCCGACGTCTCGGGCAGGAAGGTGGCCGTCGGGTCGGGCACCCTGCAGGAGGCGATCCTGCTGCGCTGGAACGAGGAGAACGAGAAGGCCGGACGGCCCCCCGCCGAGCTCGTCTACTACCAGGGCACGACGGAGTACTATCTCGCCCTCGACTCCGGACGCATCGACCTCTACCTCGGCCCGAACCCCACCGCGACCTACCACGTCGTCACGGCCGGCAAGACGCAGATCGTCGGCTCCGTGTCGTCGAGCTTCCCGATCCCCGGGAAGGTCGGGGTCGTGACGAAGAAGGACAACGGCCTGGTCAAGCCCATCTCGGACGCCATCAACGCTGCCATCGCGGACGGCAGCTACGGCAAGGTCCTCGCCCGCTGGGGCCTCACCGCCGAGGCGGTGCCGGCCTCCGAGGTCAACCCGGCGGGGCTGCCCAAGCCGACCGAGACCTCGGACCAGTGAGGGACTGACATGGCCACCATCGTCACCCTCGCCTCGAGCCCGTCCGCGGCGTCCCGCACGGATGCCGTCCTCGGCCACATCGAACGCCGTCTCACGGTCCGCGGCCACGACGTCCAGCGTGTCGTCATCCGTGACCTGCCCGCCGAGGCGCTGCTGCGCGCCGACGTGGCCGATCCGCAGATCGCCGCCGTCGTGGCGCAGATCGAGGCGGCCGATGCGGTCGTCGTCACGACCCCCGTCTACAAGGCGGCCTACACCGGGTTGCTCAAGACGTTGCTCGACGTGCTCCCGCAGTACGCGTTGCGCGGCAAGTCGGTGCTCCCCGTGGCCACCGGCGGCAGCGCGGCCCACGTGCTCGCGGTCGACTACGCGCTTCGGCCGGTCCTCGTCTCGCTCGGCGCCGAGCACGTCACCCAGGGCTGGTTCGTGCTCGCCTCCGACGTGCAGGTCTTTCCGGCCGACGGGGGCGTGCTGCTCTCGGAGGCCGCCTCCCGAGCCCTGCACCAGGTGACGGAGTCGTTCCTGTCACACGTCGCACGGCACCGCCGCGACGAGGTGCCCGCCCTCGACGACGACGTCGTGCTGCGGGTGTCCCCGCACGACGACGTCGCGGCCCCGCTGCTCGAGGACCTCGTCGTCGAGTACGGCACGCGCTACGGCCTGTCGACGCCGCACACGCAGCTGACGGAGGTCCCGGTCAGCGACTTCGAGGGACCCCACGGGGCGTTCGTCGTCATCCTTCGGGGCGGGCAGACGATCGCCGGCGGTGCGATCCGCCGCTACGACGACACCACGGCCGAGGTGAAGCGGGTCTGGACCAACGCCCAGTTCAGGCGGCAGGGGCTCGCCCGCCGCGTCCTGCTCGAGCTCGAGAAGGCCGCCGCGGGCCTGGGCTACCGGAGGATCCACCTCACCACGGGTCCGCGCCAGCCGGAGGCCCGTGCCCTCTACCTCGCAGCCGGCTACCTGCCGGCCTTCGACCTGCACGCCGACCCGGAGTCGATCGGCCCGCACGCCTTCGACAAGGAACTGCCGGCCGGCACCGTCCGATCTGCCTCAGCCGCAGGCGGACCGGGCCCCGCGATCGTCAACGGCGCCGCGCCGACCGCGCCCGACGGAGCAACCGGAGCGACCGGGGCGGCCGCGGGTCTGCGCTCCTACCGGGACTGGGGCGCGGCGTGACCGACCGACGGATCGTCGTCGTGGGCGCCGGACCGCGGGCGCTCGGCCTCGTCGAGCGGATCGGCGCCAATGCCCGCGTGGTCGGCAGCCCGAGGGAGCGGGTGGAGGTGCACGTCGTCGACCCGCACCCGCCGGGCGGCGGGCGCATCTGGCGGTCGGCGCAGTCGCCCCTGCTCTGGATGAACTCCGAGGCGCAGGACGTCACGGTCTTCACCGACGCGTCCGTCACGTGCGACGGCCCGGTCGTGCCCGGGCCGTCCCTCGCCGAGTGGGCGGCCGGCCCCGACGCGAGCGCAGCCGCCGCGGCCCTGTCGGCGCATCACTTCGCGCCGCGCGTCGTCCAGGCCGACTACCTCGAGTGGGCCTGGCGACGGGTCGTCTCGACCCTGCCGGAGCACGTCACCGTCCACGCCCATGCGGACCGGGCCGTCGAGCTGCACGGGACCGGCGCCGAGGGTGGACACCAGCAGGTCACCCTCGCTCGTGGTGCGGTGCTCGAGGGCGACCTCGTCGTGCTCGCCCAGGGCTATCTCGACCAGGCGCACGCGCCGAACGAGCAGCGGCTGCTCGACGACGCCGCGTCACGGGGGCTCACCTACGTCCCGCCGGGTCACACGGCCGACCTCGAGCTCGAGGGCCTGCGCGCGGGCGAGCCCGTCGTCGTCCGCGGCATGGGTCTGGCCTTCATCGATCTCGTCGTCCTCCTCGGCGAGGGCCGCGGCGGCACCTTCACCGGCGAGGGCACGCAGCTGACCTACCACCCGAGCGGACGCGAGCCGGTCCTGCACGTCGGGTCCCGTCGTGGCGTGCCGTACCACGCCAAGCTCGGTTACGAGGTGCGAGCGGCCGCCTCCGGACCGGCGCCCAAGCGACACCTGACCCGTGAGCGCCTCACGGCCCTCGGTGCGGGCACGGCGGCGCTCGACTACCGGACCCAGGTCTGGCCCCTCGTCGTGCTCGAGCTCGCGGTGGCGCACTACCGCCGGCTCTTCGAGGCCCATCCCGAGCGCACACGCGGCACCTTCGAGGCGCTCGAGCGCGCCCTGGTCACGGCCGACGTCACCAGCGGTGAGCTCACTGCCGTCGCCCTGACGCACCTCGCAGACCCCGAGGACGTCTTCGACATCGAGCGGATCGACCGCCCCCTCCGTGCTGTCATCGACCACACCACGCGGCCCACCGACGTCGAGCGCGTCGTCGCCGAGCACATCCGCCTCGACGTCGTCCGGCGCGCCGACGCGTCGCGATCGAGCGACCGCGCCGTCTTCGACGCGCTGCTCGGGGTGTATGCGGCCCTGGCGGAGCTCGTCGTGTCTGGTCGCCTCCTCGACGAGGACCGGGTGCGTCACGTCGAGGGCCACTTCCACGGGCTCTTCTCGTTCCTCGCGAGCGGTCCGCCGCCTCGCCGCCTCGCCGAGCTGCTCGCGCTGCACCGGGCGGGCGTCGTCCGCTTCCTCGGCCCCGACCTCGAGCTCACGATCGAGGAGGGTGCGTTCGTCGGGAGGTCCGGAGACCGCGTGGTGCGGGCGCGGGCCGCCGTGGACGCCCGGCTGCCCCGCCCCGACAGCGCCCTCGTCACCGACCCCCTCGTCGCCGGGCTGCTGGCCGCGGGCGAGCTGCGCTCGCGACCCGTCATGGCCGCCGACGGAACTGCCCTCGGCGCGGGGCAGCTCGTCGCCGACGCCCGGGCCCGCGCCGTCCGCGCCGACGGCACCGTGCACCCACGCCGTTACCTCCTCGGGCCCGCCGTGTCGGGCTCCGCCGGCGCCGGAGGCTTCTCCCGGCCCCGCTTCAACGGGCCCGGCTTCCGCCAGAACGACGCCGTCGCCCGGGACCTGCTCACCGTCGCCGTGAGCGACCGAGCCACCGCCCGCCTCCGACTCGCCCCGCATCCCGTTCCCACCACGAGAGACAAGGACCACCGCCATGCCAGTTGAGTTCCTCGGCATCGCCGCCAACCACGACGGCACCGAGACGAGAGCCCGGAGCGCCGGCGCCCTCGACCTGCCGTATGCCGTCAAGCTCGCCCGAGCCCACGAGGACAACGGGTGGGACCGCGTCCTCTTCGCCTACCACTCCGGATCGCCCGACCCCGCCCAGGTCGCCGCGCACGTCGCGGCCCACACCGAGCGGCTCAACCTCGTCGTCGCGCACCGACCCAACACGGCCTACCCGACCCTGACGGCGAAGACCTTCGCCACGCTCGACCACATCAGCAACGGCCGGTTCGAGGTGCACGTCATCACCGGTGGCAGCGCGGCGGACCAGTCCGCCGAGGGTGACCACCTCGACAAGGACGCCCGCTACGCCCGCACCCGGGAGTTCATCCGGATCCTCAAGCAGGCGTGGACGAGCGACGAGCCGTTCGACTTCGACGGCGAGCACTACCGGTTCGAGAACTTCCTCGCGGACATCAAGCCGCTCCAGACCCCGCGCCCACGGATCTCGTTCGGCGGGTCGAGCCCGGCGGCATACGCCGTCGGGGCGCAGGAGGCGGACGTCTTCGCGCTCTGGGGCGAGCCGCTCGTCGGGACGGCGGAGCAGATCGAGACGATCCGCGCCGCTGCCGCGGCCGCCGGGCGCGCGCTCCCGACGATCCAGGTCGCGTTCCGACCGATCCTCGGGGCCACGGACGAGCTGGCCTGGGAGAAGGCCGAGCGCACGCTCGGCGACATCCACGCGCTCCAGGCCGAAGGCGCCTCCGTCTCGCGGGGCCGACTGCGCCGCAGCGGCTCCCAGCCCGAGAATGCCGGCTCGCRGCGGCTGCTCGCGGCCGCGGAGGCGGGGGAGCGCCACGACCGCGCCCTCTGGACCGCGACGTCCGCCGCGACCGGTGGCGGCGGCAACTCCACGGCCCTCGTCGGCACGCCCGAGACCGTTGCGGCGGCGCTGCTCGACTACTACGACCTCGGCGTGCGGATCTTCTCCGCCCGCGGCTACCACCTCTACGACGATGCCGTGGACGTCGGGCGGCACGTCATCCCGCTCGTGCGCGAGGAGGTCGCGCGTCGGGAGGCAGCGACCGCCGCGACGACGCCTGCCGACCACGAGGCCGTCGCGTGAGCGCCCGGGACGAGTGGCTCGCGTGGCGCGCCGCTCGCGAGGGCGATCTCGCCCAGGAGCACGGCTGGCTCTCGCTGACCGGCTTCGCCTGGCTGCCGGACCGGCCGACGAGCCTGCCCGGTCTCCCCGGCCTCTGGTGGACGGACGCCTCCGGTGCCCACGTCGAGGCGACCGTGAGCGAGGGGCTGGGCGTCGACGGCGAGCCCGTCGCCGGGCGGGCCACGGCGGACGTCGAGGAAGCTGGGTCGCGGCTCTGGGTGCAGCACGGCGAGCGCGTCGTCGAGCTGCTCCGGAGGGGCGGGCGGCTCGCGGTGCGCACCCGGGACCCGCGGGCCACGACGCGCCGGGACTTCGCCGGTGTGCCGACGTGGGAGCACGATCCGGACTGGGTGCGCCCCGGACGGTTCACGGCCGCCGACCCCCCGGCGCGGGTGGAGGTGCGCACCGCCCGTGACGACCTCGTCCAGCACTCCACGGTCGTCGGCACCGTCGACGTCGACATCGACGGCGTGCGCCACCGGCTCAGCGCGGTCGATGCCGGAGAGGGCCTCGGACTCCTCTTCCACGACACGACGAACGGCTCGCTCTCGGCGCCCTGGCGCACCGTCACGACGTCGTCCCCGGACCCCGACGGCAACGTCGTCGTCGACTTCAACCGGGCCATCAACCTCCCCTTCGCCTTCACGGCGTACGGCACCTGCCCGGGGCCGGTCACGGGCAACCGGATCGCCGTGCCCGTCACAGCGGGTGAGAAGCGGCCGACATGAGGTTCTGCACGTACACGTTGCTCGACACGAGCCCCGACCCCGTCACCGGGGTCGCCCGCTCCCAGACGGAGGCCTTCGAGCACGTCGCGCGCCAGGCCGTGTGGGCCGAGGAGCTCGGCTTCGACGCGTTCGGGGTGGGGGAGCGGCACGCCCAGCGCTTCGTCTCGTCCTCGCCGCCCGTCGTCCTCGCGCACGTCGCGGCGCGCACGTCCCGCATCCGCCTCATGACGACCGTGACGGTGCTCTCGCTCCTCGACCCCGTCCGCGTCGCCGAGGACTACGCGACGCTCGACCACCTGAGCGGTGGACGGCTCGACGTCGTCATCGGCAAGGGCAACGACCCCGACCAGAACGCCCTCTTCGGCTACGACCTCGACGGCCAGTGGGAGCGCAACGCCGAGAAGTACGAGCTCTTGCGACGGCTGTGGCGCGAGGAGCGGGTCACGTGGTCGGGACGCTTCCGTCCCCCGCTCGTCGACGCGACGACCCAGCCGCGGCCGCTCCAGCAGCCCATCCCCGTCTGGCACGGCTCGGCGAGCTCGACCGCGTCGACCGAGCTCGCCGCGCGCTGGGGCGACCCGCTCTTCTCCGCCAACGGCTTCCACCCCTTGGAGACCTACGCCGCCCTCGTGCGGCACTACCGCGAGCGGTGGGAGCTGCACGGCCACGACCCGGCCGACGCGGTCGTCGGTGCCGGATTCCTCGGGCTCCTCGTCGCCGACACAACACAGGAGGCGCTGCGCCTGTACGAGCCGGCGTTCGAGGCGTTCCGGCGCTCGCCGGGTGCCGTGCACAACCGCCTGCCCTTCTCGACGCTGGAGGAGTACGCCCGCGACAGCTCCGCGTTGATCGGCTCGCCGGCCGAGGTCGTCGACAAGATCGGGCGCTACCGAGAGGCCTTCGGCCACGAGCTCTCCGGTGTCTCGCTCGACGTGCCGGGCCTGCCGGAGAGCGTGACCCGGCGCAGCGTCGAGCGGTTCTTCGCAGACGTGGCCCCGGTCGTGCGACGCGAGCACCCGTCGCGACAGGAGTTCAGACACGCGTTGAATGCCTGACGCACCAAAGCCGCAATCGGTGCACCTGCGCGGCTAGGTTTGCCGGGTGCAGTCATCGGTGACCCAACCCCAGAGCGCCACGCCCGGGTCCGGGGGACCCCCGCCCGAGGTGGGTCCACCCCCGCGACGGTCGAGCGGGCGGGCTTGGGAATGGTCGCTCGCGGCGCTCCTGCTGCTGCCCAACCTCGTGCTGCTCATCGTCTTCACGTACCGCCCGCTGCTCGACAACATCAGGCTGTCGTTCACCGACTGGAACATCTCCTCGCCCATCGCCAACCCCGTGGGCCTGTCGAACTACATCGAGTGGTTCGGGCGTGACGACACGAAGATCATCGTGCGCAACACCCTCGTCTTCACCGTCGCCACCGTCGGCATCTCCATGGCGGTCGGGCTCGGCCTCGCCCTGCTGCTCGACCAGAAGCTCAAGGGGCGCAACATCGTCCGCTCGGTCGTCTTCGCGCCGTTCGTCATCTCGGGCGCCGCGATCGGCATCGCCTTCCAGTTCGTCTTCGACCCGCAGTTCGGCCTCGTCCGCGACCTGCTCGCGCGGATCGGTGTCGCCTCGCCGGACTTCTACCAGCAGCCCGGCTGGGCGCTCTTCATGGTGACCGTCACCTACATCTGGAAGAACCTCGGCTACACCTTCGTCATCTACCTCGCCGCCCTGCAGGGGCGGCGCGCCGACCTCGACGAGGCGGCCGAGATCGACGGCGCCACTGCGTGGACCCGTTTCCGACGCGTCCTCATGCCCCAGCTGCGCCCGACGACGTTCTTCCTGTCGATCACGGTGCTGCTCAGCTCGGTCCAGGTCTTCGACATCATCAACGTCATGACCCGGGGCGGGCCGCAGGGCAACGGCACGACCACCCTCGTCTACCAGGTCTACCAGGAGACGTTCGTCAACCAGCGCGCCGGCTACGGCGCCACCGTCGCCACCGTCATGTTCGTCATCCTGCTCGCCGTCACGGTGGTCCAGGTGCGCTTCATGGACAGGGGGAAGCAGGCATGAGCACGTCCACCATCGTCGGGACCCGCGACGACGAGCAGGTCCCGACGACCGGCGGGCAGCGACGGCGGCGACGGACGTCGCACCAGGTCGAGGCCTCGGCGCACCACCGCGGACCGATGTGGACCGCAGCGGGTTACGCCGGCATGGTCCTCGTCGTCCTCGTCATCGCCGTCCCGCTCTTCTGGATCCTGCTCACCTCGTTCAAGGAGCGCGGTGACATCTACGTCCGGCCGGCCCAGTGGTGGCCGGACCCGGCGACGGGCCAGAACTACAGTGAGCTGACGACCCGCATCCCGTTCTTCGACTACGTCCGCAACTCGGTCATCATCACGTCGGCGACCTCGGTCGCCAAGATCGTGCTCGGCGTCATCAGCGCGTACGCCCTGTCGCTGCTGCGCTTCCCGGGACGCTCGGTCGTCTTCCTCGTCGTCATCGCAGCACTCATGGTGCCCAACCAGATCACCGTCATCAGCAACTACGCGCTCGTCGCGCAGCTCGGCTGGCGCAACACCTTCCAGGGCATCATCATCCCGCTCGCGGGCGTCGCCTTCGGCACCTTCCTCATGCGCAACCAGTTCCTCAGCCTGCCCGGCGAGATCATCGAGGCCGCGCGCCTCGACGGGGCCGGACCGATGAAGCTGCTGTGGCGCGTCGTCATGCCGATGTCGTGGCCGACCCTCGTGGCCTTCGCGCTCATCACCGTGGTCAACGAGTGGAACGAGTACCTCTGGCCGTTCCTCATGTCCGACGACGAGACGACGGCGCCGTTGCCGGTCGGCCTGACGTTCCTCCAGAACAATGACGGCGTCACGAACTGGGGGCCGGTCATGGCGGGCACCGTCCTGGCCATGCTGCCGATCCTCGTCCTCTTCCTCTTCCTCCAACGACAGATGATCAAGGGCCTCACGGCGGGGGCCGTGAAGAGCTGAACCCGGCTCTGTCGCATACCGATCCATTCCCACGACCCCACCCACCACCACAGGGAAAGGCACCATCCATGAACGAGTTCTCACGTCGAGGCTTCCTCGGCCTCGCCGGCGCGGCCGGCGTCGCCGGTCTCGCGGCCTGCGCGGGCACCGGCACGTCCCCGACGACGGGCGGCGGTGGCGGCTCGAGCAACACCATCGAGTTCTGGAGCAACCACCCCGGGAACAGCAAGCCGGTCGAGCAGGAGATCATCAAGGCCTTCGAGGCGGCCAACTCGGGCCTCAAGGTCAAGCTCGTCGACGCCGGCAAGAACTACGAGGAGGTCGCGCAGAAGTTCAACGCCTCGCTCGCCGGCGGCTCGCTGCCCGACGTCGTCGTCGTCTCGGACGTCACGTGGTTCAACTTCGCGCTCAACAAGCAGCTGAGCCCGCTCGACGAGCTGCTGTCGACGGCCAAGATGGACACGTCCGACTACGTCGATGCGCTCTACAACGACTACAACCTCGACGACAAGCACTACGCGCTGCCGTTCTCCCGGTCGACACCGCTCTTCTACTACAACAAGGACCTCTGGAAGGCCGCCGGTCTCGAGGACCGTGGCCCGCAGGACTGGGACGAGTTCCTCACGTGGGCACCGAAGCTCAAGRCCGCCGCCGGCTCCGACAAGATCGTCATGGAGCTGCCCGACGGCTCGAACTACCTCGACTGGGTCTTCCAGAACATCGTGTGGGGCTACGGCGGTGCCTACTCCAAGGAGTGGACGCCGACGTTCTCGGACCCCAACACGGTCAAGGCCGGCACCTACCTGCAGAACCTCGCCAAGGACGGCTACCTCAAGCTGTCCAAGGACCCCGCGCCGGACTTCACGGCCGGCATCGTCGGCTGCAGCATGATGTCGACCGGGTCGCTCGGCGGCGTGGCCAAGGACGCGAAGTTCCCGGTGGGCACGGCGTTCCTGCCGACCGACGGCAACTGCCCGACGGGTGGCGCGGGCGTCGGCATCCCGGCCAACATCTCGGACGACCGCAAGAAGAACGCGCTGAAGTTCATCGAGTTCCTCACCAACGCCCAGAACACCGTCACCTTCACGCAGGCCACCGGCTACATGCCCGTGCGCAAGTCGGCCGTGGACCTTCCGGAGGAGAAGGCGTTCCTCGAGAAGAACCCCAACGCCAAGACGGCGATCGAGCAGCTGCCCAAGACCCGGTCGCAGGACAACGTCCGCGTGCTGCTGCCCGGCGGTGGCGCCCGGATCGGCAAGGGCCTCGACCAGATCGTCCAGGGCCAGGACGTCGCGACCGTCTTCAAGGGCCTCGACGCCGAGAGCCAGCAGGTCTTCGACTCGCAGATCAAGAGCAAGCTCGGCGCCTGACGCGCTGCCGCATCACCCCGGTCGTATGCCGTCCGGCGGGCCCCGCACGGACCTGCCGGACGGCTCCGGAGTGACGTGGGAGGCGGCGAGCACGCTCGCGCCCTCCCACGTCCCCGGTCCCGGACCCCGAACCAGAACGACCCGAGAGGCCACCGATGGCAACCGTGTACTTCGACGAGGCGACTCGTCGGTTCTCCAAGGACGACGCCGCCCCGGCGGTCGACGGCATCACGCTCGACATCGCCGACGGTGAGTTCCTCGTCCTCGTCGGCCCCTCGGGCTGCGGCAAGTCGACGACCCTGCGGATGCTCGCGGGTCTCGAGCCGGTCGACGGCGGGCGCATCCTCGTCGACGGCCACGACCAGAAGGGGGTGCGCCCGCGTGACCGGGACATCGCCATGGTCTTCCAGAGCTACGCGCTCTACCCGAACATGTCGGCCGCGCAGAACATGGCCTTCGCCCTCGACAACGCGAAGGTGAGCAAGGCCGAGACGAAGCAGCGGGTCGCCGAGGCCGCCAAGATCCTCGAGCTCGAGCCGCTCCTCGACCGCAAGCCCGGCCAGATGTCGGGCGGTCAGCGCCAGCGCGTCGCCATGGGACGCGCGATCGTGCGCAACCCCAAGGTCTTCTGCATGGACGAGCCGCTGTCCAACCTCGACGCCAAGCTGCGCGTCTCCACCCGCTCGCAGATCGCGGGTCTGCAGCGACGGCTCGGCATCACGACGGTCTACGTCACCCACGACCAGGTCGAGGCGATGACGATGGGCCACCGGGTCGCGGTGCTGCGCGACGGGAAGCTCCAGCAGGTCGACACGCCGGAGCGGCTCTACGACCACCCGGTCAACACCTTCGTCGCGGCCTTCATCGGCTCGCCGGCCATCACGCTCGTCGAGTCCGAGGTGCGCGAGGGCGTGGCGCGGGTCCACGGCGTCCCGGTGCCCCTGGACCGTGCGGTCGCCGGCCGCGCGGGGGAGAAGGTCGTCGTCGGGCTGCGCCCGGAGTCGTGGCACGTCGTGCAGACGCCCGCCGGAGAAAGCCGGGACGGGGCCGACCCGTCCGCCCTCGGGCTCACCGTCGAGCTCGTCGAGTCGCTGGGCTCGGAGTCGTTCGTCTACGGCCGCCCGGTCGGCGCCGACGAGGGCGCCGACCGCGTCACCGTCCGCCTCGACAAGCGCACCCACCTGACGGTCGGTGACACCGTGCACGTCGAGCCCAACCGTGGCGAGGTCCACCTCTTCGATGCTGCCTCCGGCGAGCGGATCGAGGCCTGAGCATGGCGTCTCGCCCCGGTCCCTGGGCCTCGGGCCGCTTCGACGTCGAGGGGCATCGCGGTGCCAAGGGGCTCGTCGTCGAGAACACGCTGGCCAGCTTCGCCGCCGCCTACGACGCCGGGGTGACCGGCGTCGAGCTCGACGTCCGGCTCACCGCCGACGGGGACGTCGTCGTCTGGCACGACCCGGTGCTGCTGCCGCTCAAGTGCCGACCGACCGGTCCGGACCTCGTCGGCGCCCGGGTCGCCGACCTGACCCTCGAGCAGCTGCGCACGGTGGACGTCGGCAGCCAGACGCTCGCCGGCTTCCCGGAGCAGCGACCGTCGCCGGGCGCCCGCATCTCGACGTTGGACGAGGTGCTCGCCCACGGGGTCGAGCGCGCGCCGGACGTGTGGTGGACCATCGAGCTCAAGGTCAACCCGCTCGACCCGGGGGAGTCCGCCGGACGGCGTCGACTCCTCGAGGGGGTCCTGGCAAGCGTCCACGAGGCCGGCCTCGAACGACAGTGCTTCATGCACTCGTTCGACTGGGCCGTGCTCGAGCTCTCGGCAGAGCTCGCGCCCGACGTCATCCGCTCGGCTCTCGTCGAGGCCTCGGTGACGTGGGTCCCGGGCAGCCCGTGGACGGGCAGAGTGAGGGTGGGGGAGTCGCACGACGACGTGTGTGCCGGTGCCGCCGCCGTCGGGGCGGGCGTCATCTCGCCCGAGCACGTGCTCGTCGACGCGGACTTCGTCCAGCGCGCGCACGCCGCCGGACTCGCCGTGCTGCCGTGGACGGTCAACGAGCCGGCGCGGATGGTCGAGCTCGTCGAGGCGGGAGTCGACGGCCTCGTGTCGGACTACCCCGACCGCGCCGTCTCCGTGCTGGCGCCGACGCCTGCCTGACCCGGTGGGCCGATGCGGCCCGGCTGCGTGCCGTAGCGAGGGGCCGGACCCCGTGGTCCGGCCCCTCGCTCCCCCTCCGGTGCCCCTCCGGGGCGGGAGCCGTGGCGCCCGTGGCACACTCGTGCGGTCGACAGGCGCCGATGTCGACGCTGTCACCGTCCGGTGCAGCAGCTGGGTGGGGACCCCTGGACCCCGCCCATTCGCTAGAACGCCGTTCCAGCGAACTCATGATGCGTTCGAAGGGCTCCGATGTCAACAGACCGGGCGTACGACAACAGCTCGCGTGCGGAAGCAGCCCTGGCCACCCGGCGCCGCATCATCGAGGCCGCGGGCGAGATGCTCCTGCGCGACGGCTACCACGCCATGTCCGTGAGCGCGCTCGCCGCGAACGCCGGGGTCAGCGCGCAGACCGTCTACAACGCCATCGGCGGCAAGGCGGCCGTCGTCAAAGCGGTCTACGACGTGCTCCTCGTCGGTGACGACGCGCCCGTCGCGATGCAGGACCGGCCGGAGTTCCGCGCCATGTCGACGGCCCCCGACCGTGAGGCCTTCGTCCGGGCCTACGCCGCGTTGTGCGCGACGATCTACGAGCGGGTCGGACCGCTTCTCGGCGTGCTCCTCGCCCAGGGCGCCGGCGGCGACACGGGCTTGCAGGAGTTCGTCGCGACGATCGACCGCGAGCGTCGGGCCGGCAACACGAACGCCCTCAACGCCCTCGATGCGGCTCACGGGCTGCCGCCACAGCTCGACCGCGAGCGGTTCATCGACATCGTCTGGACCGTGACCTCGCCGGAGATCTACGACCGTTTCGTGCGACGCTGCGGGTGGACCCACGCGATGTATGCCGCCTGGCTGGCCGAGGCGGTCGTCGCGATCTTCGACCGCGCCAGCAGCGCCGAGCAGGAGGACTGACGATGCCCCGCCAGATCGCGACCAACACCGAGGTCGACCGCGACGCGATGCTCGACTTCGTCCGTCCGCGCCACTCGATGGTGCTCATGACGCAGCGCGCCGACGGGCGGCCGCAGGCCTCGCCGGTCACGGGCGGCGTCGACGAGCAGGGACGTATCGTCATCTCGACCTACCCCGAGCGCGCCAAGACGACGAACGCCCGGCGCCGACCGCAGGTCAGCGTCCTCGTCCTGTCCGACGACTTCGGCGGCGAGTGGGTGCAGGTCGACGGCGACTGCGAGGTCATCGACCTGCCGGACTCCGTCGAGCCCCTCGTCGACTACTTCCGCGCCATCTCGGGCGAGCACCCCGACTGGGACGAGTACCGCCAGGCGATGCGCGACCAGGGCAAGTCCCTCCTTCGTGTCACGCCCACCCGATGGGGTCCGGTCGCCCAGGGCGGCTTCCCCGCCCGCTTCGCCTGAGGTCGCCCGTGCTGCGCGTCGGAGTCACCGGAGGGATCGGGTCGGGCAAGTCCACGGTGTCGCGACGGCTGGCCGAGCTGGGCGCCCACGTCGTCGACGCGGATGCGGTCGCCCGCGAGGTCGTCGAGCCGGGGGAGCCCACCCTGCAACGGATCCGGGCGCGCTTCGGGGACGCGGTCGTCCGAGACGACGGGAGCCTCGACCGGGCTGCCCTGGCCGCGATCGTCTTCCCCGACCGCGAGGCCCTCGACGCGCTCGACGCCATCACCGGACCCGCGATCGCGGCCCGCGTCGCAGAACGTCGGGCCGCCGCTCCTGACGACACCGTCTCCGTCTACGACATGCCCCTCCTCGTCGAGCGCGGGCTCTGGGTGCACGAGCACCTCACCGTCGTCGTCGAGACCGACGTCGAGACGCGGGTGCGCCGGCTCGTCGACCAGCGCAGGCTCGACGAGGCCGACGCCCGGCACCGCATCGCCGCCCAGGCGACCGACGCCCAGCGCCGTGCGGTGGCCGACGTCGTGCTCGACAACTCCGGCACGCCCGACGACCTCGCCCGCGCCGTGGACGCCCTCTGGCACGRGAGGCTCGTGCCCTACGAGGGCAACCTCGTGACCGGCACCCGGTCACGCCGGCCGGACCTCTCGCGCGAGTGCGTCGTCGACCCCCGCGCGGACTGGGAGCCACGCGCCGAGCGGGTCGTCGCCCGTCTCGCTGCGGCGCTCGCGCCCACGGGCGTCGCCACCGAGGTGTCACATATCGGCTCCACGTCCGTGCCGGGACTCCTCGCCAAGGACGTCATCGACGTCCAGGTCGGGGTCCGCCACCTCGCCGACGCCGACCGGGACGATGTGCTGCGGCCGCTCCGGGACGCCGGCTACGTCTTCTCCCACGGCATCCACAACGACACGCCCCACCCGGTCGGGTCCGACCCGGCCGGATGGACCAAGCGTTTCCTCGGCGGCTGCGACCCGGGCAGCCACGTCCACGTCCACGTCCGCGAGCACGGCTCCGTGGGCTGGCGATTCGCGCTCCTCTTCCGCGACTGGCTGCGCCACGAGCCCGGAGAGCGGGACGCGTATGCCGCGGAGAAGCACCGGCTGGTCGGCCTGCACGAGGCCACCTCGGACTACGTCGTGGCCAAGGAGGTGTGGTTCGAGGGCGCGTGGCAGCGCGCGACGGACTGGGCCGAGCGCACCGGCTGGCAGCCGCGGTAGGGAGCAGCCGGCATACGCAGGGGGTGTGCGGTGTTGAGCGTGACATGCGTGGTGAGTACAAGGTCCCCGGTGGCAAGCTCGTGGCGGTCGACCTCGAGGAGGTGGACGGCAGACTCGCGCGGGTGAGCGTGTCCGGCGACTTCTTCCTCGAGCCCGACGAGGCGCTCGGCGACATCAACGCAGCGCTGACGGGCATGCCCGTGGACGCCGGTGTCGAGCAGCTGGCCGGCGCCGTCACGGGCGCCCTCGCCGACGATGTGTCGCTCATCGGCTTCACGGCCGAGTCGATCGGCATCGCGATCCGCCGTGCCCTCGGCAAGGCGACGGGGTGGGACGACCACGCCTTCGACGTCATCCCGGCGCGCGTGCTCGACCCGGCGCTGCACGTCGCGCTCGACGAGGTCATCGCCCGCGAGGTCGCGGCCGGGGAGAGGCCGCCGACGCTGCGCTTCTGGGACTGGGACAGCCCACTCGTCGTCATCGGCTCGTTCCAGTCGGTCCGCAACGAGGTCGACCCCGACGGGGCCGAACGCCACGGCATCGACGTCGTGCGTCGCGTGTCCGGGGGTGGCGCCATGTTCATGGAGCCCGGCAACACCATCACGTACTCGCTCGTCGTGCCCACCTCCCTCGTCGAGGGACTGAGCTTCGAGCGGTCCTACTCCTTCCTCGACGAGTGGGTCATCGAGGCGCTTGCCGACGTCGGCGTGACGGCCCACTTCGTGCCGCTCAACGACATCGCTAGCGATCGCGGCAAGATCGGCGGGGCCGCGCAGAAGCGCTTCGCGTCGGGGGCCGTCCTGCACCACGTGACGATGGCCTACGACATCGACGCGGACAAGATGCTCGAAGTGCTGCGGATCGGCCGCGAGAAGATGAGCGACAAGGGCACGAAGTCGGCCAACAAGCGCGTCGACCCGATGCGCTCGCAGACCGGGATGACGCGGGACGCGATCCTCGAGTCGTTCGCGGCGTCGTTCGCCCGCCGCTACCGGACGACGGTCTCCGACTACACCGACGCCGAGCTCGCCGAGGCCCAGCGGCTCGTCGACGAGAAGTTCGCGACCCCGGGGTGGACCCACCGCGTCCCGTGATGTCGAGACCGGCGTGTCCGCTCCGACGTCCCACCCGAGGCGGCAGACTGGCCGCCCGCGAACCGAAGGGACACCCCATGAAGTACGTCATCCTCATCCACTCCAACCCGCAGCCCTGGGGCCACCCGACGGGTGCCTTCATGCCCGAGGCGCTCGCCCGCCCGCAGGAGGAGCGCGACGCCGGAGGTGCGGCCTTCGACGCGATGCTCGAGGAGCTGTCGAAGAGCGGTGAGCTCAAGGGCGGCGAGGCGCTGGGCGCCCCCGCCTCGGCACGGATCTACCGCTGGTCGGAGAGCGGGACCGTCTCGACGGACGGGCCGTACGCCGAGAGCAAGGAGCACCTCGCGGGCTTCTTCCTGCTCGACGTGGCGTCCCGGGAGCGCGCGGAGGAGCTCGCCGTGAACTTCGCGGGGCCGGGCGACACCGTCGAGCTCCGCCCCGCCTACGTCTGGGAGGAGTAGGCGAGTGGGCGCTGTCGGTCGTGCGACGTACGGTTGAGCCATGCGTCCCACGACCGACCTCCAGCGCACGGTGGCACCCTTCGAGGTGATCTCCGAGTACACCCCGAGCGGTGACCAGCCCACGGCGATCGCCGAGCTCGCGAAGCGCGTCCGGGCGGGCGACACCGACACCGTGCTGCTCGGCGCCACCGGCACCGGCAAGTCGGCGACGACGGCCTGGCTCATCGAGCAGGTCCAGCGACCGACCCTCGTCATGGCCCCCAACAAGACGCTCGCCGCGCAGCTGGCCAACGAGTTCCGCGAGCTGCTGCCCAACAACGCCGTCGAGTACTTCGTCAGCTACTACGACTACTACCAGCCCGAGGCGTACATCCCGCAGACGGACACCTACATCGAGAAGGACAGCTCGGTCAACGACGAGGTCGAGCGGCTGCGGCACTCGGCGACCAACTCGCTGCTGACCCGGCGTGACGTCATCGTCGTCGCCTCGGTGTCGTGCATCTACGGCCTCGGCACTCCCCAGGAGTACGTCGACCGGATGGCCCGGCTCAAGGTCGGCCAGGAGGTCGTGCGCGACGACCTGCTCCGCCGCTTCGTCGAGATGCAGTACACCCGCAACGACCTCGCCTTCACCCGCGGCACCTTCCGCGTCAGGGGCGACACCGTCGAGATCATCCCCGTCTACGAGGAGCTCGCGATCCGCATCGAGTTCTTCGGCGACGAGATCGAGCGCATCTACACCCTCCACCCCGTGACCGGCGAGGTCGTCAACGAGGAGCAGGAGATGTACGTCTTCCCGGCGTCGCACTACGTCGCCGGCCCCGAGCGGATGGAGCGGGCGATCCGCGGCATCGAGCTCGAGCTCGAGGACCAGCTGGCCCTCTTCGAGAAGCAGGGCAAGCTCCTCGAGGCCCAGCGCCTGCGCATGCGCACGACCTACGACCTCGAGATGATGCGGCAGGTCGGCTTCTGCAACGGCATCGAGAACTACAGCCGCCACATCGACGGCCGCACGTCCGGCTCGGCCCCGAACTGCCTCATCGACTACTTCCCGGAGGACTTCCTCCTCGTCCTCGACGAGTCGCACCAGACGGTGCCGCAGATCGGCGCGATGTACGAAGGCGACATGTCCCGCAAGCGGATGCTCGTCGAGCACGGCTTCCGTCTCCCGAGCGCCATGGACAACCGGCCGCTGAAGTGGGAGGAGTTCCTCGAGCGCATCGGGCAGACGGTCTACCTCTCGGCGACACCGGGGGAGTACGAGCTGGCCAAGTCCGGACCGCCGGTAGAGCAGATCATCCGACCCACCGGTCTCATCGACCCCGAGGTCGTGCTCAAGCCGACCAAGGGCCAGATCGACGACCTCATGCACGAGATCCAGGAGCGCACCAAGCGCAACGAGCGCGTCCTCGTCACGACCCTGACGAAGAAGATGGCCGAGGACCTCACCGACTACCTCCTCGACAAGGGCATCCGGGTCCGCTACCTGCACAGCGACATCGACACGCTGCGGCGGGTCGAGCTGCTCCGCGAGCTGCGCAGCGGCGTCTTCGACGTCCTCGTCGGCATCAACCTGCTCCGCGAGGGCCTCGACCTGCCCGAGGTCTCGCTCGTCTCGATCCTCGACGCCGACAAGGAGGGCTTCCTCCGCTCGGCCCGGTCCCTCATCCAGACGATCGGACGCGCGGCCCGAAACGTGTCCGGCCAGGTGCACATGTACGCCGACAAGGTCACGCCGTCGATGGAGCAGGCCCTCGACGAGACCAACCGGCGCCGCGAGAAGCAGATCGCCTACAACACCGAGCACGGCATCGATCCGACGCCGCTGCGCAAGAAGATCGCCGACATCACCGACCTGCTCGAGCGTGAGGACGCCGACACGCAGGAGCTGCTCGGCTCCGGGCGCATGCAGTCCCGCGGCAAGAGCGGCGCCGGTCGTGGCGCCATGGCCGCCGACGTCGGGGTGTCCGCCGGTGGCACGACCAACCGCCCCGCCGACATGGCGGCGGCCGACCTCGCCGGGCTCATCCAGGAGCTCACGACCCAGATGCACCAGGCGGCGACCGAGCTGCACTTCGAGCTCGCCGCGCGCCTGCGCGACGAGATCGGCGACCTCAAGAAGGAGCTGCGGCAGATGAGTGCCGCGACGCGGTGATGTCCGATGAAGGCGCGGTGATGGCTCGGTGATGGCTCGGTGATGGCTCGGTGACGGCCCCGTGATGGCCCAGGGTTCCGGCAGGAGCCTGGCGGCACGGCTCCGCGCCGCCGCCCTCGCGCTGCCCGGGGCGTGGGAGGACTCGCCGTGGGACGGCGACACCGTCGCCAAGGTCGGCGACAAGATCTTCGTCTTCCTCGGCGACGACTCGATCGGGGTCAAGAGCGCTCGCAGCCGCACCGAGGCCGACGAGTGGCTGCTCCGCTACCCCGACGACGCCTCGGTCATGGCCTACATCGGCCGGCACGGATGGAACACCCTGCGCACGACGGGGGCGATCGACCCCGACGAGCTCCTCGAGGCGATCGAGACCTCCTACGAGATCGTCGTCTCGGGCCTGCCCCGCGGCAAGCGCCCCGGGACGGTCGGCTGAGCGCCATGCGACCCGCCACCCGTCGTGCTCACGGGGCGGACCGATTTGAGGCGCGCCGCTCGGAGTGAAAGACTCAGGCGTTCACGGAGGGGAGTATCCCCGACACGACGGGCTCGTCATCACGGAGTGGGTCTCACCGCCGCTCCCGGTCCCGTCGGTCCGGCACCACGCCGGGCGGGAGAGACCTCCGGTTACTGCTCTGGTGACCGGAAGGTTGTGCCCATGAATGTTCCCGTGTGGGGTTGGTTCCTCACCATCGGTCTGATGACCGTGTTCCTCGCCGTCGACGTCTTCGTCATCGCGCGGCGACCCCACGTCCCGTCGATGGCCGAGGCCGGGAGGCACCTGGCCTTCTTCGTCGCCCTCGCCGTGCTCTTCGGACTCTTCATCTGGTTCGAGTGGGGCGCGCAGTACGCCGGGGAGTTCTACGCCGGTTGGCTCACCGAGTACTCGTTGTCCGTCGACAACCTCTTCGTCTTCCTGCTCATCATGGGCAGCTTCAAGGTGCCGAAGAAGCTCCAGCAGTCGGCGCTCATGGTCGGTATCGTCATCGCGATCATCCTGCGCGGCATCTTCATCGGGCTCGGCGCAGTCGTCATCAACGCGTACGCGTGGGTCTTCTACATCTTCGGCGCCTTCCTCGTCTACACGGCGATCAAGCTCGCGACCGGCGGGGAGAGCGACGACGACGAGTACCACGAGAACCGCTTCCTGCTCTGGGTCGAGAAGCGCTTCCCGGCGACCAAGGAGTGGCACGGCACGAGCCTGACGGTGATCGAGAACGGCAAGCGCCTCATCACCCCGATGCTCATCGTCATCCTGGCCCTGGGCACGACCGACCTGCTCTTCGCACTCGACTCGATCCCGGCGATCTACGGGCTGACCAACGAGCCGTACCTCGTCCTGACGGCCAACATCTTCGCCCTGATGGGACTGCGTCAGCTCTACTTCCTCATCGGCGGCCTGCTCAAGAAGCTCGTCTACCTCAGCATCGGCCTCGCGGTCCTGCTCGCCTTCATCGGCGTCAAGCTCGTCATGCATGCGATGCACGAGAACAACCTGCCGTTCATCAACGGCGGCCAGCCGATCGAGAGCGTCCCCGACATCCCGATCATCGTCTCGCTCGGTGCGATCGTCCTCATCCTCGGCGTCACCACCGTCGCGAGCCTCTGGAAGTCCAGCCGGGACGCGAAGCTCGAGGCCGCGAACGGCACTGCCGCCGTGGACGGCGTCGCGGAGGGCGACACCGAGGCTCCCGAGGTGGCCCGGGACGCCTCCGCCGGGCTCCCGGCCGAGGAAGGCATGACCCCTCCCCGCGCCACGCACGACCAGCGCTGACGTATGCCGGCACGACGCGCCGTCGACCACCCGGTCGGCGGGCGCGTCACGTCGGGGGCGCCGGACGCCTCCTCCGTCGTGCAGCGGCAGCCGCCTGCGTCGACGGGAAGGACGCTGGCATCACGTGCCCTTGAGCTCCTGGGCCAGCATGACGATGATGCCGCTGGGTCCGCGGACGTAGGTGAGCGTGTAGACGTCCTCGTAGGTCGCCACGCCGCGCAGTGGGTGGCACCCGTGCCGTGCAGCGATCGCGAGAGCCTCGTCGATGTCATCGACCGAGAAGGCGACCCGGTGCATCCCGATCTCGTTGGGCAGGGTGGGCGTCGTCGCGATGGCGCTGGGGTGGATGTACTCGAAGAGCTCGAGCCGACCATGCCCGTCCGGTGTCTGGAGCATGGCGATCCTGGCGTGGTTGCCGTCGAGTCCCACGGCGGTGTCGGTCCACTCGCCGCTGACCGTGTCCCGACCGAGCACCGTCAGTCCGAGGTCGGTGAAGAAGGCGATCGCCGCCTCCAGGTCGTCCACGGCGATGCCGACGTTCTCGAGCTTGATGGGCATGATGCGACGGTACCGAAGCGCGCTGTCGCGATCGTCGCGCCGAGCCCGACGGTGTCGAGATCGACGCGGCTCCTGCGTTCGTCGGCAGCCGAGCGGGCCGGACGCAGCCTGCCGCCGGAGGAGGTCCAGCAGGTGGACCACCGTCCGTGACCACCGCTCCCGGGATTGCCTCCTGACGTTCCCGCCCGTGGGCGTGGGCCGCGGGTAGGGTCCGAGCATCGGGGGAAGAGGTCCTCCGACGACGACAGGGGAACCTCATGAGGACACGACTGCGCACCGCCGCCGCTGGGCTCGCGCTGACGCTCGCATCGACGCTCGGCGTCGTCGCCGCATCGCCGGCCACGGCTGCCGACCCGGTCGGCTTCGCCAAGGTCAGCAGCTGCGCCGATCCGCAGCTCAACGCATTCGACAACTGGTCGGGCCACACGCTCGGCGCCTACAAGGACACCAACTGGGTGCCGCAGGGGATGACGTACGACTCCGCCGGCGACTACCTGTACGTCTCGATGTACCACCGTGACGCCGCCGAGGTGCCGCGCGTCGTCGTCTACAAGCGCTCGACGTCCGCGTGGGTCAAGACCATCGAGCTGAGCGGCGTCCCCAAGACGGGGCATGCAGGCGGTCTCACGATCGGGCGCGGCAACCTCTACGTCGCCGACAGCGTCGGCGGGGCGCGGATCTACCGCATCCCGATCGACCGCATCCGTGCCGTGCCCGCCGGCGCGCGCAAGGCCGTCAGCTACGCCGCGCGCTACACCGTGAACAGCCTGACGCGGGCGTCGTACGTCGACTACGACGGTGGCTCCCTCTTCGTCGGCGACTTCTACACCAACGTCATGCGTCGCTACCCGACGTCCGCCGCGGGCGTCGTGACGCTGACCCCCAACGCGTCCTACTCCACCCCGACCATCGTCCAGGGCGTGCAGGTCACGAGCAGCCGATTCGTCTTCAGCCGCTCGTGGGGCCGGGACAACCTGAGCAAGGTCACGACGCAGGTGCGGTCCACGGGTGCGCGCACGAGCCACAACACGCTGCCGATGATGGAAGGGATCGTCTGGGCGCCGCAGTCGGCGGGCTCCTCGGTCAACCGTCTCTACTCCGTCTTCGAGTCGACGTCCAAGGAGTACGCCGACTCCAACTGCCGCACCCACGCCATCTGGAGTGCCTCCAGCGGCTACATCCTCTGACCTGCGGCGCGTCTGCCTGTCGCCGTCCGCACGTGTGACAGGGGGACTCACCGGATCCGGGATCGGCCGCGGCTGAAGGACGTCCACCGTCCGACCGCTCCGACAGCTCCGGCAGCTCTGACAGCTCCGGCAGCTCCGACAGCTCCGACAGCTCCGACAGCTCCGACAGCTCCGACAGCTCCGACAGCTCCGACAGCTCCGACAGCTCCGACAGCTCCGACAGCTCCGACAGCTCCGACAGCCCGGAGTCGTCAGCGGACGCGGTGCGCGACGCCCCAGCCGAGCAGGGCGGGGACGGCCATGACGGCGAAGACGGCGGCATACGCCCCGGGGACGGCCGAGCCGGCCCCGACGAAGACGATGGCCGAGAGGGCGATCGCCGTCGCGGCCCCCGACGAGTCGCCGATCTGCAGGGCCGAGCTGACGAAGCCCTGCTCGGTGGACCCGGCGCGCGAGAGAGCCTGGGCCGTCACGCGTGGGTAGAGGGTCCCGATCCCGAGACCGACGACGGGGAAGAGCGCGATGACGGCCCACGTCGGCGCGTCGAGTGCCACGGCACCGGCGAGTGCGAGGAGGGCGAGGGCGATCGCGGCGAGGGAGACGGCTGCGGTGCGACCGATCTCGAAACGGCGGTCCCAACGGCCCTGGACCCACGACCCGGCGAACCACGTGACACCCGTGACGGTGAGGGCGACGCCGGCGAGGCTGGGGCTGAGGCCGTCGCGTTCGGTCAGCAGGCGCGGCAGGTAGACCTCGGCGCCGCTGAACGCGGCGAAGGCGAGGGCACGCAGCGCGACGTCGGTCGGCAGCCCCCGTGCGGCCCGCAACGTCCCCCGCGGCGTGAGCGGCAGCAGGGTGAGGCCCACGACGACGAGGGCGATCACGGCAAGGGTGATGCCCCACGGGTCGAGCCGGTCGGCGACCGCGTTGAGACCGAGCACGGCGACGGCGAGCACGACCGACGCGGCGATCGACCGCCACCGCCACGGCACGTCCACGACGTCCTGCCGCAGTCCCGTGATGATGCGGCCGAGCAGCACGGCCGCCACGACGAGGACGACGAGGGCCAGCCCGAAGACCCAGCGCCAGCCGATCGTCTGGGTGATGAGACCGGCCACGAAGGGCCCGGCGATCGACGGCACGACCCAGGCGGCCGAGAAGCCGGCGAGGATCGCCGTGTGCAGCCGTTGCGGGTAGACCCGGGTCACGAGGACGTAGAGCGCGGTGCTCGTCATGCCTGCCCCGAGGCCCTGCACGACACGGGCCGCCACGAGCAGTCCCATCGACGGAGCCAGACCCGCGACGACGAGACCGGCGGCGAAGAGCACCAGCCCGATGAGCAGGGGCGGCCGGGGTCCGCGACGGTCGGCGAGGTTGCCGGACCACACGATGCTGACGATCCCCGACGCGAGCGTGGCCGTGAAGGCCATGGCATACAGGGACGCGCCGTCGAGCTCGCGGGCGATCGTCGGCATGACGGTCGTCAGGGCGAGTGCCTCGAAGGCGTGCAGGGAGACGAGGGCGATGACGCCGATGGTCGTGGCCCGCAGCGCGGGGGCCAGGATGCCGCCGCCTGCGTCGGGGACGGCCGCGTCGGTGTCAGGGCGCATCGTGCTCGAGGTCATCCGGCGACGGTAGGACCTCACGTGGACTTGAGGTCAAGCGGAAGATGCCGTGGCCCATCAGCCCGGGCCCATCGCGGCGTCCGGTGACTCTGGACGCGACTGGGCGCCGAGGACGATGACGCTGGCGAGGACGACGAGCGCCATACCGGCCACCTGCCCTCGGTCGAGCACCTGGTCGAGGACGACGAAACCCGCGAGGGCCGCGACGACGGGCTCGAGGCTGAGCAGGATGCCGAACACCCGTTGCGCGAGATGGCGCAGGGCGACGAGCTCGAGGGAGTAGGGCAGCACGGAGGACAGGACGGCGATGCCGAGACCGAGCGCGACGTCCTGCGGCGTCCAGCGGTCGACGGACGTCAGCCCGAGCGGCGCGACCGCGACCGTCGACACGATGAGGGCGAGGGCGAGCCCGTCGAGCCCCCCGAAGGCCTTCCCGGTGCGCTGGCTGAGGACGATGTAGGCCGCCCAGAAGACGCCCGCGAGCGCCGCGAAACCGACGCCCACGAGGTCGAGCCGGTCCCACGACGTGTGCAGCACGCCGGAGACGAGCACGACGCCGAGGGCTGCCGCGGCGACCGCCAGGACGTCCCGCGGCCGACGGCTCAGTGCGGCCGCGAGGCCCAGCGGGCCGAGGAACTCGATCGTCACGGCCACACCGATGGGCAGGTGGGCCAGGGAGGCGTAGAACGAGGTGTTCATCGCCGCGAGCGCCAGCCCGAAGAGCACGACGGTGCCCCAGTCGGACCGGCTGCGACCGCGCCACGAAGGCCGCGCGACGGCATACAGGATGACCATCGCGAAGAAGAGGCGCAGCAGCACCGAGCCGGGCGCCCCGATGCGGGGGACGAGCGTGGCGGCGAAGGCGCCACCGAACTGGACGGAGACGACACCGCCGAGGACGAGCAGGGGAGCGCTGCGGTGGTCGACGCTCACGGCATCGGCAGGCGCCCGGCGGCGACGAGGGTGGCGAGGCGCTCGGCGGGCAGGTCCTCCTCGACGAGCACACCTCCGGTCTCCGAGGCGTGGACCATCCGCCCGGGTCGGACGACGATGCCAACGTGGTGGATCCGCCTGCCCGGCCGGGCGAAGAAGTAGAGGTCGCCCGCCTGCACGGCGTCGACCGCGACCGACGTCGCGAGCTCCGCCTGGGCGTACGCGTCGCGGGCCACGACGACGCCGAGGAGGCGCCACGTGTGCAGCACGAGTCCAGAGCAGTCGAAGCCGAGGGGGGACACGCCGGACCACAGGTAGGGCAGCCCGAGGTGGCGGCGGGCCTCGGCGACGGACGGGTGCGTGACGTCGCCGTCCGCCCCGGCGGACGCGTCGATGACGGGCGTCGGCCCCTCCACGAGGGTCTCGGCCGCCGGCGTCAGGTGCGCCGAGGGCACCCACCCCGGGTAGCCGCGGTCGTCCTTGGGGGAGAGCTGCCACGGTGCCACGACGTGGGACCACGTGCCCGACTCGTTGGTCTCGGTCACGACGACGGGCTCCCCGGCCAGCAGCTGCGACTCGACCCGGCCGTGCAGGCCGAGCCTTCCGTCGCCGGACTCGTCGTCGGCGGAACCTGCGTCGAGCGCGGCGAGCCACGCCGCGGCATCGGGCTCGTCGGCGACGACGGGCGCGTCGACGGGGCGCGGGCTCCCCGGGCTGGACCAGACCGTCGTCACGGGGACGCGGACGAGGTGGGTGGCGGTGACGGCGTGGACGGCGACGGACGAGCTCACGCCGTCATCCTCGCACCCGGCTCCGGGCCTCGCTCAGGCCGGCCAGGCGCTGGACCCTGCGACGTGCACGGGCCGACCGTCGACGGTCACCTCCCACACGAGGTGCTCCGGTGTCCGCTCCCACGTGAGGACCGGCTCGGCCGTGCGGGCGCCCTCGCCGGCACCGGTGGCGGCCATCGCCGTGGCGGTGATGGTCGTCGGGTCGGTCCAGAGGAGCGCCGGCGGGCACGACTCGAGGTCGCCCTCGTGACGCTGGAACGTCGACCACCGGCGTACGCGTGCAGCTGGCTCGCGGACGTCGGCGCCGTCCGTGCGTGGCGGAGACGTCGCGACGTCGACGAGCGCGAAACCGACGAGGCGCTCGCCGGTGGTGACGGGCACGAACCACCGGCCGACCTCGGCCACGGGGTCGGTCGACGCGCCTGGCGGAGCCGGTGCCCGGACCGGCACCGGGCGGCCGACGACACCCCGGCGGTGCACGAGTGGACCGACCCGGGTCGCGTCCGCGACGAGCTGCTGGGTCGCCCCCCGGGCGCGATCGGCGAGACCCGACCCGTCGTCGGGTGTCTCGCCCGGCCGGTCGGCGTCGCGCTCCATCAGGCCAGTGTGACCTGCGCGGTGAAGGTGCGGCGGTAGGTCGTCACGTCGAAGTTCTCCCACCGCGTCACGACGCCGGAGCTCGGCGGCCACGGGTCGAAGACGGTGAGCCCGCGGTCCGTGGCCGTCAGCAGCAGCCACCCCGTCTCGGAGTAGCCGACGACGGTGCGCGAGTGGCCCGGCACGAAGCTGACGAGCGGCCGGTTGGCGTTGATCTCGTTGACGAAACGCGAGAACGGGTTCGTCGTGAACATCGTCGCGTCGAGCGCGTTGCCGCTGAGCCGCTCGAGGACCGTGACGACGAGTGCGTCGTTCGCGTAGGGCAGACCCGTCGGGCTCGACGGCGTGCCGAGACCGAGCTCGGCGGCGACCCGCACCTGGTCGTACTCATAGCGGTAGAAGTCGAGCACCATCTGCACGCTCGCCGCGACGCACCACACGTTCGTCTGCTGGCCCCGCAGCTCGTAGCAGACCTGGTGGTCGCTGTTGCGCGTGCCGTAGTGAAGGTCCCGGCGCCGCGTGCGCAGCAGGATGTCGACGGTGTCGACGACGGAGACCGTGAAGCGGTCCCGGTCGAGGCGCTCGACGAGCCGCGACAGCTCGCCGACCGCGGTGTCGTAGCGCGCGGCCCGGGACTCGCGAGCCTTCGCGGTGAGGCTGCCGAGGAAGGACCAGCGCTCGAAGTCGGCCGGCGGCGCGCCGCGCTCGCGCTTGCTCGCCGGCGGCACGACCTCCCACGTGTGCAGCTCGAGCATCGCGACCTCGCGCCCCTCGCGGAGGAGCTGGAGGGCGAGCTTCGGGTGGCTGTAGTCCACGAAGCGCACCTCGTCGACCTCCACCTGGGTGCCGTCGTTCTGCTTGGCGAGCACCTCGAGGGCCTGTTCGACGAGGCGCTCGGGCTCCCAGACGGCATCGGGCGAGGCGGCGACGAGGACGGCGCCCATCGCGGGACTCGCCGCGACGTCGAGGTAGCCGCGAGCCTTCCTGCCCCCGAGACGGGCCCGCCAGAAGAGGACGTCTCCCGACAGGTCGTGCACCGGGGTCGCTGCCGACTCGACCTCCGCGCCCGAGAGCGAGCGCGGGAGCGCGTCGACGCTGAGCAGCAGGCTGGCGTGGGTGGCGGCGAGCGCGACGTAGCGCTCGGACTCCTGGCTGACGGCAGGGGTGGTGACGGACATGGGTGACTCCTTCGCAGGGTTGCCGGTCAGTGGCCGGCGGTCCGCTGGCTGATACCTCCCTGACTCTTCCCTCACGAATCGGTGTGGACCTCGGTGAGGTACTGGTCCGCGGGCTCCCGGAGCCGTACCGTCAGGAGTATGGAAGAGCGAATCACCCTCGAGGGATTCGATCCCCCGAAGAACCGCCGTCACGGCCCCGACGGCGACCTCGTCGACGTCCAGGGCTGGCTCCACGCCCCCGTCGACTGGATCGGTGGCCCCCGCCTGGAGCGGGCCTGGCGCGAACGCCACGGCCGCTCGCGTCTCGGCGTCGGCCTCTCCGTCGCGGGCAACCCGCGCCGCCACCTCCTGCTGACCAACGTCCCGCCGGACCTCGACTTCCTCCGGTCCGAGCTCGAGTCGCTCATCGCGGAGTTCGACCCCGACGCGACGTCGGACCTCGAGGACGCCCAGTAGCCGGACGCCCCGTGGCCGCGACACCGGGCGTCGCCCGACGCGGCCGCCGGTCCCGGTTCGCCTGTGCCCGGTTCGTGACACCCTGCCCCGGTCCGCCCGTCTCGTCCCGCTCACCTCGACGGGGTGAACCGCCCCAACTCGCCCCCGCACGCCGGATCCCGCTCGTACGCTGAGCGCGTGGCGAGACCCGCGATCATCACCGTGGACGACGACGCGCCGGTCTCGGCCGCGATCGCCAGGGACCTGCGGGCCCGCTACGGCGCCGAGCACCGCATCCTGCGCGCCTCCTCGGGGGCCGAGGCGCTCGACCTCGTGGCCCGTCTCGTCCTGCGCGGCCAGCCCCTCGCGCTCGTCGCGTCCGACCAGCGGATGCCCGGCATGACGGGCATCGAGCTGCTGGCCCGGGTGCGGGTCGACGTCCCGGACGCCAAGCTTTTGCTGCTCACGGCGTACGCCGACACGGACGTCGCGATCTCGGCCATCAACGACATCGGGCTCGACCACTACCTCCTCAAGCCGTGGGACCCCCCGGAGGACCGGCTCTACCCCGTCGTCGACGACCTGCTCTCCGACTGGCACAACGCCCACCCGGAGCGCGCGTTCGACGTCCGCGTCGTGGGCCACCGGTGGTCCGAGGCGAGCCACCTCGTCAAGACGTTCCTCGCCAACAACCACGTGTCGTACGTCTGGCTCGACGTGGAGCGCGACGAGGAGGGGGCTCGCCTGCGCGACCTCGCGGGCGCCGGGCCGGAGGACCTCCCCCTCGTCCTCGTCCCCGACGGCGACACCCTCCGCGCCCCGACACCGGTCGCCGTCGCGACGGCCCTGGGGCTGCGCACGCGGGCCGAGCGCGCCCTCTACGACCTCTGCATCGTCGGCGGCGGACCGGCAGGGCTCGCCGCCGCGGTCTACGCCGCGTCCGAGGGCCTGAGCACCGTGGTCGTCGAGCACGACGCCCCCGGCGGGCAGGCCGGGCAGAGCGCGGCGATCGAGAACTACCTCGGCTTCCCGCGTGGCCTCTCCGGTGCCGACCTCGCGCAGCGGGCGATCGCGCAGGCCCGCCGCTTCGGCGCCGAGATGGTGCTCGCCCGGGACGTCATGGCGCTCGAGCAGCGCGGACCGGTCCGTGCCGTCCGCCTCGACGGAGCCGACGACATCGAAGCCCGTAGCGTCGTCCTCGCGACCGGCGTGTCCTACCGACGCCTCGAGGCCCGTGGCGTCGACGCCCTCTCGGGACGTGGCGTGCACTACGGGTCCAACGCCGGGCAGGCGGCGGCGTGTGCGGGGGACGAGGTCTACGTCGTCGGCGCCGCCAACTCGGCCGGCCAGGCGGTGCTCAACCTCGCCCGCCACGCCAGGCGCGTCACCCTCGTCGTCCGCGGCGAGTCGCTCGAGGCGAGCATGTCGCAGTACCTCGTCACGCGGATCCGCGCCGACGAGCGCATCCGCGTCCTGTGTCGCACCGAGGTCGTCGGCGCGGACGGCGACGGCCACCTGGAGCGGCTGACCCTCTCGGACCGGCACACCGGCGCCACGACGGAGGTCGAGGCCGCCTGGCTCTTCATCTACATCGGCGCGTCGCCGCGCACCGACTGGCTCGGCGCCGACGTCGCACGTGACGAGCACGGCTTCGTCGTCACCGGCCACGACCTCGTCACCGGGCAGCAGGCGCACGGCTGGCCGCTGGCCCGCCCGCCGTTCGCCCTGGAGACGAGCCTGCCGGGGGTCTTCGCGGCGGGCGACGTGCGCTCGGACTCGATGAAGCGCGTCGCCTCCGCCGTCGGCGAGGGCTCGATGTCGGTCTACTTCGTCCACCGCTACCTCGCCACGATCTGACCGGCAGACGGGACCCGCGATGCTCGAGCTCTCCGACCTCCGCACGGTGCCGCTCTTCGACGGACTGGACGACGACCAGCTGCTGCAGCTGCTCGACGGCGGCGCCGAGGTGCCGATCGTCCCCGGCGAGGTGGTCTGGCTGGAGGGTGACCGAGCCGACTTCTGGTGGGTCGTCGTCGACGGGACGCTGGACCTCTCGCGCCACATCGGGCGAGAGGACGTCGTCGTCGGCCACATGGACGTCCCGGGTCGCTGGGCCGGTGGGTTCCGGGCCTGGGACGAGCACGGGGTCTACCTCGCGACGGCCCGTGGCGTCGCGCCCGGGCGGCTGCTGCGGGTCCCGGCCGAGCGCCTCCACGAGCTCGCGAACGTGTGGTTCCCCTTCGCCGCGCACCTCGTCGCCGGCCTCTACGGCACGGCGCGGTCGATCGAGGCGACGGCCCGCCAGCGCAGCGGGCTCGTCACCCTGGGGACGCTCGCGGCCGGGCTGGCCCACGAGATCAACAACCCCGCGGCTGCCGCGGCCCGGTCGTCCGCCGAGCTGGAGCACGCCTGCGACGGTCTGCTCGACGCCCTGCGCCAGATGGCGACGGCCGGTCTGACCGCGACCCAGTTCGGTGAGCTCGACGCGCTGCGCCGCGAGCTCGTGCCGCCGACGACGTTGCCCGACCCGCTCGAGACGGCCGACCGCGAGGAGGACCTGGGAGAGTGGCTCGACCGGGCCGGGGTCGAACGGCCGTGGGAGCTCGCTGCGTCCCTCGTCTCCGCCGGCGCCGACGTCGGCTGGGTCGAGCGGGCCGCCGCCGCGGCACCGTCCCACGGGCTCGGCGCGTGTCTCGGCTGGGTGGCCCGCACCATCGACGTCTCCTCGCTCCTCGGCGAGGTGCGCGAGTCGACCCGCCGCGTGTCCGAGCTCGTCGCCGGCATCAAGTCCTACTCGCAGATGGACCGCGCCTCGCACCAGCGGGTCGACGTCCGAGAGGGGCTCGAGAGCACCCTGCTCGTCATGGGTCCTCGGCTCCGTCCGAGCATCACGGTGGTGCGCGACTGGGGCGCTGACGTGCCGCTCGTCGACGGGATGCCGGGCGAGCTCAACCAGGTCTGGACCAACCTCGTCGACAACGCCGTGGACGCCATGGACGGCGCCGGCACCCTCACCGTCACGACGCGCCTGGACGCGGAGTCCGTCGTCGTCGAGGTCGCGGACACCGGCGCGGGGATGAGCCCGGAGGTGCAGCAGCGCGCGTTCGAGGCGTTCTACACCACCAAGGACGTCGGCCGCGGGACCGGCCTCGGCCTCGACATCGCCCACCGCATCGTCGTCGATCGCCACGGCGGGGCGATCGAGATCGAGTCCCGGCCGGGCGACACCCGCATGCGCGTGCGCCTCCCGGTCCACGCCGCCCACGCTCCCGCGCCCTGACCACCGGCCCGGCCGGACGGCATACGCCATCGCGTCGTCAGCGGGTGGTCACCGAGGGCGTGTGCCGTCCCGCCGGGGTCAGGCGGTCACCAGCCGCGGGCGCGCCACTCGCCCAGGTGCGGCCGCTCCGCGCCGAGGGTGGAGTCGTCGCCGTGGCCGGGGTAGAACCACGTGTCGTCGTCGTAGACGTCGAAGACACGGGTCGTGACGTCCTCGATGAGCGAGTCGAAGCTCTGCCCGGGGTTCTTCGTGTTGCCGATGCCGCCGGGGAAGAGGCTGTCGCCGGTGAAGAGGTGGGTGTGCCCGCCTGGCGCGGGGTCGGCGTAGGCGAGCGCGATCGACCCCGGCGTGTGTCCCCGCAGGTGGACGACGTCGAGGGTCACGTCGCCGACGGACACGGTGTCGGCCTGGCCGACGCGCTCGTCGACCGGCACGGGCAGCGCGTCAGCGTCGTCGGCGCCGGCGACGGTGCGGGCGCCCGTCGCCGCGACGACCTCGGCGAGCGCACCGACGTGGTCGTGGTGCTGGTGCGTCGTGACGACGGTGTCGAGGCCACCGCCTCCGGTGGACACGAGGTCGAGCAGTCGCTCGGGCTCCGCCGCCGCGTCGACGAGCAGCTGTGCCCCGGTGGCGCGACAGGTCAGCAGGTAGGCGTTGTTGCCGAAGCCGCCGACCTCGAGCTTGCGGATCGTGAGGTCGGGCAGCTCCCGGACACCGGCCGGCCCGCCCGCGGTGACGTGACCGGAGTAGGCGTCAGGGGGCGTGTGCGTCATCGTCAGCCTCCGAAGGGCAGGGTCGGGACGGGGCCGTCGAAGGTCACGCCGTCGGTGTGTCCGCGGGCGAGCCACAGCAGCACGTCGGCGGCTGACCCGGTCACCCGCGTCGCACCGTCACCGACGACGTGCTCGTCTCCCTCGGCCGTCACGACGTGCAGCGACGGGGGAGCGTCGTCGTGCGCGAGGCGGTTGGCGGCGTCGCGCAGGAAGAGCGAGACGACCCCTGGCGGGGCGCTCGCGAAGGTGTAGCCGGCGTCGAGGTCGACGTGGTGGTAGACGACCTCGCGCAGCCGCATGAACGGGACCATCCCGACCGGGATCGGGAAGCCGCCCGGGGTGCGCTCGACGCGGACCTCGGCGTGCTCGGGGCGGAGGGCCTCGAGCCGCTCGGCGAGGCGGGCCGCCGTGTCGCGGATGTCGGTCGCGTGGTCGTGCGCCGACCGTCGGGCGCCGAGCTCGATGTCGGTGTCACGCGACTCGACGTCGTCGTACATCGTGTCGGCGGTGCCGGTCAGCGCGACGTCGCACACGCGCGCGAGGGCGTCGGCGTTGCGAGCGAGGTGCGCGAGCACGTGGCCGCGCGACCAGCCCGCGCAGAGCGACGGCGCGAGCACCGCGTCGTTGCGGAAGGAGGCCGCCGTCGAGGCGACCCGGTCGGTCTCGGCCGCGACGAGCGCGGGTGTCACGTCAGCGTGCCTCATGCCGTGGCCCTCCCTGGTTGCTTCTCCGTCTCCGAGTCGGACGCCGCGCCCGAGGCCTTGGCGAGGGCGAGGGCGGCGCCGACGAGCGTCAGGTGCGAGAACGCCTGCGGGAAGTTGCCCACCATGCGCTTCGCGATCGGGTCGTACTCCTCGGAGAGCAGTCCGACGTCGTTGGTCAGGCCCACGAGCCGGTCCATCAGCTCGGTGGCCTCCGTCCTCATACCCGCCTTCGCGTAGGCGGTCACGAGCCAGAAGGAGCACGCCAGGAAGGGGTGCTCGTCGCCCGCGAGACCGTCGACCCCCGTGTCGGTGCGGTAGCGCATGACGAGTCCCTCGCGCAGCAGGTCGGACTCGACGGCGGCGATGGTGCCGAGCATCCGCGGGTCGTCACCGTCGACGAAGCCGATCGACGAGAGCGTGAGCAGGGACGCGTCGACCTCGGTGGTGTCGTAGTGCTGGACGAAGGTGTTGCGCTCGGTGTCGAAGCCCTTCGTCATGACCTCCTCGCGCACCTGGTCGCGCAGCTCGCGCCAGTGCTCGACGGGCCCCTCGACGCCGTGCTGCTCGACGGCGCGGATCGCACGGTCGAAGGCGGCCCACACCATGACGCGCGAGTGGGTGAAGTGCCGCAGCGGGCCCCGGATCTCCCAGAGGCCGTTGTCGGCCTCCTCCCAGTGCTGGGCGAGGTGGTTGACGAGCGCCCGCTGCAGGTGCCAGGAGTCGTCGTTCTCCTCGAGTCCCTTCGACCGCGCGTGGTCGAGCGAGATCATCACCTCGCCGAGCACGTCGGTCTGGCGCTGCTCGACGGCCGCGTTGCCGACGCGCACGGGGCGCGACCCGGCATACCCGGGCAGGTGCTCGAGCACCCGCTCGGGGAGGTCACGGCCGCCGTCGACGCGGTACATGATCTGCATGTCCTCGGGGTCACCGGCGACGGCGCGCAGCAGCCACGCCCGCCACAGCTCGGTCTCCTCGACGTAGCCGCAGCCGAGGAGGGCCTCCAGCGTCAGCGCGGCGTCGCGCAGCCAGCAGAAGCGGTAGTCCCAGTTGCGCTCGCCCCCGAACTCCTCCGGCAGCGACGTCGTGGCGGCGGCGACGATCCCACCGGTCGACTGGTGGGTCAGGCCGCGCAGCACGAGCAGCGAGCGCGTGACCGCGTCCTCGTAGGGGCCGGCGTAGTCGCTGCGGGAGGCGTACTCCTCGCTCAGCGCGATCGTCTCGTCGATCCGGGCGCGGACCCGCAGCGGCGGCGGAATCTCCTCGTGGCTGCGGAACCACGTCGTCGAGAAGGTGAACGTCTGCCCGGCGACGACGTCGAACTCGTCGACGTGGTGGCCGTCCTGGGCGTGGGGGAGCCGCGCGCCGCGCAGGACGAGCATGTCGGGGCCGGCGATGGCCGTGATGATCTCGTCGGTGTGGTCCTCGCGGTCCTCGGTGTGGCGCATCACCCACGGGCGGGTGCGGCCGTAGTTGAAGCGCACCGTCCACTCGTGGACCATCCGTACCGTGCCCTCGACGCCCTCGATGCGGCGCAGGAGGTCGGAGCGACCGTCGCCGAGCGGCATGACGTCGGTGACGCGGACCCGGCCGGTGGGCGTCTCGTGGATCGTCTCGAGGACGAACGAGTTGCCGACGTAGCGGCGGGTCGTGACCGCGTCCGGGTCGACCGGCGTGATGAGCCAGCGACCGTGGTCCGGCGTGCCGAGCAGCGCCGAGAAGCAGGCGCGCGAGTCGAAGCGGGGGAGGCACAGCCAGTCGACGGAGCCCTTGCGGCTCACGAGGGCGGCGGTGCCGAGGTCGCCGAGCACGGCGTAGTCCTCGATCGGGGTGGGCACGGGCTCACTCATGACTGCGAGTATGCCGTCCTGCCGGGTCCGGCGCTCCCGTCGCCCGGGCGTGTGGCGGGGTGGGTACGTCCGAGTCATGTCCAGCCTTGAGCCGCCGATGGGGGGACTGTCGGTCACCCCACCTAGCATGTTGCGCGTGACTGCTACGCCCACCGGCAACGCCCATTCCCTCGTCGTCCGCGGCGCGCGCGAGCACAACCTGCGCGACGTGTCCGTCGACCTCCCACGCGACAGCCTCATCGTCTTCACCGGGCTCTCGGGGTCGGGCAAGTCGAGCCTCGCGTTCGACACGATCTTCGCGGAGGGGCAGCGTCGCTACGTCGAGTCGCTGTCGGCGTACGCCCGGCAGTTCCTCGGGCAGATGGACAAGCCCGACGTCGACTTCATCGAGGGGCTCTCGCCCGCGGTCTCCATCGACCAGAAGTCGACCAACCGCAACCCTCGCTCGACCGTAGGCACCATCACCGAGGTCTACGACTACCTGCGCCTGCTCTTCGCCCGCGCGGGCCGGCCGCACTGCCCCGTCTGCGGTGAGCCCGTCACCCGGCAGTCGCCGCAGCAGATCGTCGACCAGCTCCTGACCCTCGAGGACCGCACCCGCTTCCAGGTGCTCGCGCCCGTCGTGCAGGGCCGCAAGGGCGAGTTCGTCGACCTCTTCGCCGAGCTCCAGACGAAGGGCTTCTCGCGTGCCCGGGTCGACGGCGAGGTCGTGTCCCTCGCCGAGCCCCCCGCCCTCGAGAAGCAGAAGAAGCACACGATCGAGGTCGTCGTCGACCGCCTCGTCGCCAAGGGCGACGACGCCGGCTCGAAGCGTCGCCTCACCGACTCCGTCGAGACGGCCCTCGGCCTCGCCGGCGGCGTGGTCATCATCGACTTCGTCGACCGCGACGCCAAGGACAAGGACCGCGAGCGCCGCTTCTCCGAGAAGATGGCCTGCCCCAACAACCACCCGCTCGGCATGGACGAGATCCAGCCGCGATCGTTCTCCTTCAACTCGCCGTTCGGCGCCTGCACCGAGTGCACCGGCATCGGCACCGAGCTCGAGGTCGACCCCGAGCTCGTCGTGCCCGACGACGACCTGTCGCTCGCCGAGGGCGCCATCGCCCCCTGGGCGCAGGGGTCGGGCTCGGCCGAGTACTTCCAGCGCGTCATGGGCGCGCTCGGCGAGGACATGAAGTTCTCGATGGACGCGCCGTTCCGGGCGCTGCCGGCCCGCGCCAAGGAGGCGCTGCTGCACGGCCAGAACTACAAGGTCCACGTCAAGTACAAGAACCGCTACGGCCGCGACCGCTCCTACACGACCGGCTTCGAGGGCGTCGTGCCCTTCATCAAGCGCCGCCACTCCGAGACCGACTCCGAGTGGAGCCGCGACCGCTACGAGGGCTTCATGCGCGAGGTCCCGTGCCCGGTCTGCAAGGGCGCGCGCCTCAAGCCCGAGTCCTTGGCCGTGCTCGTCGGTGGCAAGAACATCTCCGAGGTCTGCGGGCTCGCCATCAACGAGGCGGCCGGCTTCCTCGACACCGTCGACTTCACGGCGCGCGAGAAGCAGATCGCCGAGCGCGTCATCAAGGAGATCGACGCGCGGCTCGGCTTCCTGCTCGACGTCGGCCTCGACTACCTCTCGCTCGACCGCCCCGCCGGCACCTTGTCCGGTGGCGAGGCCCAGCGCATCCGGCTCGCGACCCAGATCGGCTCCGGCCTCGTCGGGGTGCTCTACGTCCTCGACGAGCCCTCGATCGGCCTGCACCAGCGCGACAACCACCGCCTCATCGAGACGCTGACGCGCCTGCGTGACCTCGGCAACACGCTCATCGTCGTCGAGCACGACGAGGACACCATCGCGACGGCCGACTGGGTCGTCGACATCGGCCCGGGTGCCGGTGAGCACGGCGGCCACGTCGTGCACTCCGGCACCGTCAAGGGACTGCTCGAGCATCCCGACTCGCTGACCGGCATGTACCTCTCGGGCCGTCGCGAGATCCCGTCTCCGGACGTGCGCCGCGGCCACGACGGGCGCCAGATCACCGTCAACGGCGCCCGCGAGAACAACCTCCAGAACGTCTCGGTGAACTTCCCGCTCGGCAACCTCGTGGCCGTCACCGGCGTGTCGGGCTCCGGCAAGTCGACGCTCGTCAACGACATCCTCTACAACGTCCTCGCCAACAAGCTCAACGGTGCCCGCCACGTGCCCGGACGGCACAAGTCCGTCACGGGCCTCGACCATCTCGACAAGGTCGTGCACGTCGACCAGAGCCCGATCGGGCGCACCCCCCGGTCGAACCCCGCGACCTACACCGGCGTCTTCGACAACATGCGCAAGCTCTTTGCCGAGACGACGGAGGCCAAGGTGCGCGGCTACCAGCCGGGCCGGTTCTCCTTCAACGTCAAGGGCGGCCGCTGTGACGCGTGCTCCGGCGACGGCACGATCAAGATCGAGATGAACTTCCTGCCCGACGTCTACGTCCCGTGCGAGGTGTGCCACGGGGCCCGGTACAACCGGGAGACGCTGGAGGTGCACTTCAAGGGCAAGACGATCGCGGACGTGCTCGACATGCCGATCGAGGAGGCCGCCACGTTCTTCGAGGCGGTCCCCGCGATCGCGCGTCACCTCAAGACCCTCAACGACGTCGGCCTGGGCTACGTGCGCCTCGGCCAGCCGGCGCCGACCCTCTCCGGTGGTGAGGCCCAACGCGTCAAGCTCGCCAGCGAGCTGCAGAAGCGCTCCACCGGACGCACCATCTACGTCCTCGACGAGCCGACCACCGGCTTGCACTTCGAGGACATCCGCAAGCTCCTCGACGTGCTCCAGGGCCTCGTCGACAAGGGCAACACCGTCATCGTCATCGAGCACAACCTCGACGTCATCAAGAACGCAGACTGGATCATCGACATGGGGCCCGAGGGCGGCTCCGGCGGTGGCATGGTCATCGCGGAGGGCACGCCCGAGGACGTTGCCGAGGTGGCCGCCAGCCACACCGGGCGGTTCCTCAAGCCGATCCTCGAGCGGACGGCCCGCACGACGAGCCGCGGCCCGGCCCGCACCCGCGCGAAGAAGGCCCCGGCCTCTGCGGGCTCGGCTGGCTCACAGCCCGCTGACGGCGCGGGCACATCGACGACGCGCACCGTGAAGGCAAAGACGACGACGAAGGCAGCCACGGCACCGAAGGCGAGCGGACGCGCACGAGGAGGTGCCACCACCGCCGCTGCGAAGAAGACCACGTCGAGCACCACCGTGAGCAAGACGAGGTCGACCACGACCCGGAAGAGGAACGCATGACTGAGCGCACGCACTCCAGCACCACCGAGCCGACCAGCAGCACGAGCACCTCCGACACTCCGCCCACCGGCCCGTCCAGCGGCACCGCCGAGCCGAGCCTCGGCGACCGCATCTCCGTGCTCACCGACCGCCGCGGCGTCCTCCGGGTCGCCGGGGTCGTCGTCGGGGCCGGGGCACTCGTCGCCTGCAGCAGCCCGCCCGTCCCGACGGCTCCCGCCGAATCGGCGTCGAGCAGCGCTGGGGCGGCTCCGTCCTCCGGGGCGAGCTCGGCCGCCGCCGGTGGCACCCCGACGTCCGAGATCCCCGTCGGCGGCGGCAAGATCTTCGCGGACACCAAGACCGTCGTCACCCAGCCGGCGGCCGGCACGTTCAAGGCGTTCGACGCGGTGTGCCCCCACCAGGGCTGCACCGTCACCTCCGTCGAGGGCGGCCAGATCATCTGCCCCTGCCACCAGAGCCACTTCGACGCCACGACCGGCGACCGGGTGTCCGGCCCGGCGCCCACCGGCCTGACCGCCAAGACCATCACCGTCACCGGTGACACGTTCACCGTCAGCTGAGCGTCACCCGCTGTCGTATGCCGCCCGGTCGGTGCCTCCTCGGCGCCCGGCCGGGCGTCGTGCGTCCGGGCCCGGCACCTTCCGGGCGGGGTCACGGATCCGCCGACACGGCATACGCGAGGACGCCCTGCGGCGGCGTCGGCGGGTCGACATAGGGTGGGAACGTGGCGGACCCGACGACCTACCGACCCAAGCCGGGAGAGATCCCGACCGACCCGGGCGTCTACCGTTTCCGCGACGCGCACGGCCGGGTCATCTACGTCGGCAAGGCCAAGTCGCTGCGCCCGCGGCTGTCGTCCTACTTCCAGGACATCACGGCCCTGCACCCGCGCACCGCGACGATGGTCACGACGGCGAGCTCGGTCGAGTGGACCGTCGTGCGCACCGAGGTCGAGGCCCTGCAGCTCGAGTACTCCTGGATCAAGGAGTTCGACCCGCGCTTCAACGTCAAGTACCGCGACGACAAGTCCTACCCCTTCCTCGCCGTGACGATGGGCGAGGAGTTCCCGCGGGCCCAGGTCATGCGCGGCGCCAAGCGCAAGGGCACCCGCTACTTCGGGCCCTACGGCCATGCCTGGGCGATCCGCGAGACCCTCGACCTGCTGCTGCGGGTCTTCCCCGTGCGCACGTGCTCGTCCGGCGTGTTCAAGCGCGCGACGGCGAGCGGTCGACCGTGCCTGCTCGGCTACATCGACAAGTGCTCGGCCCCGTGCGTCGGCCGCGTCACCGCCGAGGAGCACCGAGCCATCGCCGAGGACTTCTGCGACTTCATGGCGGGCAACACGACGCGCTTCGCGAAGCGCCTCGAGACGCGCATGAAGGAGGCGGCCGCGGAGCTCGACTTCGAGCAGGCCGCCCGGCTGCGCGACGACATCGGGGCCCTGACCAAGGCGCTCGAGAAGCAGGCCGTCGTCCTCGGTGACGCCACCGACGCCGACGTCTTCGCCCTCGCCGACGACGACCTCGAGGCCGCGGTCCAGGTCTTCCACGTCCGGGGTGGACGCATCCGCGGCCAGCGGGGCTGGGTCGTCGAGAAGGAGAGCGAGGACATCCCGACCCTCGTCGAGCACCTGCTGCTGCAGGTCTACGGCGACGCCGAGCGCGACGCGATCCCGCGCGAGGTGCTCGTCCCGAGCCTGCCGGCCGACCCCGAGGCCGTCACCGAGTGGCTGTCGTCGGTGCGCGGCTCCGCGGTCAGCGTCCGCGTGCCGCAACGCGGCGACAAGCGCACCCTGAGCGAGACGGTCCGGCGCAACGCCGAGCAGTCGCTGGCCCGGCACAAGGTGGCCCGCGCCGGCGACCTGACGCTGCGCAGCAAGGCGCTGCAGGAGCTGCAGGACTACCTCGGCCTCGACGACGCACCGCTGCGCATCGAGTGCTACGACGTCAGCCACGTCCAGGGCACCAACGTCGTCGCGTCGATGGTCGTCTTCGAGGACGGACTGGCCCGCAAGAGCGAGTACCGCCGCTTCATCGTCCGGGGCGCGGCCACCGAGGACGGCGAGCCGGTCACCGTCGACGACACCGCCGCGATGCGCGAGGTGCTGACCCGCCGGTTCCGGCGCTACCTCGAGGACGCCGAGGGAGCGGGCGACCTCGACCTCTCGACGGGGGTCGTCGGCGGGGCGACCGACGGCGCGGCCGGCCCCGACGCGACGGGTCCGTCGGACGACGACGGGCCGTCCGCCTCCGGTCCGATCGACCCCGAGACCGGACGGCCTCGACGGTTCGCCTACCCACCCAGCCTCGTCGTCGTCGACGGCGGCCTGCCGCAGGTCAACGCCGCCCAGGCCGTGCTCGACGAGCTCGGCATCGAGGAGGTCGCGCTCGTCGGGCTCGCCAAGCGCCTCGAGGAGGTGTGGGTCCCGCGCGACGACCACCCGGTCATCCTGCCCCGCACGAGCGAAGGGCTCTACCTGCTCCAGCGGCTGCGCGACGAGGCCCACCGCTTCGCGATCACCTTCCACCGGCAGCGGCGGTCCAAGGCGATGACGACCTCCCAGCTCGACGGCATACCCGGGCTCGGCGCGAGCCGTCAGAAGGCGCTGCTGCGCCACTTCGGTTCGGTCAAACGCCTTCGCGCGGCGGACACAACGGACATCATGGCCGTACCCGGCTTCGGCCGGTCGCTTGCGTCGGCCGTCGTCAACCACTTGGCTGAGGGAGCACCCCAGGAGCCAGCCGTGAACCTCACGACGGGAGAAGTGCTCGAATGACCGCCGACACCAGGCGCACACCGCAGACGCCCTTGGCCGATGCTCCGATCGTCATCGTCACCGGGATGAGCGGGGCCGGACGCAGCACGACCGCCAACGTCCTCGAGGACCTCGGGTGGCTCGTCGTCGACAACCTGCCACCGCAGCTGCTCACGCACCTCGCCGAGCTGCGCGACGAGGCCCGCGCCCAGCACCCCGAGGCCCACCTCCAGCAGGTCGCCGTCGTCGTCGACGTGCGCTCGCGTGGCTGGTTCGCCCAGCTCGAGGGCGCCATCGGTGCGGCCCGCGAGCGCGGCGAGCGTCCCAGCCTCGTCTTCCTCGACGCCACCGACGAGGCGCTCGTCCGCCGCTTCGAGAGCGTGCGCCGACCGCACCCGCTCCAGGGCGAGGGTCGGCTCCTCGACGGCATCCAGCGCGAGCGCGAGCTGCTCCTCGACCTGCGCTCGTCGGCTGACGTCGTCATCGACAGCTCGGGCCTCAACGTCCACCAGCTGAGCGCCAAGCTCTCCTCGCTCTTCGCGGGCGACCGGCGCGTCCAGCTGCGCATCGCGGTCATGTCGTTCGGCTTCAAGTACGGCCTGCCGCTCGACGCCGACGTCGTCTTCGACATGCGTTTCCTGCCCAACCCCTACTGGGTGCCCGAGCTGCGGGCGCTGACCGGGCGCGACACTCCCGTCAGCGAGTTCGTCATGAAGCAGGAGGGCGCCGACGAGTTCCTCGACCGCGCCGGTGACCTGCTCGACACGATGATCGACGGCTACGTCCGCGAGGGGCGCCGCTACGTCACCGTGGCCGTCGGCTGCACCGGCGGCAAGCACCGGTCCGTCGCGATCGCGGAGGCGCTGAGCGGGCGGCTCGGCGGCCGGGACCGCGTCGACACGTTCGTCGTCCACCGCGACCTGGGTCGGGAGTGACCGGGACGACTGCGGTGACGACCCAGCGACTGCCCCTCGGTTCCTCGCACCACCGGCGCATCGTCGCGCTCGGTGGTGGTCACGGCCTGGCCGCGGCGCTGACCGCGCTGCGGCTGCTCACCGACAACGTCACCGCCGTCGTCACCGTCGCCGACGACGGCGGGTCGAGCGGGCGGCTCCGCGAGGAGTTCGACGTGCTGCCCCCCGGCGACCTGCGGATGGCGCTCTCGGCGCTGTGCGACGACAGCGACTGGGGCCACACCTGGCGCGACGTGCTCCAGCACCGTTTCGCCGGCACGGGGGACCTCAAGGGCCACGCGCTCGGCAACCTCATGATCGTCTCGATCTGGGAGCTGCTCGGCGACACGGTGCAGGGGCTCGACCTCGTGGGGCGTCTGCTCGGCGCGCGGGGCCGGGTGCTGCCGATGGCGGCCGAGCCGCTCGAGATCGTGGCCGAGATCCGCGGCCACGACCCGGCCCGCCCCGATGCCACGGTCGACGTGCGCGGACAGCACCGCGTCGCGTCGTCGCCGGGCATCGTGTCGTCGATCGGCATCGTGCCGACGTGTCCGGAGCCCTGCCACGAGGCACTCTCCGCCGTCCGCGACGCCGACTGGGTCATGCTCGGACCCGGGTCGTGGTTCACGTCCGTCATGCCGCACCTGCTCGTGCCCGACCTCGTCGACGCACTCGTCTCGACGCCGGCCAAGCGACTGCTCAACCTCAACCTCGAGGTGCACAAGGGGGAGACCCGCGACTTCCGGGCCGAGGACCACCTCGCGTCCTTCGCCGCCAACGCTCCCGACCTCCGGCTCGACGTCGTGCTCGCCGACCCGAGCGTCGTCCCCGACGGTGCGTCGCTGCGGGCGGCGGCCGCCGAGCTCGGGGCCGAGCTCGTCGTCGCGCCGGTGGCGGCCCGGGGCGAGCCCGGGGTCCACGACCCGCTGCGGCTCGCGGCGGCGCTGCGCGACGTCATCTCCTGAGCTCGTGGCGCTGCCGTTCGCAGAGCGGGCCGGGGCTCCGGCGCGAGGGTGCTTGATCAGGGTGGCAGGATGTCGCCCATGGCCATGACAGCAAAGGTGAAGGACGAGCTCTCACGCCTCGAGGTGACCAAACCCTGCTGTCGCAAGGCCGAGGTCTCGACGATGCTCCGCTTCGCCGGCGGGCTGCACATCATCGGGGGACAGATCGTCGTCGAGGCCGAGCTCGACACCGCGAACGCCGCACGTCGCCTGCGCCGAAACATCGCCGAGGTCTACGGGCACAAGAGCGACGTGCTCGTCCTCGCCGCCGGCGGTCTGCGTCGTGGCTCCCGCTACGTCGTCCGGGTCGTCGAGGAGGGCGCCACCCTTGCCCGGCAGACCGGGCTCATCGACACGCGTGGGCGTCCCGTCCGCGGCCTGCCGCCCAAGGTGGTCAGCGCCGCGACGTGCGACTCCGAGGCCGCCTGGCGGGGCGCGTTCCTCGCGCACGGCTCGCTCACCGAGCCGGGGCGCTCGTCGGCGCTCGAGGTGACGTGCCCCGGTCCCGAGGCCGCCCTCGCCCTCGTCGGCGCCGCACGCCGCCTCGGCATCCAGGCCAAGGCCCGCGAGGTCCGCGGCGTCGACCGGGTCGTCATCCGCGACGGCGACGCCATCGGTGCGATGCTGACGCGTCTCGGGGCCCACGACGCCGTCATGGCGTGGGAGGAGCGGCGGATGCGCCGCGAGGTGCGGGCGACGGCCAACCGCCTGGCCAACTTCGACGACGCCAACCTGCGCCGCTCCGCACGGGCCGCCGTCGCTGCCGGGGCCCGGGTCGAGCGCGCCATGGAGCTGCTCGGCGAGGAGATCCCCGACCACCTGCGTGAGGCCGGGGTGCTCCGCCTCGAGCACAAGCAGGCCAGCCTCGAGGAGCTCGGCCAGCTGGCCAAGCCGCCGATGACCAAGGACGCCGTGGCCGGTCGCATCCGGCGCCTGCTCGCCATGGCCGACAAGCGGGCCGAGGAGCTCGGGGTCGCCGGCACCGACGCCAACCTCACGGCCGACATGCTCGAGAGCTGAACCGGGGCGTCCGACGCCGTCGCTCGGGTGCCCGCGCGGCGGGGGCGGCGCGTGCTGAGCGCGTGCTCACCAAGCCCTGAGACTGCCGCTTCGGCGTCGGAGGCGACGCACTAGGGTGTGGTGTGATCGAGGTCGCAACGGGGCGGCCCAAGGTCTGGCATTTTCGTCCGACACAGTCTCACCGAAGAGGTGCACAGCAGTGACCGTTCGCGTTGGTATCAACGGCTTTGGCCGCATCGGCCGCAACTTCTTCCGCGCCATCGTGGCGTCCGGAGCCGACATCGAGGTCGTGGCCACCAACGACCTCATGGACAACAAGACCCTCGCCCACCTGCTCAAGTACGACTCGATCCTGGGCCGTTTCCCCGGTGAGGTCACCTACGACGACACGTCGATCATCGTCGACGGCAAGGCCATCCGCGTCTTCGAGGAGCGCGACCCCGCCAACATCGACTGGGCCGGCGTCGGCGCCGACATCATCGTCGAGTCCACCGGCTTCTTCACCGACGCCCAGAAGGCCAAGGCCCACATCGACGGTGGCGCCAAGAAGGTCATCATCTCGGCCCCGGCCAAGAACGAGGACATCACGATCGTGATGGGCGTCAACCACGAGCTGTACGACCCCGCCGCGCACACGGTGATCTCCAACGCCTCGTGCACGACGAACTGCCTCGCGCCGATGGCCAAGGCCCTCAACGACGAGTTCGGCATCGTCAAGGGCCTCATGACGACCATCCACGCCTACACGCAGGACCAGAACCTCCAGGACGCCCCGCACAAGGACCTCCGTCGGGCCCGCGCCGCCGCCCTCAACATCGTCCCGACCACGACCGGCGCCGCCAAGGCCGTCGCCCTCGTGCTGCCCGAGCTCAAGGGCAAGCTCGACGGCTACGCGCTCCGCGTGCCGGTGCCGACCGGCTCGGCCACCGACCTGACCTTCGAGGCCGGTCGCGAGACGACCGTCGAAGAGGTCAACGCCGCCGTCAAGGCGGCGGCCGAGGGCCCGATGAAGGGCTTCCTCGTCTACACCGAGGACGAGATCGTCTCCAAGGACATCGAGACCGACCCCGCCTCGTGCATCTTCGACGCCGGTCTCACCAAGGTCATCGGCAACCAGGTCAAGGTCGTCGGCTGGTACGACAACGAGTGGGGCTACTCCAACCGGCTCGTCGACCTCGTCGCGCTCGTCGGCTCGTCGCTCTGAGCCACTCGGCCACCGCCCCCGGCGCTCTCCCGAGCACCCCGGGCGGTGGCCGCACCCTTGTCACCCGTGCCCGCCCATTCCCAACTGACGAAGAGGCATCCCGCGTGAAGACCACCAGCGATCTCGGGGACCTGCGCGGCAAGCGCGTCCTCGTCCGGTCCGACCTCAACGTGCCGCTCGACGGCTCGACGATCACCGACGACGGCCGCATCCGTGCCTCGGCCCCGACGATCAAGGGCCTGGCCGACGCCGGCGCCCGCGTCATCGTCTGCGCCCACCTCGGCCGCCCCAAGGGCGCCCCGGAGGCCAAGTACTCCCTCGCGCCGGTCGCGCGGCGACTCAGCGAGGTGCTCGGCACCGGCGTCGTCTTCGCCGACGACACCGTGGGTGACGACGCCAAGGCCAAGGCAGCGGCGCTCGAGGACGGCCAGGTGCTGCTCCTCGAGAACCTTCGCTTCAACGCCGGCGAGACCGGCAAGACCGACGACGAGCGTGCCGGCTTCGCGGGCGAGCTCGCTTCTCTCGCCGACGTCTTCGTCTCCGACGGCTTCGGGGTCGTGCACCGCAAGCAGGCCTCCGTCTACGACGTCGCGCGCCTGCTGCCGCATGCCACGGGCGACCTCGTCTCCACCGAGGTCGACGTCCTGCGCCGCCTGACGAAGGACCCCGAGCGCCCGTATGCCGTCGTCCTCGGTGGCGCGAAGGTGTCCGACAAGCTCGGCGTCATCGGCAACCTCCTCGGCACGGCGGACCGTCTCCTCATCGGTGGCGGCATGGTCTTCACCTTCCTCGCCGCGCAGGGCCACGAGGTCGGCAAGAGCCTGCTCGAGGCTGACCAGATCGACACGGTCAAGGGCTACCTCGAGCGGGCCGCGAAGGAGGGCGTCGAGATCGTGCTTCCGGTCGACGTCGTCGCCGCCGACGCGTTCAGCGCTGACGCGGCCCACGAGGTCGTCCCGGCCGACGCCATCCCGGCCGACCGGATGGGCCTCGACATCGGGCCCGCGTCGAGCGCGCTCTTCGCCGAGAAGCTCGCCGACTGCCGCACCGTCTTCTGGAACGGCCCGATGGGCGCCTTCGAGATGCAGCCCTACGCCGCCGGCACCAAGGCGCTGGCCCAGGCGCTCGTCGAGATCACCGCCCAGGGCGCCCTCACCGTCGTCGGTGGCGGCGACTCCGCCGCGGCCGTGCGCCAGCTCGGCTTCGCCGACTCCGACTTCGGCCACATCTCCACCGGCGGCGGCGCCAGCCTCGAGTACCTCGAGGGCAAGGAGCTGCCCGGACTCACCGTGCTCGAGGAGGGCGACGCCTGATGGCCAAGGACACCAAGCCGGTCGGGCGCGTCCCGCTCATGGCCGGCAACTGGAAGATGAACCTCGACCACCTCCAGGCGACGCACCTCGTGCAGAAGCTCGACTGGACGCTGCGCGACGCGAAGCACGACCACGCGGCCGTCGAGGTCGCCGTCCTGCCGCCCTTCACCGACCTGCGCTCGGTCCAGACGCTCATCGAGGGCGACAAGCTCGACCTCAGGTACGGCGCGCAGGACCTGTCGCCGCACACCTCGGGTGCCTACACCGGTGACATCTCGGGCGCCTTCCTCGCCAAGCTCGGCTGCACGTACGTCACCGTCGGGCACAGCGAGCGGCGCGAGGGCCACGGCGAGACCGACGCCGTCGTCAACGCCAAGGTCAAGGCGGCCTACGCCCACGGCCTGACGCCGATCCTCTGCTGCGGCGAGGCGCTCGACGTGCGCAAGGAGGGCCGTCAGGTCGAGCACGTCGTCGCCCAGCTGCGCGAGAACCTCGACGGGGTGACCAAGGAGCAGGCGGCATCGGTCGTCATCGCCTACGAGCCCATCTGGGCCATCGGCACGGGCGAGGTCGCCACGCCCGACGACGCGCAGGAGGTCTGCGCGGCCATCCGCACGCTGCTCGCCGAGCTCTACAGCGGCGACGTCGCCGACGGCGTACGCGTCCTCTACGGCGGCAGCGTCAAGTCGGGCAACGTCGCGGCGATCATGGCCCAGGAGGACGTCGACGGCGCCCTCGTCGGTGGTGCGTCGATCGACCCGACGGAGTTCGCGTCGATCTGTCGCTACCGCGACCACGTCGGCACGTCCTGATACCTTCCCTTCGGCCGGACGGATCCCACGGGGCCGTTCGGCCGAAGGGCCCTCGGGCAGGTATCCTTACCCGAGCCCCGGAACACGCGGGGGAGTGGCCGTCCGGCCCGACGACCCCCGAGATCCCGACGATTTGGAGTGACCACGTGGATGCGGTTCGCATCGTGCTTCAGGTCCTGCTGGTGCTGTCCAGCATGGTCCTGACCCTCTTCATCCTGCTGCACAAGGGCAAGGGTGGCGGCCTGTCCGACATGTTCGGCGGGGGCATGTCCACGTCGCTCGGTGGCTCATCGGTCGCCGAGCGCAACCTCGACCGCTTCACGGTGGCCGTGGCGCTCGTCTGGGCGACGGCGATCATCGGTCTGGGCCTCCTGGCCCGTTTCGCGAGCTGAGAGAAGGAACAGATGGCCAGCGGTAACGCCATTCGTGGAAGCCGGGTCGGCGCCGGCCCGATGGGCGAGGCGGAGCGCGGCGACGCCGCCCCTCGCGTCCACATCTCCTACTGGTGCTCCAACGGGCACGAGACCCGTCCGAGCTTCGCCGAGGAGCCCGGCATGGTCCTGCCCGAGACGTGGGACTGCCCGCGCTGCGGGTTCCCGGCCGGCCAGGACAAGGACAACCCCCCGGCCCCGCCGAAGGTCGAGCCCTACAAGACGCACCTGGCCTACGTGAAGGAGCGTCGCAGCGACGCCGACGGCGCCGCCATCCTCGACGAGGCCCTGAGCACGCTGCGCGAGCGCGGCCTCATCCAGTGACCCCCCGGGTCACCGGTGGGTGACCTGACGACGAAGGGCCCGGGAGATCCTCCCGGGCCCTTCGTCGTTTCGTATGCCGTCCGGTGCCGCGCGGCCGGCCGCGTCGGTCAGTCGCGTCGGTCGGCCGCGTCGGTCAGTCGAGGGCCGAGGCCGCGTCGGCGTCGACGAGCCACAGGGTCGCGTCCGTGCCCGCGGGTCCGGCCGCGGGGACGTCCCAGCGGTCCGCACCCGGGACGAGCGCGGCCTCGACCGCCTCGGCCTTGTCGGCTCCGGACACGAGGAACCACACCTCGTGGGAGCGCTCGAAGCACTCGAAGGTGAGGCTCACCCGGTCCGGCGGCGGCTTCGGCGAGTCGTGCACGGCGATCGCGATCGCGTCGGTCACTCGCTGGGCCGGGTGGTGCGGGAAGAGCGAGGCGACGTGACCGTCCGGGCCGACGCCGAAGAGCACGACGTCCCACGCCTTCTGGCCGTGCTCGCGGATCGTGCGGGCGTAGGCCTCGGCGCTGGCCTCGGCGCTCTCCGAGGCGTCGGGACCGGCCACCCGGTGCACCTTCGCCGGGTCGAGTCCCAGCGTGCTGAGACCCGCCTCGTCGTTCTGGGTGTCGTTGCGGTCGGGGTCACCCGCCGGGAGGTAGCGCTCGTCGCCCCACCACACGCGTACCCGTGACCAGTCGACGGCCGAGCGGCCCGGCGTCGTCAGGACGGAGGCGATGATCGCCGATCCCATGGACCCGCCGGTGAGAGCCACCTGGGCCTCGGGTTTGCGGGTCTGGGCGTCGACCAACGCGGTGACGAACCGGGCCGCGGCGGCGTCGGCCAGGGACTGCTTGTCCGGGTGGACGACGACGCGCGGCTCGGCGGTCACGAGGTCGCCGTCCCGCTCGCCGCCTTCGTGGCCGTGGTGGCCGTGGTGGCCTTGCGAGCCGTCGCCTTGCGGGTGCCCGCCGTCGTCCGCGACGCGGCCTTCGTCGTGCTCTTGGCCGCGCCCGTCTTCGATGCACCCTTCGTCGCGGCGCTCCGGGTGGCCGACGTCGCGGCCGCCTTCGTCGTCGCCCGCTTGGCGGTGGCTGGCTTGGCGGTGGCTCGCTTGGTCGGGGAGGCTGTCCTGGCTGGGGTCGTCGACTCGGTCCCGGCCGCCGTCTTCCGGTTCTTGGCGGCTTGCTTCTCGCGGGGCGTCCGCTTGCCCGCGAGCTTGCGGACGGTGGCCGCGTGCACGTCGGCGGTCTCGGCGTGCTCGGGCGCCGGGGGAGCCGTGATCATCGCGCTGGCCTCCTGCGCCGACTCGTCACGGCCGAGGCGGGCCGCAAGGCGACGCGACTCGGCGGGGTCCGGAGCCTTGCCTGCCTTGGCGGCTGCGGCCGCGGTGAGACGCACCGGCTGGAGCGCCCCGAGGCCGTGCAGCAGCGCGTCCTCGTAGGCGTCGTCCGGGTCGAGGCGACGCAGCTCGTCGGCCAGGCACTCCGGTAGCTCGCGCCGGGGCAGGCTGATCCGGCGGTCGGGCTGACCGGTCTGCGAGAGCGTAGCGACGACGTCGCCGGGACGCACCAGGTCGATGGGGCCGCTCTTGCGCTCGAGGCGGACCGAGCTGATGCCCGACCCCCGCGGGGTCGAGACCCGGTGCACGGGCACCCGGAGCCGACGCGAGAGCCAGCCGGCGAGCAGGTCGCTCGACGGGGAGTCGGGCGCGCCGCTGACGACGGCCCCGGTGATCGGCTCGTAGGGCGGCTGGTCGAGCGCGGCGGCGAGCAGGCCACGCCAGCGGGTCAGGCGGGTCCACGCGAGGTCGGTGTCGCCCGGTGCGTAGTTCGCCGCCCGCTTCTTGAGCATGAGCCGCGGGTTGCGGTGCTCGGCGACGTCGGTGATCCGGCGCTGGGCCATCGCGCCGATGGGGTCCTTCGCGACGTCGGCCGGTGCCTCACCGGGCCACCAGGCCACGATGGGGGAGTCGGGCAGCAGGAGCGGCACGACGACGCTCGGGCCGTGGTTGGCCAGCGCACCGTAGAGCCGGAGCACGACGATCTCGCTCGCGCCGGCGTCACCGCCGAGACGGATCTGCGCGTCGAGACGGTTCTTGCCGCGGCGGTCGCCGGAGATGACGACGATGATGCGGCAGGGGTGCTGGCGGCTCGCCTGGTTGGCGACGTCGATGGCGTTGCCGGCGTCGGTGTCCTCGACGACCACGACGAGCGTCAGCACGCGGCCGAGCGCCATCGCGCCGACCTCGTTGCGCAGGCGCACCAGCGTCTTGCTGACGCCGGTGGTCGTGGTGTCGGTCAGGTCGCGGATCACGGCATCCTCCACGTACGTCCGTCGCGTTCGAGCATCTCGTCGGCCGAGGGCGGTCCCCACGTTCCCGCGGTGTACTGCTCCGGCTTGCCGGACTTGGCCCAGTGCTTCATGAGCGGGTCGAGGATCCGCCAGGACGACTCGACCTCTTCGTGCCGCGGGAAGAGCGGCGGGTCACCGAGCAGCACGTCGAGGATGAGGCGTTCGTACGCCTCTGGCGACGCCTCGGTGAACGACGAGCCGTAGCCGAAGTCCATCGTGACGTCGCGGACCTCCATCTGCGCACCGGGCACCTTGGAGCCGAAGCGGATGGTGACGCCCTCGTCGGGCTGCACGCGGATGACGATGGCGTTCTGCCCGAGCTCCTCCGTCGCGGTGTGCTCGAAGGGCAGGTGCGGCGCACGCTTGAAGACGACCGCGATCTCGGTGACGCGCTTGCCGAGACGCTTGCCGGTGCGCAGGTAGAACGGGACGCCCGCCCAGCGGCGGGTGTCGACCTCGAGAGTCACGGCGGCGAAGGTCTCGGTGACCGACGTGGGGTCGACGCCGTCCTCCTCGAGGTAGCCGACGACCTCCTCGGCGCCCTGCCAGCCACCGCCGTACTGCCCGCGAGCGGCGCCCTTGTCGAGGTCAGCAGGGAGGCGGACGGCCGAGAGCACCTTCTCCTTCTCGGCGCGAAGGTCCTTGGCGTCGAAGGAGACCGGCTCCTCCATCGCGGTGAGCGCGAGGAGCTGGAGCAGGTGGTTCTGGATGACGTCGCGCGCCGCGCCGATGCCATCGTAGTAGCCGGCGCGGCCCGCGATGCCGATGTCCTCGGCCATCGTGATCTGCACGTGGTCGACGTAGTTGGCGTTCCACACCGGCTCGAAGAGCTGGTTGGCGAAGCGGAGGGCCAGGAGGTTCTGGACCGTCTCCTTGCCGAGGTAGTGGTCGATGCGGAAGACGGAGTCAGGTGGGAAGACGCCCTCGACGATCTCGTTGAGCTCCTGGGCGCTCTTGAGGTCGTGCCCGAAGGGCTTCTCGATGATGACGCGTCGCCAGCTGTCGCCCTCGGCCTTGGTCAGGCCGCACCGCTCGAGCTGCTCGCACACGGTCGCGAAGAAGCCCGGGGGGATCGAGAGGTAGAAGGCGTGGTTGCCGCCGGTGCCGCGGTCCTGGTCGAGCTCGTCGACCGTCTTGGCCAGCAGGTCGAACGCCGCCGGGTCGTCGAACGTGCCGGGCACGAAACGGAAGCCCTCGGAGAGGTTGCGCCACACGTCCTCGCTGAAGGGGGTGCGGGCGTGCTGCTTCACGGCGTCGTGGACGACCTGGCCGAAGTCCTGGGCCGCCCAGTCACGGCGGGCGAAACCGACGAGCGAGAAGCCCGGCGGCAGCAGCCCGCGGTTGGCGAGGTCGTAGATCGCCGGCATGAGCTTCTTGCGGGCCAGGTCACCGGTCACGCCGAAGAGGACGAGACCGCACGGTCCGGCGATGCGGGGGAGGCGCTTGTCCTCGGCGGTGCGCAGCGGGTTGTGCCCGTGCGAGATGCGCGCAGGACTCATGCGCGGCCTCCTGCCAGCAGCGCCTCGCGCAGCTGCGCGAGACCTGCGTCGTGGTCGGTGAGGTGCAGCTGGAGGACGGGGCGTCCGTGGTCGGCGAGGACCGCGGCGTCGCCGCCCGCCTGCGAGGCGATGAAGTCACCGAAGGTGAACTCGCGTCCGGGGATCGCGAGGTCCTCCTTGGGTGCCGTCGTGATCTGGAGGTAGACGCCCACCGCCGGGCCGCCCTTGTGGAACTGGCCGGTCGAGTGCAGGAAGCGCGGGCCCCAGCCGAACGTCGTCGGACGCTCCGTGCGACGGGCGAGCGGGACGCGGCACTCGGCGAGGTCGGCGTCGGCCAGCCGGTCGAGGTAGGCCATGACGGCGACGTAGCCGTGCTCGCGGTCGAGCTGCGCGAAGAGCGCGTCGAGGGCCGCGGGCACGGTGCGTGCGTCGCCGAGCCAGTCGCGCGACCCACCGAGCGTGCGGATCTCTATGGCGCCGTCCGTCGCGGCGGGGTCCGTGCTCGAGCCGGTTCCCTGGTCGAGCAGGGCGCGGGCGGCCTTCTTGGCGCTCTCGACGTCGGGCTGGTCGAAGGGGTTGATGCCGAGCAGGCGCCCGGCGACGGCGGTGGCCACCTCCCACAGGAGCAGCTGGGCACCCAGGGCGCCGCCCACGCGTACCTCCGACGCGACGTCGCCCGACGGGGCCGCCTCGCTGTCGGCGTCCACGAGACGCGCCACGGTGACGTCGGCCGCGGGCCAGGCCACCTCGGGGTCCTCGTCCCCACCGGCGACGACCGGCAGGACGCCGGTGCCGTTCTTGCCGGTGGACTCGGCGATGAGCTGCTCGGCCCAGTCGGCGAACCCGACGATGCCGGAGCCGTCGTCGACGAGGACGAGCTTGTCACGCAGGGGGTCGGTGCCACCCATGGCGGCGCCGAGGCGCAGACCGGGGTTGGCGTCGTCGTCGGCGGCCAGCAGGTCGGCGACGGACTCGGCCTCGTCGAGGAGGGCCTCGACGTCGACGCCGGCGAGGCCGCTCGGCACGAGACCGAAGGCGGTCAGCGCCGAGTAGCGGCCACCGACGTCGGGGTCGGCGTTGACGACGCGGTAGCCCTTGGCGCGGGACTCCTTGTCGAGCGGGCTGCCCGGGTCGGTGACGATGACGATGCGCGACGCGGGGTCGATGCCGGCGTCGGTGAACGCCTGCTCGTAGGCACGGCGCTGGGAGTCGGTCTCGACCGTGGAGCCGGACTTGCTCGAGACGACGACCACGGTGTGGTCGAGGTCGTCGCCGAGGGCACGCCGGACGTAGTCGGGGTCGGACGAGTCGAGCACGACGAGCGGCTTGCCGGCCGTGGCGCAGATGACCTCCGGCGCGAGCGAGGAGCCGCCCATGCCGCAGAGCACGACGTGGGTCAGGCCCTGCTCGGCGAAGGAGTCGCGCAGCGCCGCGATCTCGCCGACGAGGGGGCGCGAGGATCGCGGGAGGCCCACCCAGGACAGGCGGACCCGCGACTCGGACTCGGCGTCAGGACCCCACAGCGTGGCGTCCCGGGCGAAGAGGCGGCTCGCGACGGAGTCGTCGACGAGGCTCGGCACGTGCCTCGCGATCGCGTCCGCCGCTGCTCCTGCTGCGCTGACGGACAGCGAGCTCATGCCGTCACCTTCTCCATCTCCGCGGTGACGCCGTCCAACAGCTCGCCCCACGCCTTCTCGAACTTGTCGACGCCCTCGGTCTCGAGCAGGTCGACGACCTCGTTGTACGAGACACCAACGCCCTCGAGGTCGTCGAGGACGTTGCCGGCCAGCTCGTAGCCGCCGGTCACCGTGTCGCCGTGGATGTCGCCGTGGTCGGCGGTCGCCTCGAGCGTCTTGCCGGGCATCGTGTTGACGACGTCGGCGGCGACGAGCTCGGTGACGTACATCGTGTCGGGGTAGGCCGGGTCCTTGACGCCGGTCGACGCCCAGAGCGGGCGCTGCACGTTGGCGCCGGCCTCGGCGAGCGAGCCCCAGCGCGGCGTCGAGAAGACCTCCTCGAAGGCCTGGTAGGCGAGGCGGGCGTTGGCGAGGCCGGCCTTGCCCTTGAGGGCGCGGGCCTCGTCGGTGCCGATGGCGTCGAGCCGCTTGTCGATCTCGGTGTCGACGCGGGAGACGAAGAACGAGGCGACCGAGTGGATCGTCGACAGGTCGTGCCCGTTGGCGTGCGCCTTCTCGAGGCCCTCGAGGTAGGCGTTCATGACGGCGCGGTAGCGCTCGAGGGAGAAGATCAGCGTCACGTTGACGCTGATGCCCTCGGCGATGGTGGCGGTGATCGCCGGGAGGCCGGCCTTCGTCGCGGGGATCTTGATGAGGACGTTGGGGCGGGCCACGTCACCGTGCATCTGCTTCGCCTGCTCGACCGTCTTGTCGGTGTCGTGCGCCAGGCGTGGGTCGACCTCGATGGAGACGCGGCCGTCGACACCCTTGGTCGACTCGTAGAGCGGCAGGAAGAGGTCGCACGCGTCGCGGACGTCCTCCGTCGTCAGCTCGTGGACGACCTCCTCGACGTCCTTGCCGGCCTTCGTCAGGGCGGCCAGGTCGTCGTTGTAGCGGTCGCCCTTCGACAGCGCCGCCTGGAAGATCGAGGGATTCGAGGTGACACCGACGACGTTGCGCTCGGTGATGAGCTCGGAGATCTGGCCGGTCTCGATGAGCTCGCGGGAGAGGTCGTCGAGCCAGATGGAGACGCCTGCTTCTGAGAGGGCCTGGGTGTTCGGGTTGGTCATGCTGGTCACTTCCCCTTGCTCGTAGCGGATGCGGCGGCCGCGTGGGCGGCCTTGCCGCTGCCGGTCTGCGCGTCGCCACCCATGACGTCGGTGGAGGCGCTCTGGGCGGCGCGGGCCGGGTTGGTCTCGGTGACCCCCGGGGCCTTCGTCGCGGAGCCCTTGGCTGCCTTGATGGAGTCCTTCGCGGCCTTGACGACGGCGTCGGCGGTGATGCCGAACTCGCGGTACAGGGTGGCCTGGTCGGCAGAGGCACCGAAGTGCTCGATGCTGACGATGCGCCCGGCGTCGCCGACGACGTCGTGCCAGCCCATCGAGATCCCCGCCTCCACGCTGACGCGGGCCCGGACTGCCGGCGGCAGAACCTTGTCCTGGTAGGAACGGGTCTGCTTCTCGAACCATTCCCGGCAGGGCATCGAGACGACGCGCGTCGCGATGCGCGACTTCTCGAGGCGCTCGGCGGCCTGGACCGCCAGCTGCACCTCGGAGCCGGTCGCGACGACGACGACGTCGGGGTCACCGGCACGCGACTCCTCGACGAGGACGTAGGCGCCCTTGGCGACGCCGCTCACCTTGCCGTACGCCGAGCGGTCCCACGTCGGGACCGGCTGGCGCGTGAGGCAGAGGGCGGCCGGCCCGTCCGTCTTCGTCAGGATCTGGGCCCAGGCGGCGGCGGTCTCGTTGGCGTCGGCGGGGCGGACGACGTCGAGGCCGGGGATGGCGCGCAGGGCTGCGAGGTGCTCGATCGGCTGGTGCGTCGGGCCGTCCTCGCCGAGGCCGATGGAGTCGTGCGTCCAGACGTACGTGACGGGCGCCTGCTGGATCGCGGCGAGGCGCACGGCGGGGCGCATGTAGTCGGAGAAGACGAGGAAGGTGCCGCCGTAGGGGCGGGTCAGGCCCTCGAGCGCGATCCCGTTGAGGATCATGCCCATGCCGTTCTCGCGGATGCCGAAGTGCAGCGTGCGACCGAACGGGCCGCCCTTCCACGTCGACGTCTGCTTCGAGCTCGGGATGAAGGACGGCTGGCCCTCCATCGTCGTGTTGTTGGACTCGGCGAGGTCGGCAGAGCCGCCCCAGAGCTCGGGCATGACGTCGGCGATGGCCGTGAGGACCTTGCCGGAGGCGGCGCGGGTCGCGACGCCCTTCTCGTCAGCCGGGAAGGTCGGCATCGCCTTGGCGAGGCCGGCCGGAGCCTGGCCCGCGAGGATGCGGTCGAGCAGGCCCGCACGGTCGGGGTTGGCCTTGCGCCACGCCTTGTACGCCTTGTCCCACTCGCGGTGGGCGGCCTTGCCGCGCTTGACGACGTCGCGGGCGTGCTTGAGGACGGCGGGCTCGACGGCGAAGGTCTTCTTCGGGTCGAAGCCGAGCAGCTCCTTCGTCCCGCTGATCTCCTCGTCGCCGAGTGCCGAGCCGTGGGACTTGCCGGTGTTCTGCTTCGTCGGCGCGGGCCACGCGATGATCGTGTGCAGCACGACGAGGGTCGGCTTGTCCGTCACCTTGTCGCCCGAGCGGATCGCGGCGAGGAGTGCGTCGACGTCCTCGACGTAGGTGGCGCCGTCGGCGTCCTTGCGCCAGTCGACCTCCACGACGTGCCAGCCGTAGGCCTCGAAGCGCGCCGCGACGTCCTCGCTGAACGCGATGTCGGTGTCGTCCTCGATGGAGATCTGGTTGGCGTCGTAGACGACGGTGAGGTTGCCGAGCTCCTGGTGGCCGGCCAGGGCGCAGGCCTCGTGGGAGACGCCCTCCTGCATGTCGCCGTCGGAGGCGATGACGTAGACGTGGTGGTCGAAGGGGCTCGTGCCCGGCTTGGCGTCGGGATCGAAGAGGCCGCGCTGACGACGCTGCGCCATGGCCATGCCGACGGCCGAGGCCAGGCCCGAACCGAGCGGGCCGGTCGTGATCTCGACGCCGGGGGTGTGGTGGACCTCGGGGTGGCCGGGCGTGAGCGAGCCCCACGTGCGCAGCGACTTGAGGTCGTCGAGTGAGAGGCCGTAGCCGCTGAGGTAGAGCTGGATGTACTGCGTGAGGCTCGAGTGCCCGCAGGAGAGCACGAACCGGTCGCGCCCGAGCCAGGCCGGGTCGGACGGGTCGTGCGTCATGACGTTCTGGTAGAGCAGGTATGCGAGCGGCGCGAGCGACATGGCCGTGCCGGGGTGGCCGTTGCCGACCTTCTGCACGGCGTCGGCGGCGAGCAGTCGCGTGGTGTCGACCGCGCGGACGTCGAGATCGCTCCAGCCGGCCTTCTTCGCCACGGGAAGCGGCAGACCCGGGTCGCGCTGTGCCAGCAGGCCCTTCGTCTTCGCGGTCCGAGTGGTGCCGGATCGGGTGGGCTTCTTCGCCTTCGTGGCGGTGCTGGACGCAGCAGTGGGCACGGAACGGGTCTCCTTCAACAAGGGTTGATCACGTACGGCCACGAGCCTAGTGCCCGCGCTGTGAGGGACGACACCTCGCCCGGCGGTCGGAACGGCCATCTGCCGGTGCGGTGCCGGCCGTCGGCGGCGACGGTCTAGACTTGCGACGCAATGCTCACGTACCCAGCGGGTCGGAGCGACGTACCAGCGGTGAGGATCTCAGTGACAACGGTGGACCCCCGCGCCGACCTCTCGGCGCTGCACGGTCCCGACGGCAGTGGGCTGAAGTTCCTCCTCGGACAGTACGTCTCGCTGATGAAGCCGCGGATCATCGAGCTGCTCCTCATCACCACCATCCCCGTGATGTTCCTGGCGGAGCAGGGCGTGCCGGACCTCTGGCTCGTCGTCGTCACCGTCGTCGGTGGCACGCTGTCCGCCGGTGCGGCCAACACCCTCAACTGTTACATCGACCGCGACATCGACGCCGTCATGCACCGGACGAGTCGTCGGCCTCTCGTCACGGGCACGGTCAGCCCACGGGGCGCCCTCGTGTTCGGGGTGGCGCTGGCCGTCGGATCGACCGTCTGGCTGGGCCTGCTCGTCAACTGGCTGAGCGCCTGGCTGGCCCTCGGTGCACTGCTCTTCTACGTCTTCGGCTACACCCTGCTGCTCAAGCGCCGCACGACCCAGAACATCGTCTGGGGCGGCGCTGCAGGCTGCATGCCGGTGCTCATCGGCTGGTCGGCCGTCACCGACTCGCTCAGCTGGTCGGCGTTCATCCTCTTCATGGTCATCTTCTTCTGGACGCCGCCGCACTACTGGCCGCTGTCGATGCGCTACAAGGACGACTACGCCACGGCGCACGTGCCGATGCTGCCGGTCGTCGAGCGCTTCGTCGTCGTCGCCCGCCAGATCGTCGCCTACTCGTGGGCCATGGTGCTGACGTCACTGGCGCTCGTGCCGGTCCAGCAGGTCGGCTGGGTCTACACCACCGCTGCCGTGGTCGCCGGGGCGCTCTTCCTCACCGAGGCACACCGCCTCCTCGCCAGGGCGAAGGCCGGTGCGGCCGAGGACGTCCTCAAGCCGATGCGTCTGTTCCACTTCTCGATCACGTACCTCACGATCCTGTTCGTGGGAGTCGCGCTCGACCCCATCTGGCACCTGCCGCTGCCGTTCTTCTCCTGACCGGGGACGCCCCACCCAGGGCGAATGCCGTGTGGCGCGGTCAGAGGGTCGGCAGGCCGTCCTCGAGGTAGAGCGTCCCGCCGTCGTGCGCGTGCAGCGCGTCGAGCAGCCGCTCGTTGTAGGCGGCGACCCRCCCCGTCCAGTCCCCGGGGCCGGCCCAGTGGACGCCGAGGATCTCGCGCTGCTGCAGGTGCGCCCGCTCGACGACGTCGGCGTCGACGGTGCCGAGGTCGAAGACGAAGACCGTCGCGTCGCCCCATCCGTGCAGGGCAGGGAGCCAGTTGACCGCGAGCAGCGGACCGGCGGTGACGCTGAGGTCGAGCTCCTCGCGGACCTCGCGGACGACGCACGCGGCGGGGGACTCGTGCCGGTCGACGACGCCGCCGGGGAGGTCCCACTCGCGCTTGTAGACGAGCTCGCACAGCAGCAGGTGACCCGCAGGGGAGCGCAGGACGCCCTGGGCGATGGCGCGCTTGGTCGGGAGGGTCGAGTCGAGCATCGCCGTGAAGCCCTCACGGGTGTCCGGGTGTGCGTCGTCGCGCCGTCGCCCGAGCACGAGGGTGTCCTGGCGCACGCCCGCGAGGGTCGCGTTCCCGCGCAGCCGTCCCTCCCGGCGCAGCCCGGCTCGCAGGGCGGTGCGCACGGATGCCCGGTTGTCGGGGTTGACGTGCGCCTCGACGCGCTCGAGGTCGAGTGCGTCGAAGGCCCACTCGACGAGGAGGCGCACGGCCCGCCACGCGAGACCCTGTCCGCGGTAGGGGGCGAAGACCGCCCAGGACAGGACACCGACACCGGGGTCCTGCACGCGGACGTCGACCGTCCCGGCGGCCCGCCCGCGCCACTGCACGAGGTAGGTGACCTTGGACCGGTCGGACCACTCGGCGTGGGTGCGCTCGATCCAGATCCGGTGCTCGTCGGCCGGTGGCTCGACGGCGGGGAAGTCGAACCACCGGGCGATCTCGCGGTCGTGGAGGGGCCGGGTCTCGTCGCTGTCGTCGATCGTCCACGGTCGCAGCACGAGCTCGCCCTCACGGAGCGTCGGCTGGTCGGTCACCTCCCCAGCCTAGGGATGACCGCCGGGCACGGGCTCGCCGAGGGCGCCGGCGAGGGGCAGGGCCAGCTCGAACCGGCAGCCGGGGCCTGCGTTGGCCACGGTCACGTCGCCCCCGTGGGCCCGGGCGATCCCGCGCGCGACGGCGAGGCCGAGACCGGCGCCCACGCCCGCGGCCGGCGTCCGCGCACTCGTCCCGCGCCAGCCCGGGTCGAAGAGCCGGCCGAGCTCGTCGGGTGGTATGCCGCCGCAGCCGTCCGCGACACTGACGCGGGCCACGTCGTGGTCGGCGGTGAGCGAGATGTCGACCCGGCCGCCCGGGTCCGTGTGGGTCAGCGCGTTCGTCACGAGGTTGGCGAGAGCGCGTGACAGCTCACCCGCGTCGGCGGAGGCCGTGACGGACTCGGCCGGGGCGGAGCCGCCCACGTGCACCCCCCGGCGATCCGCGAGGACGCGTGCTGATGCGAGGGCGTCGGAGACGAGGTCGCCGAGGTCGACGGGGGCACGATCGAGTCGCAGCGTGCCGGACTGGAGCCGCGACAGCGCGAGGAGCCCACCGACCATGTCGGACATGCGGTCGGCCTCGGACCGGATGCGTGCGGGATAGCTGCCGTCGGCGGGCGCGTGGCCGTCCTCGATGGCCTCGGCCATCGCGCGGATGCCGGCGAGCGGGGTGCGCAGGTCGTGCGACACCCAGGCGACGAGCTCGCGGCGGCTCTCCTCGACCTGTCGGTCGCGGTCGCGCTCGGCGGCCTCCTCGGCGGAGGCGCGCATCAGCCCCTGCACGCGCCGGGCGATGAGCCAGCCGAAGACCGCCGCGATGGGCAGGGAGGTCGCCGTCACGACGAGGACGACGGCCTGGTCGTGCTCGTTGATGAACATCGCGTGCGCCGTGACGACCACGCCGAGGGCGACGCTGAGGATGACGACGACAGGTGCCAGCACCGCGGCGGCGACGAGCGAGCGGGCGGCGAGCGCCCGGACGACCAGCGCCCCGACCGTGCCGACGGCGACGGCCGCGAGCGCGGCGAGCAGGGCGGCCTCGGCGATCACGTCCCTGCCGCCGTCGCGGGGGCCGCGCCGTCCCACCGGTAGCCGACACCCCACACGGTCTGGAGCCGGACGGGCCGCGCGGGGTCGGTCTCCACCTTCTCGCGCAGCCGGCGGACGTGGACGGTGACCGTCGACTCGTCGCCGTACTCCCACCCCCACACCTGCTCCATCAGCTCGCGCCTGGAGAACGCGGTGCCCGGGTGGGCCATGAGGTGGGCGAGCAGGTCGAACTCGCGGCTGGTCAGGGCGAGCAGACCGTCCGCGAGCCAGGCCTGGTGGCGTCGGGTGTCGACGCGCAGGTCGTCGTCGACGAGCGTCGTCGCGGCGGGCGGTGCGGCGGGCGGTGCGGCACGGCGCAGGATCGACTGGATGCGCAGCACGAGCTCACGGCTGCTGAACGGCTTGGTCACGTAGTCGTCCGCACCGATCTCGAGGCCGAGGACCCGGTCGGACTCCTCGCCCCGGGCGGTCAGCATGACGACCGGCAGGTCGCCGCGCTCGGCGCGCAGCCGGCGGAAGACCTCGAGGCCGTCGAGACCGGGGAGCGTGAGGTCGAGCACGACGAGGTCGGGGGAGCGGTCGCGGGCCACGGACAGCGCCGCATGGCCGTCCTGCGCCTCGAGGACGTCGAGCCCGGCGCGGGTCAGGTAGCCGGAGACCACCTCGCGCAGGGTGGGGTCGTCGTCGACGACGAGGACGGTGGGCACGTCCCCAGCCTAGGCAGTGACGGGTCGTCGGCGACGGCGAAAGTCCTTGCGGTCCGGTGACGTCGACGGACCGCGGTCAGACCGGATGGCGCCTCGTCGCGAGGACCCCGAAGGTCAGGGCGACGACGAGCAGGCTGGCCCCGAGCATGTGGAGCAGCACGAGCAGCTCGGGCAGCTTCGTGAAGTACTGGACGTAGCCGATGAGCCCCTGCGCGAGGGTGACGACGAGCACCATGGTCCAGGCGCGGCGGGCCTCGTCGGTGGTCGCCGTGATGCTCACGGCGACGAGGGTCGCGATGACGAGACCGCAGAAGAGCATGACGGCGTCGGCGTGCATCCACGAGACGAACCGCGGGTCGAAGCCCGTGCGCGCGGGCCGGTCGGCGTCGCCCGAGTGCGGCCCCGAGCCGGTGACGATCGTGCCGAGGAGCAGCACGACCGCGCCGACCGCGCTCGTGCCGAGGGCGAGCGTTCGTGCGAGCGGGTGCACGACGAGCTCACCCGGGCCCGAGACGTCGTCCCGGGCGCCGCGCACGAGCATGGTCGACAACGAGACGAGGACCATCGAGAGGAGGAAGTGCGACATGACGGTCCACGGGTTGAGCCCCGTGAGGACGGTGATGCCGCCGAGCACGGCCTGCGCGGGGATGCCGGCGAGGACGCCGAAGGCGACCCGGTGCAGCCGACGGCGCTCCGGCCAGTGCGTGAGCACGACCCACAGCGAGGCGAGGGCGAGCACCGTGACGACGCTCGTCAGGGTGCGGTTGCCGAACTCGACGAGGTCGTGGAACTCGCTCGCGGGCGTCCGGACGGGGGTGAACGAGCCGGGCTGGCACTCCGGCCAGGTGCTGCAGCCGAGACCGCTGCCCGTGAGGCGCACGATGCCGCCGGTCACGACGATGCCGACCTCGCCGACGAGGTTGGCGAGCAGCAGGGGCCGCACCCAGCTGGGCCGGACGGCGGGGAGGCGACCGGTGGCCCGGGCGAGACGGCTCGCGCCGGTCACGGGGGCGTCGTCGGTCACGGGAGGCGTGGAGGACACCCCGCAAGGGTATGCCGCCGAGCCGGGTCATCCCGCATCGCCCCGTGTCGTCGGGACCCTGAGACGGGCCGTTCCCCGGCCGGGACCGTGCCCCGCGTGGCAGGGGTCAGGCCAGGCCGTTCCAGACCACGAGGGATCCCGCGTGACCGGCCAGCACGACGGTAATGATCGCGGCCACGGCGGAGAGCACGACGAGGGTGCCGATGAGCACGTCGAACGCGTGGCCTTGCGGTGACTCCTCCTCCGGAGGTCGGACGAACCACAGGGCCAGGAGGGTGAGGACCATGAAGAGCACGCAGATGAGCTTGGCGCGGTCGCCCCACTCGGTGTGGTTGCGCAACAGGTCGAAGTCCGTCGTGCTGGCACGCACCTGCGACACCCGGCGCTGCAGGGCCTCACCGCTCTCGGCGGCGACGAACGCCGAGACACCCGAGATGACGGCACCGGCAGCCGTCGGCCAGCGCAGCAGCCGCCGCCACCCGGGGCGCACGACGTAGGCGATCGCGCACAGCGCCGAGAGGGGGACGAGGACGACGACCGCGTGGATCACGAGGGCGTGCATCGGAAGACCGAAGATGTAGTCGAACACGTCGCCTCCAGGCCGGTCGGGGTCGTGGGGTGTGGTGCGGCTTCTTCGTGCGGTCGTGCGGTCGTGCGGTCGGGCGGTCGTGCGGTCGTGCGGTCGGGCGGTGGAAGCGGTGGTGCTGCGGCCAGTTTCGTCCGCTCAGTCGTCGAAGCGGAAGAGACGCGCCGCGAGAACCGTTGCGACCACTCCCCACGCGAGGACGACCCCGAGCGCGAGCAGGTTCAGCGTCCCGTCCACCAGGGCCGACCTCAGCCCGTCCGCCAGGCCTGCCGACGGCAGGAAGGCCACGACGTGCGACACCCCGGCCGGCAGCTCGCTCCGCGGGACGACGACACCGCCGACCGCGAGGAGCAGCACCCACACGAGGTTGGCGATCGCGAGCACCGCCTCCGCCCGCAGGGTCCCGGCGAGCAGGAGGGCGAGGGCCACGAAGGCCCACGTGCCGAGGACGACGAAGAGGACGGCATACGCGATCCCGGCGACCTCCGGCCGCCACCCGAGCGCGAGACCGAGCACGGCGATGACGGCGATCTGGATCGCCTCGACGGCCAGGGTCGCCGCCACCTTGGCCGCGACGAGCCCACCGCGCCCGAGCGGGGTGACGCCGAGGTAGCGCAGCACGGCGTAGCGGCGGTCGAAGCCGGTCGAGATCGCCTGGGACGTGAAGGCGGCCGAGATGACGCAGAGCGCGATGATGCCCGGTGTCGCCACGTCGATGCGCGTGCCCGGGCCGAGCGACGGCGACGTCGTGACGCTGAGACCGACGAGCGCCAGGGCGGGCAGGACGAGCGAGACGAGCAGCTGTTCACCGTTGCGCAGCAGGCTGCCGACCTCGAAGCCGGCCTGGGCGAGGACCCGACGGCGCGGAGCGGCCGCTCCAGCGGCGGTCGGCGTCGACGGGGTGGCTGAGGTGCTCACGCGGCTCCCTTGCGGGTCAGGCTGAAGTAGACGTCCTCGAGGGAGCGGCCGCCGGTCACCGACGCCGGCGTCCCCTCGGCGACGGTGCGTCCCGCGTTCATGATGACGAGGTGCTCCGCGAGACGCTCGGCCTCCTCGAACGAGTGGGTCGTCACGACGACGGTCGTGCCGGCGTCACGCTGCTCGGCCACGAGCTCCCACACGTCGAGCCGTCCGTGCGGGTCGAGCCCGGCCGCCGGCTCGTCGAGGAAGAGCACCTCGGGACGCCCGAGCAGCGACGCCGCGAGGGCGAGGCGCTGCTTCTGGCCACCCGAGAGGCGACGCACCGTCGTCGAGGCGAAGTCCGTGACGCCGAGCCGCCGCGCGACGGCATCGACGTCGAGCGGGTCGGCGTAGAGGCGGGAGAGGTGGTGGAGCAGTCGCAGCGGCTTCGTGCCGTTGGGCAGACCGCCGGCCTGGAGCATGACGCCGACGCGGGCGCGGTGGTCGGCGTCCGCCTGCCACGGGTCGGTGCCGAGGACGCGAACCCTGCCGCCGTCGGGCCGCCCGAGACCGACCGCGCACTCGATGGCGGTCGTCTTGCCCGCACCGTTGGGACCGAGCACCGCGGTGATGCGGCCGGCGGGGGCCCTCCACGTCAGGCCGTCGAGGGCAGCCACCTGACCGAAAGTGCGGTGGAGGTCGGACAGTGTCACCGCATCGGTCATGGCTCATGAGTCTAGGCTCGGTGCCGACGACCCCGGTCACCGCACCTCGGTCGCCACCGGCGTACCCCTCCGCCGTCCCGCTCCGCCCGCCCCACTCGACCTGCTCACCACACTCGACCCTGACGGAGACCCCGACCCGTGAAGATCGACCCAGCCGCCAAGCCCTTCACCGCGATGGCCGCCGTGCCCACGGTGATCGCCGCGCTGGCCCGCCGACCGCGCACGACCGCCGCCCTCGGCCTGCTCACTGCGGGGGTGACCCTCTTCTTCCGCGACCCGGATCGCACCCCGGACCGCTCGCCCGTGTCCGACCCCGACGTGGTGCTGGCCCCGGCCGACGGGATCGTCATGCACGTGGGGGAGCCGCAGCCGGGCATCGCCCCGCCCGGCGAGTGGCAGCAGGTCAGCATCTTCCTGTCGCTGCTCGACGTGCACATGAACCGGTCGCCCTACGGCGGCCGCGTCATCGACGTCACCCACACGCCGGGCCGCTTCCTCGCCGCCTACCGCGCCGAGAGCGCCACGAAGAACGAGCGCAGCGAGATCATCGTCGAGCGCGTCGTCGCGGGCCGCCCGCGCCGCATCGTCTACCGCCAGCTCGTCGGCCAGCTCGCGCGCCGCATCGTCACCCGCATCGAGCCCGGCGACGAGATCGGCACCGGCGAGCGCATGGGCCTGATGAAGTTCGGCTCGCGCATGGACGTCTTCGTGCCGCCGGAGGTGCAGCTCGAGGTCAGCAAGGGCAAGCGCGCCGTCGGTGGGGAGACCGTGCTGGGCCGCTTCCCGGCGGCGGACGCCTCGTGAGCGGCGACGCGGCCCCCGCCTCCGACGATCGGCCCCGCCGGCGCGACCGCGTGAGCCGGCGCATCCGGCTCGTGTCGGCCACCGGCGCCCGGGTCATCCCGCTCGACCGGCTCAACCCGCGCGTCCGTGCGCGGGCGACCCTGCCCAGCCTCTTCACGCTCGGCAACATGCTGTGCGGCTTCTCGTCGGTGCTCCTGTCGTTCCAGGGGCACTTCCGCGCGGCCGCGGTGCTCGTCGGCATCTCGATCGTCCTCGACATCTGCGACGGCGCGGTGGCCCGCGCCGTCGGTGCCATCACACCGTTCGGCCTGCAGTTCGACTCCCTCGCCGACCTCATCTCGTTCGGGATCGCACCCGCCGTGCTCGTCTACACCTGGGCGCTGCCGGCCTACCCGGTCTGGGCCTGGGCCGGGGCGATGTTCTGGCTGGCCTGCGCGGCCTACCGGCTGGCCCGCTTCAACGTCACCATCGACCCCCTCGCCGACAAGCGCTACTTCGTCGGTCTCGCGAGCCCCGGTGCCGCGGGCGTCGTCATCTCGACGGTGCTCGCCATCGGCGAGCCCCTCTACGACTGGGCGCCCCTCGTGCCGGTCGCGGCCGGGGTGGTCCCAGCCGCGCTCATGGCCTCGTCGTTCCGGTTCCGCTCCTTCCGCGACCTGCTGTCGCCGCGCCACCTGCGGATCACGATCCCGCTCGGCATCGTCATCGCGCTGGGACTCGCGCTCTTCCCCGGCGCGACGGGCATGGCGCTCGCATACGGCTACGTGCTCACCTGCCCGCTGGGTTGGGTCACGGCCCCGCTGCGGAGGCGCTGGTTCGGGGAGGGCGCCGTCGCGCCGCCGCGCACGCGGATGCCGTCGGTCATCATGCCGCCCGACCTGGATGACGACGACGACGATGACGACGGGGACGACGACGCCGATGGCGCTACCTGGCGGTAAGGACGACCTAACTGGAGTCGCAGCCCCAATTACGTCACAATGGTGTGGTGTTTATCGGAGCGCACACCCCGCGTGAGACGAAGGACGGCGAGGACGGCCAGCACGTCTCGCCGCTCGAGTCGCGCACGCGCTCGCGGGTGCTCCACATGGTCTCTGCCGACGGCCCGATCTCGGCCGCCGAGCTCGGGCGTCATCTCGACCTGACACCGGCTGCCGTGCGTCGTCACCTCGACGCGCTCGTCGAGCAGGGCGCTGTCGTCCCGCACGAGCCCACCGGTGGTCGCCGCGGCCGTGGACGCCCTGCTCGCGCCTACGTCGTGTCCGACGCCGGCCACAACGCCCTCGAGGCCGACTACGACTCGCTCGCCGTCGAGGTGCTGCGCTACCTCCAGGAGCATGCGGGACCCGCGGCCGTCGGCGACTTCGCCCGCAGCCGCGTCGGCGCGCTCGAGGAGCGGTATGCCGCCCGGCTCGCCGCCGCCGGCGACGACCCCGCCGCGCGCACCGAGGCCCTCGTCGAGGCGCTGAGCGAGGACGGCTTCGCCGCCACCGCCCGGCCCGTCGGCGCCGGGGGCCTGACCGGCGTCCAGCTGTGCCAGGGCCACTGCCCGGTGCAGCACGTCGCCACCGAGTTCCCGGCCTTCTGCGAGGCCGAGACCGACGCGTTCTCCCGGTTGCTCGGGGTGCACGTCCAGCGCCTCGCGACCCTCGCGGGCGGACACCACGTCTGCACGACGTTCGTCCCGACCGGTGGGATCGGCTCCCGCCCCCGGAAGACCACGCAGCCCTCGGGTGTTGACCCGGAGGCTGCCCCACCTCGTTCGAGCACCACCGACACGCTCACGCACGTCAAGGAAGGTTCCTCATGACCACGCACATCGAAGAGCTGAACCCCGGCCTCAAGGGCATCGGCACCTACGAGTACGGCTGGGCCGACAGCGACGTGGCCGGGTCCACGGCGCGTCGAGGGCTCAACGAGGACGTCGTGCGCGACATCTCGGCCCGCAAGAGCGAGCCGGAGTGGATGACGAAGCTGCGCCTGAAGAGCCTCAGCCTCTTCGGCAAGAAGCCCATGCCCTCCTGGGGCTCGGACCTCACCGGCATCGACTTCCAGAACATCAAGTACTTCGTGAAGTCGACCGAGAAGCAGGCCGCCACGTGGGACGACCTGCCCGAGGACATCAAGAACACCTATGACCGTCTGGGCATCCCGGAGGCCGAGAAGCAGCGCCTCGTCTCCGGTGTCGCAGCCCAGTACGAGTCGGAGGTCGTCTACCACCAGATCCGTGAGGACCTCGAGGCCCAGGGCGTCATCTTCCTCGACACCGACACGGCCCTGAAGGAGCACGAGGACCTCTTCCGCGAGCACTTCGCGACCGTCATCCCGGCCGGCGACAACAAGTTCGCCGCGCTCAACACCGCCGTGTGGTCGGGGGGCTCGTTCATCTACGTCCCCAAGGGTGTCCACGTCGACATCCCGCTCCAGGCGTACTTCCGCATCAACACCGAGAACATGGGTCAGTTCGAGCGGACGCTGATCATCGCCGACGAGGGCTCCTACGTGCACTACGTCGAGGGCTGCACCGCCCCGATCTACAAGTCGGACTCGCTCCACTCGGCCGTCGTCGAGATCATCGTCAAGAAGAACGCCCGCGTGCGCTACACGACGATCCAGAACTGGTCCAACAACGTCTACAACCTCGTCACGAAGCGCGCGACCTGTGAGGCCGGCGCGACGATGGAGTGGGTCGACGGCAACATCGGCTCCAAGGTGACGATGAAGTACCCCGCCGTCTTCCTCATGGGCGAGCACGCCAAGGGCGAGACGCTCTCCATCGCCTTCGCCGGCGAGGGCCAGCACCAGGACACCGGCTCCAAGATGGTCCACGCGGCTCCCAACACGAAGAGCTCGATCATCAGCAAGTCGGTCGCCCGTGGCGGGGGCCGTGCGAGCTACCGCGGCCTCGTGCAGGTGCTCGAGGGCGCGTCGCACTCCGCCTCGACCGTGCGTTGTGACGCCCTGCTCGTCGACACGATCAGCCGATCCGACACCTACCCCTACGTCGACATCCGCGAGGACGACGTCTCGATGGGTCACGAGGCCACGGTCTCGAAGGTGTCCGAGGACCAGCTCTTCTACCTCATGTCGCGCGGCATGGCCGAGGACGAGGCCATGGCCATGATCGTGCGCGGCTTCATCGAGCCCATCGCGCGCGAGCTGCCCATGGAGTACGCCCTCGAGCTCAACCGCCTCATCGAGCTGCAGATGGAAGGAGCCGTCGGCTGATGAGCCTTCTGGCTGACACGACCACCGACATCCCCGAGACCCAGCAGAGCGAGACCCCGGTGCCCGACGCCGCCCCCACCACCACCGTCGCCGCCCCCGGCGCGGCCGCCCACACCGACTCCGCCGCGGCCTTCGTGCCCGACCAGTCGCGTGCCGAGCGCACGGCGTCCTTCGACGTCGCCGCCTTCCCGATCCCGTCGGGTCGCGAGGAGGACTGGCGCTTCACGCCCGTCAAGAAGCTCGCCGGCCTGCTGGCCGAGGGCGCGACGGGCAGCCTCGACTGGAGCACGTCGCTCCCCGAGGACGTCACGACGTCGACGATCACCTCCGAGCAGGCCCAGGCCCTCGGCATCCTGCCGCCGCAGGACCGCGCAGCCGTCGTGGCCGGCGCGGCCGCGGGCGGTGCCGTGCTGCTCGACATCCCGGCCGAGGCCGAGCTCGACGAGCCCGTACGCCTGTCGCTCGTCGGCCACGGCGGTGAGCCCGTGCACGGTCACCTCGTCGTGCGCGCCGGTCGCTTCTCCAAGGCGACCGTCGTCGTCGAGCACACGGGCTCGGCCCGTTACGCCCAGCTCGTCTCGGTCGTCACCGGTGACGGCTCCGACCTCACCGTGGTGTCGGTGCAGCGCTGGGCCGACGACGCCCAGCACCTGGCCCAGCACGACGCCCTCGTCGGACGCGACGCCCGCTTCAAGCACCTCTCGGTGTCGCTCGGCGGCGAGGTCGTCCGGGTCAACGCCAACGTGCGCTACGCCGGCCCGGGTGGCGACGCGACGCTGCTCGGCGTCTACTTCGCCGACGCCGGCCAGCACCTCGAGCACCGCTCGTACATCGACCACAACGCACCGCACTGCAAGAGCCGCGCCACCTACAAGGGTGCGCTCCAGGGTGAGACCGCCCGCACGGTGTGGGTCGGCGACGTGCTCATCCGCGCCGAGGCCGAGGGCACCGACACCTACGAGCTCAACCGCAACCTCGTGCTGACCGACGGCGCCCGCGCCGACTCGGTGCCGAACCTCGAGATCGAGACCGGCGAGATCGAGGGCGCCGGACACGCCTCTGCGACAGGCCGGTTCGACGACCTGCAGCTCTTCTACCTCCAGTCGCGCGGCATCAACGAGGACGAGGCCAAGCGCCTCGTCGTGCGCGGCTTCTTCGCCGACATCATCCGCGAGATCCCGCTCGCCGACCTGCGCGACGAGATCACCGCGGCGATCGAGGACGAGCTCGCGTCGACGGCCTACGCCGCTCCCACCCAGCACACGCCCAGCATCACGAACAAGGAGAACTGACCCATGAGCACGCTCGAGATCAAGGGACTGACGGTCTCGGTCGAGACCGAGGACGGCCCCAAGGAGATCCTGCGCGGGGTCGACCTCACCGTGAAGTCGGGGGAGACGCACGCGATCATGGGGCCCAACGGCTCCGGCAAGTCGACGCTGGCCTACAGCATCGCCGGCCACCCGAAGTACACCGTCACCGGCGGCACCGTGACGCTCGACGGCGAGGACGTCCTCGCCATGAAGGTCGACGAGCGCGCCCGTGCCGGCCTCTTCCTCGCGATGCAGTACCCCGTCGAGGTCCCCGGCGTCACGGTGAGCAACTTCCTCCGCACCGCCAAGACGGCCATCGACGGCGAGGCGCCCAAGCTGCGTACGTGGGTCAAGGACGTCAAGGCCGCCATGGGCAACCTGCGCATGGACCCCGCATTCGCCGAGCGCAACGTCAACGAGGGCTTCTCCGGTGGCGAGAAGAAGCGCCACGAGATCCTCCAGATGGAGCTGCTGCGCCCGAAGGTGGCCATCCTCGACGAGACCGACTCCGGCCTCGACGTCGACGCGCTCAAGATCGTCTCCGAGGGCGTCAACCGGGCCAAGGACTCGAGCGACCTCGGCGTCCTGCTCATCACGCACTACACGCGCATCCTGCGCTACATCAAGCCCGACTTCGTGCACGTCTTCGTCGACGGCAAGGTCGTCGAGGAGGGTGGCCCGGAGCTGGCCGACCGCCTCGAGGACGAGGGCTACGACCGCTACCTCACCGCGGCCCCGGCCGCGGCGGTCGAGGCCTGAGCCGAATGGTCGACGTCCTGCCCTTCACGGACGGGGAGCTCGCCGCGATCCGCGGCGACTTCCCCATCCTCACGCGCACGGTGCGCGACGGCAGGCCGCTCGTCTACCTCGACTCGGGGGCGACGTCGCACAAGCCGACGCCGGTCCTCGACGCCGAGCGCGCGTTCTACGAGCAGCACAACGCCGCGGTACACCGCGGCGCGCACCAGCTCGCGGAGGAGGCGACCGACGACTTCGAGGCCGCCCGCGCGACCGTCGCGTCGTTCATCGGGGCGCCCGCCGACGAGGTGGTCTTCACGAAGAACGCCACCGAGGCGCTCAACCTCGTCGCGTACGCCTTCTCCAACGCGGCCCCGACCGACGACCCCAAGGACGAGCGGTTCGTGCTCGGTGCCGGTGACGAGATCCTCGTCACCGAGATGGAGCACCACGCCAATCTCGTGCCCTGGCAGGAGCTCGCCCGTCGCACGGGTGCGACCCTGCGCTGGGTCCCGGTGGACACGGACGGCGCACTCGACCTGTCCGGGCTCGACGAGCTGCTCACCGAGCGCACCAAGGTCTTCGCGTTCACGCACGTGTCCAACGTGCTGGGGACGGTCAACCCGGTCGCCGACCTCGCCGCCCGTGCGCACGCCGTGGGGGCGCTCGTCGTCGTCGACGCGTGCCAGTCGGTGCCGCACCTCGCGGTCGACGTGGCCACGCTCGGCGCGGACTTCATCGCCTTCAGCGGCCACAAGATGTACGGCCCGATGGGGGTCGGCGTCCTCTGGGGTCGCGGCGAGCTGCTCGAGGTCATGCCACCGTTCCTCACGGGCGGCTCGATGATCGAGCTCGTCACGATGGAACGGTCGACCTACGCCCCGGCGCCCCAGAAGTTCGAGGCCGGCGTCCCCAACGCCGCCCAGGCGGTCGGGCTCGCGGCCGCCGTCCGGTGGATCGAGGGTCTCGGCATCGACCGCATCCACGCCCACGAGGCCGCTCTCGTCGACCTGCTCCAGCGCGGTCTGTCCGAGCGCCCGTGGGTGCGTGTCGTCGGTCCTGCGGTCGGCACGCCACGCGGCGGTGCCGTCGCGTTCGTCGTCGACGGCGTGCACGCCCACGACGTGGGCCAGGTGCTCGACGACGCCGGCGTGGCCGTACGCGTGGGGCACCACTGCGCGTGGCCGCTGCACCGGGCTCTCGGGGCCACCGCGACCACCCGTGCGTCGTTCGCCGTCCACAACACCGTCGCCGAGGTCGAGGCGCTGCTCGCGGCGCTCGACCGGGTGCCCGTCGTCTTCGGGCTCGACACCGAGAGGGAGGCGAGCTGATGGACCTCTACCAGGAGCTCATCCTCGAGCACTCCAAGCGCCCGCACCACGCGGGCCTGCGCGACCCGTTCGACGCCGAGGTGCACCACATCAACCCGACGTGCGGGGACGAGGTGACCCTTCGGGTCGACGTCTCCGGCACGGGTGCCGAGGCCGTCGTGACCGACGTCTCCTACGAGGCGCAGGGCTGCTCGATCTCCGTCGCGAGCGCATCCGTCCTCGCCGAGGAGGTCATCGGCCACCGCGTCGACGAGGCCCTCGAGACCTTCGAGGCGATGCGCGCCATGCTGACCTCCCGAGGCCACGTAGCCGGTGACGAGACCGTCATCGGTGACGGCGTCGCCTTCGCCGGCGTCTCGAAGTACCCCGCGCGCGTCAAGTGCGCCCTGCTCGGCTGGACCGCTTTCACCGATGCCCTCGCCCGAGCCGGTGTCGACATCTCTTCCACGAGTTCCACCTCCCCCCAAGGAGTTTCGTCATGACCCAGACCACCACCCCGCCGAACGTGGCTGACGTCGAGGAGGCCATGCGCGACGTCGTCGACCCCGAGCTCGGCATCAACGTCGTCGACCTCGGCCTCGTCTACGGCATCACCGTCGACGCCCAGTCGCACGCCGTCATCGACATGACGCTGACGTCTGCCGCGTGCCCCCTCACCGACGTCATCGAGGACCAGACCGCTCAGGCGCTCGAGGGCCTCGTCACCACGCACCGCATCAACTGGGTGTGGATGCCGCCGTGGGGTCCCGACAAGATCACCGAGGACGGCCGCGAGCAGCTGCGCGCCCTCGGCTTCAACCTCTGAGCCAGCAGCACCCGCGCTCGTGACGACGCGCGTCATCGAGGTCGACCCCGGGCGGTTCGACCGCTGGATGACGGGCTTCGCCGAGCGGCACGGCACCTACGACGCCGCCGAGGAGTCCACTCCCGGCGGCGTCGTCGTGTCCGCCCGCGCTGCCGACGGATCCACCGTCGTGGCAACGCCGTTCGCCCACGAGCCCCTCGGTGTCATCCTCGTCAGGCGCGGTGGGTATGCCGTGGGGCTGGCTTCGACCGGTGCCTTCACCGCCTCGAAGGTCGGGACGCGCCACGTGCAGTCACGCACCGCAGCGGGCGGCTGGTCCCAGCAGCGCTTCGCCCGCCGACGGGGGAAGCAGGCCGACGAGCTCGTCGGTGCCGTTGTCGGCCACGCGCGACGGGTGCTCCTCGGGGACGACGAGTCACCGGCGACGGGAGCGGACGGCATACCTCATGCTCTGGTCGTCGGTGGGGACCGCACGCTCGTGCGCGAGGTCCTCGACGCCGGAGCCCTGCGGGCCCTGGCGGGGCTGCCGATGCGGGAGCTCTACGACCTGCCCGACCCGAAGCGCGACGTGCTCGAGACCGCGCTGCGCCGTGGCCGAGCCGTGCGCATCGAGCTGGACGAGGCGCCGCCGGGTGGCGTCAGCTGACGGTGTCGACGCCGAAGGTGTTGCACTGGTTGAGGTCGCCGGTCTGGTAGCCCTGCAGGAACCACTTCTGGCGGGCCTCCGACGAGCCGTGCGTCCAGTTCTCGGGAGTGACGCGACCCTGCATCTTCTTCTGGATGCGGTCGTCTCCGACGGCTGACGCGGCCGAGAGCGCGGACGTGATGTCCTGCTCGGTGATGGGCTTGAGCAGAGGGGTGCCGTCGGCGTCGGTCGTCTCGGTCGCGTGCTTGACCCACGTGCCGGCGAGGCAGTCGGCCATGAGCTCGATGCGGACGGCGCCGGAGTTGGGGCCCTGGGGGTCCTGCTGCGCCCGGTCGAGGATGCCGAGGAGGTCCTGCACGTGGTGGCCGTACTCGTGCGCGATGACGTACTCCTTGGCGAGCTGGCCGCCGTCGGCGCCGAACTTGCTCTGCAGCTCCTCGAAGAAGCTCGCGTCGACGTAGACCTTGGCGTCGAGCGGGCAGTAGAACGGGCCGACCTGCGAGTTGGCGGTGCCGCAGCCCGACGGGGTCTGGCCCTGGTAGATGACGGTCTTCACCGGCTCGTAGTTCATCTGGTACTTCGGCAGCGTCTTGCCCCAGTAGTCCTGGACGCTGTTGACCGTCGCGATGATGAGGCAGACATCGTTCTTGTTGGCGTCGGCGCCGGTCTTGCACTGGGAGAACTCGCCCTGGTCGACCTGGCCCGCGGCCGCGACCTGGCTGCTCTCGAGCTGCTGGGACGGGAGGCCGCCGGCGCCGGTGCCGGAGTCACCGCCGCCACCGAGGATCTTGCCTCCGCCGAAGATGAGCATGAGCACGAGCAGGATGAGGCCGCCGATGCCTCCGCCGACCTGGATGCCGCCGGGGAAGCCTCCGCCTCCGCCGCCACCTCCGCTGCCGCCGCTCTGCACCTGGGAGGTGTCGAGCTGGGCGCTGTCGTTGAAGCTCATCTGCCGCTCCTCGGGTTGGGACCGGGGGCCTCCCCGGTCCGGTCGAGATCACCCTAGTGCGCGGGGACCYGTGGACGTCGGCTGCTGCACAGGCCGCCGTGACGGTGTCGTACCCGCTGGGGCCGGGTCAGCGATCGGCGGGATCATCGCGGCTGGCGTCGACGGCGCCCGCCGACTTCACGAGCCGCTCGGCGAGGTCCTCGGTGGCCTGGACGAGCGCGGGTGACCCGAGCACCTCGAAGGTCAGCGGGGTGACGGCGAGCTGGCGGGCGTACCACTCGGGCTCGTCGGTCGTGGCCCTCAGCCGGACCCCGCCGTCGACCGGCTCGAGACGTCCTAGGCTGCGCGGGATCCATCGCGTGGCCTCGTCGAGGTCGGCCCGGAGGAGGACGTCGACGTCGTGGCGCCAGCCCTGGGAGAGGTGCTCCTCCAGCGTCCGGAGGGCGTCCAGGTCCTCCGGGGGCTCGAAGGCCACCGACGTCGTGAAGACCGACCGGACCCGGTCGACGCGCAGGGCGCGCTGGGCGTCGCTCGTCTGTGACCACCCGAGGAGGTACCACCGGCCGTGACGCAGGACGACGGCCCAGGGGTCGACCTCCATGGGCCGCTCCCGGCCGTCCTCGAGGCGGTAGTCGAGGCGCACCCGACGCGACCTCGTGCACGCCTCGACGAGCTGGGCCGTCACGGTAGGGTCGACGCGCAGGCTCGGGTCCGACGGTGGCCCGGTGACCCGGCGGACCGCCCGCACCGGTTCGGCGACCTGCTGGGGAAGCACGCGCAGGATCTTGGACAGGGCGGCCCCGACGAGCTCGGTCGGGTCAGCGGCGCCGCGATGGCCCTCGAGCACGGCCATGACGAGGCCGAGCGCCTCGGCGGCCGTGAACATCAGTGGGGGCAGACGGAGCCCACGGCCGACCCGGTAGCCGCCGTGCGGGCCGGTGACCGACTCGATGGGCAGGTCGGCCTCGCGGAGGATCGCGACGTAGCGGCGGGCGGCCCGCTCGGAGACCCCGAGGTGGTCGCCGAGCCGCTCCGCCGTGATGCCGGGGCTGTCCTGGATGGCCTCGAGGGCGAGAAGAGCCCGCGCCGTGGGACTCGTGTCGTACCGCACACCTCTCACCTCCCGGACGCCGACCGTCCGGGACGACGATATCGCCCGGCGGCGACGGTCGAGCTTCGTCGACGTGGGTCCGATCCCGACCCGAGCCGCGCTCGATCGGTAGTCTGAGCCGTCCTGCGCGGCGTACGACGAGGAGACGTCATGGCAACCTTCGGCTCGAGCGACGACCTGCAGGGAGCGGAGTTCGTCGACACGGACCTGCGCGGCGCGCGCTTCGTCGGCGCCGACATCTCCGGCGTCGTCATGCGCGGCGTGCAGGCGGAGGGCGTGGAGATCGATGCGCCGTGGCTCTTCGACGGCAAGAACGTCCTGCTCGTCAACGGCGTCGACGTGGTCCCGCTCGTCGATGCCGAGCTCAACCGTCGTTTCCCGGGACGTGCCGACCGGCGGGCGACCGATCCGGAGGGACTCGCCACTGCCTGGGACCGGCTGGAGCGCACCTGGGCCGCCACGCTCGCGCGTGTCGGCACCCTGCCGTCCGGCACGGTGGACGTGTCGGTGGCCGGCGAGTGGTCGTTCGCCCAGACGCTGCGGCACCTCGTGCTGGCGACGGACACGTGGCTGCGCAAGGCGATCCTCGGGGAGGAGCAGCCGTACCACCCCTACGGGTTGATCGACGTTGCGACCGCGGACGACGGCTTCGACGTGACGGTGCTCGCGCAGGACGCGCCGTCCTACGACGAGGTCCTCGAGGTGCGGGCAGGCCGCGTCGCGATGGTGCGCGACGTCATCGCGGGCGTCACGCCCGAGCTGCTCGCGTCGGACCGACCGAACCCGCACGACCCCGACTACCCCGAGACGGTGCTCTCGTGCCTGCACACGATCCTCGAGGAGGAGTGGGAGCACCACCGCTACGCCGTGCGCGACCTCGACGTCATCGAGGGGAGCGAGGGCGCCTGACCGGTGGCCGGAGCCGTCGTCAGCTGGGTTGCCACAGCTCGATCCTGTTGCCCTCCGGGTCCGTGACCCAGCCGAACCGCCCGACGCCCGCCAGGTCCTGGCTCTCGGCGTCGACCTCCGCCCCGGCGGCGCGCAGCTGGGCGAGCATGGCGTCCAGGTCGCCGACCCGGACGTTGAGCATCGTCTGCTGGGCGCGGGCGCCGAGGTAGTCCGTGTCGGCCGGGAACGCGGCGAACACGGTCGGCCCGGCCTCCTGCTGCCACAGTCCGTTGGCGTCGAAGTCCAGTCCCAGGACCTCGCGGTACCAGGTGCTGAGGGCCGTGGGGTCCGCAGCCCTGAGGAAGTAGCCGCCGATGCCGAGGACGCGTTCCATGCCCACAGCATGGCAGGGCCGGTGGTCGTCGGCCGGAGGTCCTACGAGGCGATGCGGTCCCGACGGTCGGGACCGGAGCCCCGTGGGGCCGCGCCGGCCTCGGGCGGGCTGATCTCGGCCCACACCGCATCGAGGGACAGGCCGAGGACCTCGGCGATCGCTGCGATCGTCGGGAAGGCCGGGGTGGCCACGCGGCCGGACTCGATCTTGCGAAGGGTCTCGGGGGAGATCCGTGCCTCGAGCGCGGTCTCGAGCATCGTGCGATCCCCGCGGGCCCGACGCAGCAGGGCGCCGAGGCGCTGTCCGCGCTCGACCTCCGCGGGTGTGAGCGGCAACCTGACCATGACCACGATCCTAGACCGGGATAACATGGCCGGGATAGTTATTGGTCACACCGCAGCCGCATCGAAAGGCGCCGCATGATCGAGATCCTCAGCCCCTCCGAGCTGCCCCGCGCGAGGGCCGCGGGAGCTCTCGTCGCCGACATCCTGCAAGACCTGAAGGGCCGCGCTGCCGTGGGCACGAACCTCCTGGACATCGACGGCTGGGCGAAGGCCATGATCCTCGAGGCGGGAGCCGCATCCTGCTACGTCGACTACGCACCGTCCTTCGGACGGGGCCCGTTCGGCCACTACATCTGCACCTCGGTCAACGACGCCGTGCTCCACGGGCTGCCTCACGACCGGTCGCTCGCCGACGGCGACCTGCTGTCGCTCGACCTCGCCGTGAACCTGGGCGGCGTCGTCGCCGACTCCGCGATCAGCTTCGTCGTGGGCGGGTGCCGGCCTCCGGAGAGCGTCGCGATGATCGAGGCCACCGAGCGCGCGCTCGCAGCCGGCATCGCCGCGGCCCGGCCGGGCGCCCGCGTGGGGGACCTCTCGTATGCCATCGGCTCGGTCCTCTCCGACGCGGGCTACCCGATCAACACGCAGTTCGGCGGCCACGGCGTCGGGTCGACGATGCACCAGGACCCGCACGTGTCGAACACCGGGCGGCCGGGCCGCGGCTACACGCTGCGCCCCGGACTCCTGCTCGCCCTCGAGCCCTGGGTCATGGCCGGCACCGCCGAGCTCGTGACCGATGCCGACGGGTGGACGCTCCGGAGCGCCACCGGCAGCCACACGGCCCACAGCGAGCACACGATCGCCATCACGGACGACGGCGCCGAGGTCCTCACCGTCCCGACGACAGCGCGGCTCTAGTTCCGACCCGCCTGGACCCGTCGGCGTCCGAGGGACGTCCGAGGGACGTCCGAGGGACGTCCGAGGGACGTCCCTCCTGCCGTCGCTGTGCTGTGTCAGGAGACGACGACGGCGTCCGGGGTCGTCGTCGTCAGGCGCATCCGGACCGGGACGACGTCGCCGATCCGTGGGGGAGCGACGCCGGCCGGCAGCACGAGGAGGCTGCACTGCATGTGCGGCGGCTCGGCGAAGCGCGGCATGACGCCCGACACCGTGAAGGGAGACCGCACCCGGTGTGCTGCCTCGAGCACGCCCTCGGTGACGGCGATGGCACGCGACCGTGTCGTGGCGGCCGACGACGGGCTCTCCATGGCGACGCCGTGCGACGTGCCGCCGCTGACGACGACGAGGTGGCCCGCGGCGACCGCTCGCTGTCGGTAGCCGACCCGCGTGCCCTTGGTGACGGGGCGCACGTCGAGCACGTGCGCGCGCACGTCGTAGGAGCCCTTGTCGGCGTACCAGAGGTCGGTGCCGATGCGCGGCCGGAACTCGTGCTCGGGGAAACGCGCTGCGAGAGTGGCGAGCTCGGCGGGTGAGACGTGCGACACGAACCACGTGCGCACGCCGGGCACGCCGGGCACGGCGGCGATGAAGCGCGAGATCTCCTCGACGTGGCCGGTCCCGAGCGGCAGGTGCAGCGTGACCCCGACCGCGTCGGCGGCGCCGGCCAGACCGGCCACGTCGGCGACAGGCGTGCCGTAGCGGTTCATGGACGTCAGGCCCTCGACCACGACCCGTGCGTCCGAAACCACCTCGCGAAGGCTCCCGAGGTCGGACTCGGTCGTCACGGTGTGCACGACGCGGCGGTTCGCGAGGTCGGGCAGGTCGGCGTGGATAGCCGCACGGTAGGGCTCCATGACGAGCACGTCACCGCCGAACGCGCCCAGCGCAGAAGGCAGCTCGGCGTAGGTGCCGATCGCGACCATCGGCACGCCGAGGCGGGCGGCCTCGGCGCAGAGGAGGTCTCGACCGAAGCCGTAGCCGTTGCCCTTGACGACGGGGACGACGCCGGGGTGCTCGGCGACGAAACGGTCGTGGCCGGCACGCCAGCGCTCACCGTCGACGTGGAGGACGAAGGACACGGCCGATCACCGCCGCTTCATGTAGAGGTCGAAAGCCTTGTAGAGCAAGCGGTTCAGCGGCAGGTCCCACTCGCCGGCCAGCCGCACGGCCTCGCCACCGGTGCCGACCTTGAAGCGGATGAGCCCGATGTGCGGGTTGGCCTCGTCGACCGTGTTCGTGATGCCGCGCAGGTCGTAGACGCCGGCGCCGGCGGCGATCGAGTCCTGCATCATCCGCCACTGGATGGCCGTCGAGCCCTGCAGCTCGCGCTTGGCCGACGTCGACGCGCCGTAGGAGTACCAGGCGTGCTCGCCGACCCGGATGAAGATCGTCGCCGCGAGGACGTCGCCCTCGTGCTCGGCGAGGTAGACGCGGATCCGCTCGGGGTCCTCGGCCGACAGCGCGGCGTACATCTGCTCGAAGTAGGCGAGACCACGCGGCGTGAAACGGTCGCGCTCGGCGGTCTCGACGTAGGTGCGGTGGAACGCCGGCAGGTCGGAGGCGTCCCCGACCCGGACCGTGACGCCGTTCTTCGCGGTCTTCTTGATGTTGCGGCGCCACAGCTGGTTCATACCGGCGAGCACGTCGGCCTCGGTGCGGCCCGCGAGCGGCACCTGGAAGACGTACTCCGGCTGACCGGCGGCGAAGCCGTCGTCGGGGCTGAGGTGGCGGAAGCCCAGCCGCTGCAGCTCGGCGACGACCGCTGTGCCCACCGGCTCGACGACGTCGGGCGTCGCGTCGTCGTAGCGACGGACGGCCGGGTCGCCGATGGCCGCCTTGATCGTGGCCGTGCGCCAGCGGTGCGTCGCCACGGGCGGCCCGAGCCGCAGCGCGAAGGCACCCTTGGCCTTGAGGTGGTCGCGGAGCGCGCGGAGCAGCTCGACGAGACGAGGTGAGGCCCAGTCGATGCACGGCCCCTCGGGCACGTAGGCCAGCGACCGCTTGAGGCGTGGGAGCGAGCGGTGCAGCACGAGCGCGGCGCCGACCATCTCCTCGCCCTCGAACCAGCCGACCGAATCGGCGCGCCATTCCTTCTTGACGTCGGCCCAGGCCGGTGTCTGGAGGAAGCTCGCCGAGGGCTGGGACCGGAGCCAGGCGAGGTGCTGGGCTGCGGAGATGTCACGAACGGAGATGGGCGCGTTCACGCTGGCTCACGCTACCCGAGCGCGGCGGGTCACCCGACACGCCTCGCCCGCCGGACGGCATACGCCCTCTGCGACCCGCCCGGACCGAGCGAGGACGTATGCCGTGTCGCTCAGGCCCAGCCCATGGTGCGCGGGTCGGGGGGCAGCCGCGGGTTGAGCAGGTGCGCGACGAGGGCGGTCCACCCGGTCTGGTGCGTCGCGCCGAGGCCCTCGCCGGTGTCGCCGTCGAAGTACTCCGAGAACGTCGGGTGAGCTGACCACAGCGGGTCCGGCGAGGACTCGATGCGCTTGCCGTCGGAGGGGCGGCGGCCGTCGACGGGGCGGAAGAGCGCCGTCAGGCCGCCGTCGATGACGTCGGCCGCCTCGTCGAGCGTGCGCCAGTCGCCCGAACCGGTCGGGATCTCGATCCGGAAGTCGTCACCGAAGTAGCGGCCGTAGGTGCGCAGCTTGTCGGCGAGCAGGACGTTCGTGGGGAACCAGCCCGCCCCGCGCCAGTTGGAGTTGCCGCCGAACATGCCGGTGCGCGACTCGCCCGGCTCGTACTCGATCGAGACGGTCTCGCTGCCGAGCGTCGCCGTCACAGCCTGACGCGTCGCGGCCGACAGCGACCGGATCCCGTAGGGGGACAAGAACTCCTCCGAGTCGAACATCCGCTCGAGGATGCGGCGCAGGCGCTTCGGCGGCACGAGCGTGAGGAGCATCTTGCCGTCCTCGCGGGCGAGCATCGGCTTGACGAGCTCGGGCCGGCGCTGCTGGAGCCACTGGAAGCGGCTCGTCACGTCGGGGCACTCGTCGACGACCCACGAGGGGATCTCCGTCGCACCGAGGATCGGCAGCAGACCGACCATCGAGCGCACCCGCATGTGCGGCGCGCGCCCGTCGGGCTGCACGAGGACGTCGTAGTAGAAGCCGTCCTCCTCGTGCCACAGCGACTTGTCGCTGGACCCGAAGTGCCGCATCGCCTGGGCGATCGAGAGGAAGTGCTCGAGGAACTTCGTCGCGACGTCGTCCCACGCCTTGTCGGTGCGCGCGAGCTCGAGAGCGATCTTGAGCATCTGCTGGCAGTAGAAGGCCATCCAGCTCGTCGCGTCGGACTGCTCGAGGCGGAAGCCCGGCGGCACGGGAGCGGAGCGGTTGAACAGGCCGATGTTGTCCATCCCGAGGAATCCGCCCTCGAAGAGGTTGGAGCCGTTGGCGTCCTTGCGGTTGACCCACCACGCGAAGTTGAGCAGCAGCTTGGTGAAGACGCGGACGAGGAACTCGCGGTCGCGGTAGCCGTCGATGCGGTAGACGTGCCAGGCCGCCCACGCGTGGACGGGCGGGTTGACGTCGCCGAACTCCCACTCGTACGCCGGGAGCTGGCCGTTGGGGTGCATGGCCCACTCGCGGCACATGAGGAGCAGCTGCTCCTTGGCGAACTCCGGGTCGACGTGGGCGAGCGGGATCGTGTGGAACGCGAGGTCCCACGCGGCGAACCACGGGTACTCCCACTCGTCGGGCATCGAGATGACGTCGGCGAGGGCGAGGTGCTTCCAGTGCTCGTTGCGGCCCTTCCTGCGCGACTCGGCCACCGCCGGGCCGACGGGGTCGCCGTCGACCCACTGGCGCACGTCGTAGCGGTAGAGCTGCTTGCCCCAGAGGAGGCCGGCGTAGGCCCGGCGCGCGACGTGGCGGTCGGCCTCGGCGAGAGAGGCGTCGATGACGTGCCCGTAGAACTCGTCGGCCTCGGCCGACCGGGAGCCGAGCACCTCCTCGAACGGTTCGCCGAACCACTCGAGCCCGGGGTCGCCGGTCGCGAGGCGCAGGTCGACCGTGACGGTCTCACCCGGCTCGACGGCGTCGAACCGGTACCAGAACGAGCACTTGCTGCCGTAGCCGTCGGGGTTGACGGCCTGGGTGCGGCCGTGGACGACCCGCTCGTTGATCGAGTCCTTCGGGTAGCGCGACTGGTTCGCGAGCGCCTGGTCGCCGAAGACGTGCCGCGCGTTCGTCTCGTTGTCGCAGAAGAGCGTCGTGGGGGAGCCGGACGCGGCAAGGACGTAGCGGCCGAGGAAGCCGTGCGTCACCTCGGCGGCGCGGTAGCCACGCGTCGGGCGTCCGTTGCGGCGGATCTCGCGCAGCTCGGTGACGCGGTCGTCGACGCCCCAGGACCAGGTGTTGCGCAGCCAGATCGTCGGCAGCACGTGGAGCGGCGCGGCAGCCGGCCCGTGGTTGGTCGCCGAGATCCGGATGCACATGTCGTCGGGCCCGGCCTTGGCATACGTCATCGTCACGTCGAAGAACTCGTGGTCGTCGAGGATGCCGGTGTCGCCGAGCTCGAACTCCCTTTCGTCGCGGGTGCGCTCGCGGTTCTCGCGCCGCAGCTGCTCGTAGGGGAACTCGGCCTGCGGGTAGCGGTAGAGCCACTGCATCCACGAGTGCGTGGGGGTGCCGTCGAGGGCCCACCAGTACTCCTTGGCGTCCTCGCCGTGGTTGCCCTCCTCGTTCGTCAGGCCGAAGAGGCGCTCCTTGAGGATCGGGTCCTTGCCGTTCCACAGGGCGACGGAGACGTTGAGGAAGCCGAAGCGGTCGCTGATGCCGCCCAGCCCGTCCTCGCCCCAGCGGTAGGCGCGCGACACGGCCTGGTCGAAGGGGAACTCCGACCACGCGTTGCTCTCGGCCGAGTAGTCCTCGCGGACCGTGCCCCACTGCCGGCCGGAGAGGTAGGGGCCCCAGAGGCGCCACGGGGAGTCGTGGCCGGGGGAGTCGATGAGCCGCGCGTGCTCCGCACTGAGCGGTTCACCCGGGGGCAGGGGGCTGTTCATGGGGAACATCGTGCTGCATCGATGTGTCTCCCGCGTTACGCCCCCTCACTCGCGCAGCGGCGCCAGCAGGCGGTGGGGCTCCCGGAGCCTCGCGGACAGCGGGTTGGCGGGCGGGTCCGTGCCGGCTCCCGGTCCGGGCCGGGTCTCGAGCTCGGCCGCGGGCGGTGTCGCTCCGCACACGGGGCAGCGCCCGGACACGTCGACGTCGGCGTCGCAGGACACGTGGCGGAAGAGCCGCCGCGGCCCCCGCGTGGACGTCGTGGCGTCCCCCCAGCGCATGAGGGCGTGGACGGCCGGCCAGAGCGCCTCGCCGGAGGGGGTGAGGACGTATGAGTCGTGTCCGCCGTGCATCCGGCGCTCGAGGACGCCGGCCTCGACGAGCGATCCGAGCCGTTGGGTGAGGACCGCCTTGGAGATGTCGAGGCGGCGCCGGAAGTCGCTGAACCGGGTGACGCCGAGGAAGGCGTCGCGCACGAGCAGCAGCGACCACCGCTCGCCGACGACCTCGAGTGCCTTGGCGAGCGAGCAGTCCTGTCCGCTGTAGTCCGTTCCGAGCGCCATGGAATGAAGGTACGCCGTGGTCTGTTCAACAGACCAACCGAGACCACGGAGGACGTCATGAGCCGCACCTGGCAGGTAGCACCCGGTACGACGACGCGCGGGGCGAACGCTCCCCGAACCGGAGAGCAGGCCCGGCGCGCGCTCGCCGTGGCCGCGGTGGGCACCGTCCTGGCCCTCGTCGCCTTCACGGCCCCTCTGGCCACGGTCGGCTCGGTCACCGCGGCGCTCGGGTCGGACGTCCCCGGACGCACGTGGATCCTCAGCTCGATGGGCATCGGGCTCGGGGCGGCACTGCTGACGGCAGGGACCCTGGCCGACGACCGCGGTCGGCGTCGCGTCCTCGTGGGCGGCCTGGTCGTCCTTGCCGCATCGAGCCTCGCCGCCGCCCTCGCCGGAGGCACGCTCGTGTTCGTCCTCGCCCGGGTCGGCCAGGGCATCGGCGCCGCGGCGGTCATCGCGGCGAGCCTGGGCCTCGTCGCCCACTGGTTCGAGCCCGGGCCGGCCCGGGCGGCCGCGAGCGGGGTGTGGGGTGCGAGTGTCGGAGGCGGCATCGCCCTCGGCCCGCTCGTCGCGAGCGCCTTAGACCGCTGGGCGTCGTGGCGCGACACGTACGTCGTCCTCGCCGTGGCGGCCCTCGTGCTGGCCGTGGTCGCACGACGCCGGCTGGACGAGACCCGGTCGCACGAACGTCGACCGCTCGACGCGTGGGGCGCGACGCTGCTCGCCGTTGCGACCACGGGCTTCCTCGCGGCGCTCGTCGAAGGGCGCAGCGGGTGGGGCCGGCCGGAGGTCCTCGTCCTGCTCGGTGTGGGCGCGGCCTCGGCTGCCGCGTTCGTGGTGGCCGAGCGGCGCACGTCCTTCCCGATGGTCGACCCGTCCCTCTTCCGTGACGGCCGGTTCGTCGCCGCGAGTGCGGCTGCGCTCGCGACCGGTGCCGGCGCGATCGGGCTGCTGTCGTTCCTCCCCGGCTTCCTCGCCCTGGCTCTCGGTCTGCCCCCGACGACCTCCGCCGTGCTCTTCCTCGCCTGGTCCGGGACGAGCGTCGTGTTCGCCCTCGTGGCCCGGCGGCTGCCGGCCGGGTGGTCCGGCAGGGCGCAGCTGGCGGGTGGGCTGGTCGTCGTGGCCGCAGGTCAGCTCGCGCTGTCGGGGATCACGCCCGGGTCCTCCTGGGCCCGGTTCCTGCCCGGGCTGCTCGTCGCCGGGGTGGGTAGTGGGGTCCTCAACGCCGCTCTCGGGCGTGAGGCCGTCGCGAGCGTGCCGCCGGGGCGGGGCGGGATGGGTAGCGGCGCGAACAACACGGCCCGCTACCTCGGCTCGTCCATCGGGGTCACGGTGGTCGCCGTCGTCGTCGCGGCGCACGCGGGGACCGGCTCGGGGGTGTCCGGGCTCGTGGCCGGTTGGAATGTCGCGGTATGGGTTACCGCCGGCATCTCGCTCGTCGGGGCCGTCGTCGTGGGGGCCACGTCGGTGACGGATCGACGACGGACCGTCGCGGACGCCGTCGCCGACCCGACCCACTGACCGCTTGACCTTCGACCCGGTCGAGGGCCCAGTCTTCTCGTCATGCCCGCCGAGCCCGAGCCCGCTGCCGTCGACGACCGCCTCCTGACGATCGGGGAGGTCGCCCGTCGGAGTGGCCTCACCGCCAGCGCGCTGCGCTTCTACGACCGGGAGGGAGTCCTCGTCCCGGCCGACGTGGACGCCCTGACGGGCTACCGGAGGTATGCCGTCGCTCAGGTCCGCGCCGCCCGTCTCCTCGCGTCGCTGCGCCGGGTCGGTATGCCGCTCGCCGAGGTCGCGCTCGTGCTCGACGAGGACGCGCGGGGTGCGTCCGGAGCTGCCGCGGACGTCGTCGTCGCCCACGAGCAGCGCCTCGTCGACGGGTTGGCGGATGCCCGGCGCGAGATCGTGCGCACCCTGGCCCTCCTCGCCGAGCGCGACCACCCGGGCTCGGAGGCCTGTCGGGTCACGGTCCGTGCCGGTGATCTTGCCGCAGCCCTGGGCGCGGTCCGGTTCGCCGTGGCGCCGGGGGAGCCGGTTGCGGGCGCCCCCGACGGGGTTGACCTGCGCGTCCTGACGGGGATCCTCGTCGAGGTGTGCGGCGCCGAGGTGCGGTGCGTCGCCACCGACCGCTACCGCCTCGCCGTCGGGTGCGCTCCCGTCGTCGTCCCATCGACGGCCTCGCCGGACAACCCGGTGGCCGCCGTCGTCCCGCTCGGCTGGGCCGACCGGGTCGCCGCGAGGTGCGGCGGCATCGACGCGGACTCCGCCGTCGAGCTCGAAGTGCGCCCGGGGCGGGTGGGCGTGCTCGTCGACGGTGAGCTGGTCGCGACCCCGGTGGTCCCCGGCTCGTTCCCCGACTGCCGCAGCATCGTGGCCACCGCGCCGGGTCGGGATGCCGTCGACGCCGACGGCCTGCAGGCTCGCTTGCCGGTGGAGGCGCAGACGGTCGGCCTCGTCGTGCGTGACGGCTCGGTCCACGTGGCCGAGCCGCGTGGTGCCGGTGCCGGTGACGCAGCCGTCGTCGTCGATCCCGAGTTCCTCCACGAGGCGCTCGCCGTCGCGGGCGCCCGGCCGACGCTCGTGCTCGACGGTCCGCACCGCCCCCTGGCGATCCGCGGTGACGGGGCGGGCTTCTCCGTCCTCATGCCCGTCGCGCCCATGGTTCGTGGTGACGGCGTCACGGACGTGCCTGACGCGATCACCTCGAACGGAGAGGGTGCCGACCCGGCATGAGCGTCCTCGTCCACCTGTGCCGCGGCTGCGGCCACCAGCAGGCGTGGCACGAGTCCGGCAACGGCGGCTACACGCCGTGCCGGTGCTGCCGCGCCGGTTCGGCCGACCCCGACCCGACCCCGACGCTGCTGCCGACCGTCACCTCGCCCGGCGGCATACGCGAGCAGCTCTGGGAGCCCGGCACCCAGCGGAACGTCGGCACGATGCACGCCTCCCGTACGTGCGACTGTGCTGCGTGCCACGAGGTCGCCGCACGGATAACGCGTCGAGAGCACCCCCTCGCGGCTCCTAGACTGGAGGGGTTGTCCGGCCGCTGACGTAGTGCGGCACCGATAGGAGGAATGCCGTGATCGTCGCCACCGGGATCGAGCTGCGCGCCGGGGCGCGCCTGCTCGTCGAGGACGCCAGCTTCAGGATCGACGCGGGCGACCGCATCGGCCTCGTCGGACGCAACGGGGCCGGCAAGACCACCCTGACCAAGGTGCTCGCCGGGGAGGGCCAGCCGGCCGCGGGCACGGTGACCCGAACGGGCGCCGTCGGCTACCTGCCGCAGGACCCCCGCACCGGCGACCTCGAGATGCTCGCCCGCGACCGCATCCTCTCCGCCCGCGGCCTGGACGCCATCGTGCGCCAGCGGTCCGAGGCCGAGGCGCGGATGGGCAGTGACGACGAGAAGGTTCGCGACAAGGCGATGCGGGCCTACACCCGACTCGAGGTGGAGTTCGAGGCCCAGGGCGGGTATGCCGCCGAGTCCGAGGCCGCGTCCATCGCCAACGCCCTCAACCTCGAGGAGCGCATCCTCGGCCAACCGCTCGGAACCCTCTCGGGTGGCCAGCGTCGCCGCGTCGAGCTGTCGCGGATCCTCTTCTCCGGCAACGAGACCCTGCTCCTCGACGAGCCGACGAACCACCTCGACGCCGACTCGATCATCTGGCTGAGGGAGTATCTCCGTGCCTACAAGGGCGGGCTCATCATCATCAGCCACGACGCCGAGATGCTCGACGCCGTCGTCAACAAGGTCTACCACCTCGACGCGAACCGCTCCGCACTCGACGTCTACAACGTCAGCTGGAAGACCTACCTCCAGGCACGCGAGACGGATGAGAAGCGCCGCCGCCGCGAGCTGCAGAACGCCCAGAAGAAGGCCGGCGCCCTCATGGCGCAGGCCGACAAGATGCGCGCCAAGGCCACCAAGGCGACGGCGGCCCAGAACATGGCCAAGCGCGCCGAGCGACTCCTCGCCGGCGTCGAGGGCGAGCGGGTCCAGGACAAGGTGGCCAAGCTCCGCTTCCCCAAGCCGGCCGCTTGCGGCAAGACCCCCCTGCGCGCGTCGGGGCTCTCCCGCTCGTACGGCTCGCTGGAGGTCTTCACCGACGTCGACCTCGCCATCGACCGCGGCAGCAAGGTCGTGGTGCTCGGCCTCAACGGTGCCGGCAAGACGACGCTGCTGCGGATGCTCGCCGGCGTCGACACCCCCGACACCGGGGAGGTCGAGCCCGGTCACGGGCTGCGCCTCGGCTACTACGCCCAGGAGCACGAGAACCTCGACGTCGGTCGCACGGTCCTCGAGAACATGAAGTCGGCCGCGCCGGAGCTCGGCGAGACCGAGGTGCGCAAGGTGCTCGGCTCCTTCCTCTTCTCGGGCGACGACGTCCACAAGCCCGCGGGCGTGCTCTCGGGCGGCGAGAAGACGCGTCTGTCGCTCGCCCTGCTCGTCGTCTCCGCGGCCAACGTGCTGCTCCTCGACGAGCCCACGAACAACCTCGACCCGGCGTCGCGGGCCGAGATCCTCGGGGCCCTGTCGACCTTCGAGGGTGCCGTCGTGCTCGTCACCCACGACGAGGGGGCCGTCGAGGCACTCGAGCCCGAGCGCATCCTGCTGCTGCCCGACGGCGTCGAGGACCTCTGGGGACCGGACTACCTCGACCTCATCTCGCTCGCCTGAGCCTGTCGGCACCCGTCGCGAGGCTCCACTGGCTACGTTGGCGCCATGACATCGAGCGCGGGGCGACGACGGCGCCGTGAGCCACGCTCGAGCGCCGGCGAGAACCGCCTGTGGCCGGCGCTCGCGGTCGTCGTGGCAGCGCTGGCGTATGCCGTGCTGCCGGAGAGCCTTCTCGTCGGGCCACGGTTGGCCATCCCCGCCCTCGAGCTCGTGCTGCTCGGCGCGCTCGTCGTGACGAACCCGCGCCGACTGGTCCGTCAGACGCGCTGGTCCCGCGTCGTCTCCATCGCCCTCGCGTGCGTGGTCATCGCGACGAACCTCTTCGCGCTCGGCATGCTCGTGCGAAGCCTCACCTCGTCCGAGCCGGGCGGCATGCCCTTGCTGCTGGCCGGCATGCAGGTGTGGCTGACCAACGTCATCGGCTTCGGCCTGCTCTTCTGGGAGATCGACCGTGGGGGACCGGTCGCGCGGCACACGGTCGTGCGCGACCGGCTCCCGCCGGCCGACTGGCGCTTCTCGCAGGACGAGAACCAGGACGCGATCACCGAGGTCGCCGCGACCTCGAGCGCCCGGAGCAACTGGCGGCCGGAGTTCGTCGACTACCTCTACGTGTCCCTGACGAACTCGAGCGCGTTCAGCCCCACCGACACGATGCCGCTGTCGGCGCGGGCCAAGGCCCTCATGGGTCTCGAGGCGACGGCCGCGCTGCTCACGTCCTTGCTCGTCGTCGCCCGAGCGGTGGGCTCCCTGGGACAGTGAGCCCGCCCGACGGCATACATAAGCAAATAGTTGGGCTCACATAATGGACGGTTATTGTATCTGAGTGGGTCGATCGGGACACTGTGTCCCATGCCCACCGACCACCACCTCACCTGCCCGTACTGCTCGGGCGAGGACCTGACGCCGTTCCCGGACCCCACCTCCGCGTGGTCGTGCCTGGACTGTGCGCGCGTCTTCCGGGTCGAGCTGGTCCAGCCTGCGTCCGTGACCGGATGGGGCGTCCTGCGCGTCGTCCCGCCTGCGACGGTCGGTCGCGCGGTCGTTCCGGCGGTGGCGGCCTGAGCCCGACGGCCTCGCCGTGACCCACGGGTAGCCTGCGTCCATGACGCATCCGCACCTCGTTGTCGAGACCGACGGACCTGTCCGCACCCTCACGCTCGACCACCCGGAGAAGCGCAACGCGCAGACCCCGTCGCTGTGGGCGGCGCTCGCCGACGAGGCGCGGTCGGTCCCCGAGGACGTACGCGTCGTCGTCCTCCGCGGGGCCGGTGACGCCTTCTCCGCCGGCATCGACACCGCCATGTTCACCCCGGAGGGTGTGCCCGGGGAGGAGAGCGTGGCCCAGCTCGCCGCGGGAGGCCCGGAGGCGGTCCAGCGTGGGATCGCGGCCTATCAGGAGGGCTTCACCGCATGGGCGGAGTGCCCGGCCGTCGTCGTGGCGCAGGTGCACGGCTACGCGATCGGCGCAGGCTTCCAGCTCGCGCTCGCGGCCGACCTGCGCGTCGCGGCGCTCGACGCGTGGTTCGCCATGCGCGAGACGAGCCTCGGTCTGGTGCCCGACCTCGGCGGCACCGGGCCGCTCGTCCACCTCGTCGGCTACGCCCGGGCGCTCGAGATTTGTGCGACGGGACGCCGGGTGTCTGCGCCCGAGGCGCTCAGCATCGGCCTCGTCGGGTCGCTCGCTCCCGCCGACGATCTCGAGGAGGCCACGGCCTCGCTCGTCGAGGCGCTGCTCGCAGCGCCGGCACCCGCGCTGCGAGCGCTCAAGCCGCTGCTGCGGGGCGCGATGGACGGAGACCGCGACGGGCAGCTCGCCCGCGAGCGGGAGGCCCAGACGGGGCTGCTCCAGGCGCTGCTCGGCGGTTTCGGCGCCTGAGTCGCGCCCCAGCCCCGGCTGATCCCCGCCCCAGGGGAATCGCTGTCGGTCCCTCGGGGTTGGATCAAGGGACTGAAGGAGGTCTGTGCCGTGGGCATGCAGCCGTGGATGGCGATGCGATCGATGTCGCGCGACTCGTCGGTGGCCGAGCGGAGCCTGTCGCCGGGCACCCGCCGCCGCGTCCTGACGTACGCCGCGCCGTACCGTCGGGCGATCATCGCCTTCCTCGCGGTCGTCGTCGTCGACTCGGTGCTCGTGGTCACGGTGCCGCTCCTGATCAAGAGCCTCGTCGACGACGGAGTCATCCCCAAGGACTCGTCCGTCGTCGTCCGGCTCTCGCTCGTCGTCGCGGTGATCGCCATCGCGGACGCCGTGCTGACGGTCATCTCGCGGTGGTACTCCTCGCGCATCGGTGAGGGTCTGATCAACGACCTCCGCACCCAGGTCTTCGCACACGTGCTGCGCCAGCCGATCGCCTTCTTCACCCGCGCGCAGACAGGCTCACTGGTCTCCCGCCTCAACAACGACGTCGTCGGCGCGCAGCAGGCGTTCACGTCCGTGCTGTCCAACGTCGTCTCCAACATCGTGTCGGTGGCGCTCGTCATCGCGGCGATGCTCGCCCTGTCGTGGCAGCTGACGCTGGGCTCGCTGCTGCTCGTGCCGCTCTTCCTCATCCCGGCCAAGCTCATGGGCCAGCGGCTCGCGAGCCTTGCGCACCGCCAGATGACGCTCAACGCCGACATGGGCACGCGGATGACCGAGCGCTTCAACGTCGCCGGTGCCCTGCTCGTCAAGCTCTTCGGCAATCCCGCCCGTGAGGGGGCCGAGTACGCCGAGCGCGCCGGCCGGGTCCGCGACATCGGCATCCAGATCGCGCTCAACCGCACGATCTTCATGGCCGCCCTCACCCTCGTCGCGGCGCTGGCGACCGCGATGATCTACGGCTTCGGCGGCGTCATGGCCGTCAACGGCACGCTCTCCGTCGGCACGCTGCTGGCCCTGGCCGCGCTGCTCGCCCGCCTCTACGGCCCGCTCACGTCGCTGTCCAACGTCCGGGTCGACATCATGACGGCACTCATCTCCTTCGAGCGCGTCTTCGAGGTGCTCGACCTCGAGCCGCTCGTCAAGGAGCGGCCCGGTGCCGTCGACCTGCCCAGCGGACCCCTCGGGGTCGAGCTCGACCACGTCGCGTTCCGCTACCCGTCCGCCGACGAGGTGTCGCTCGCCTCCCTCGAGTCCGTGGCCTCGGGTGACCGCCGCGGCAGCGGCGTCGTGCTCCACGACGTCACCGTCTCGGCTCCCTCCGGCCACCTCGTCGCGCTCGTCGGACCCTCGGGTGCCGGCAAGACGACCCTGACGTCGCTCGTGTCCCGGCTCTACGACCCGAGCGAGGGCGTCGTGCGCATCGGTGGCGTCGACCTGCGCGACGTCACGATGACCTCGCTGCGCGACCGCGTCGGGGTCGTGACCCAGGAGGCCCACCTCTTCCACGACACGATCCGGGCCAACCTGCTCTACGCCCGGCCCGACGCCACCGACGACGAGATCCACGCGGCCCTCCGGGCCGCCCAGATCAGCGACCTCGTCGCGGAGCTCCCGGAGGGTCTCGACACCGTCGTCGGCGACCGCGGCCACCGGCTCAGCGGCGGCGAGAAGCAGCGGCTCGCCATCGCGCGCCTGCTGCTCAAGGCGCCCGACGTCGTCGTGCTCGACGAGGCGACGGCCCACCTCGACTCCGAGTCGGAGGTCGCGGTGCAGCGGGCGCTCGACGCGGCCCTCGAGGGGCGCACCTCGATCGTCATCGCCCACCGGCTGTCGACGATCCGCCAGGCCGACCTCATCGTCGTGCTCGATCACGGCCGCGTCGTCGAGACCGGCCGGCACTCCGAGCTGCTCGCGGCGGGTGGCCTGTACGCCGACCTCCACGCGACGCAGTTCGACGACCAGACCGTCGAGCGGCCCGGGCGAGCCGAGCGTGAGCTCACGGCGCTGGAGCGCGACGCGCTCGACCACGTCTGAGCACTGCCGTCGGCTCAGGCGCGGTCGCGCGCCAGCCGCTCCTCGAGTCCGACGGCGAGACCGGCCACGGTGACGAGGTCCACGAGGCCGCCGAGGCTTCGGGCCAGCCGCCGGTGACGCACCGGGCCGAGTCGGAGCCGCAGGTGGACCCGCGTCCGGTCGCCGTCGGTCCGCTGCAGCCGGAGGCACCACGTCAGGTCGGTGCGGCCTCGGGTGGAGGCGAAGAGCAGGTGTGAGGCCGGTTCGAGCTCGACGACCGTGAAGGTCGCGTCGGCACCGCCCCAGTCGGGGATGACGTCGCCGACCGCGAGCGTCTGGAGGGMTGGGTCGAGGTGACGGAGAGCCCGGCGTGACCGCGGGACGGCTCGCTCGACGGTCCGCGGGAGGTACCAGCCGGCGCGCCGCTTGCCGAGCTGGAGAAGCCACGGCCAGACCCGCTCGGGCGGGCCCGACACGGTGAAGGCCCGGTCCATGACGACGTCGGCAGGCCCGAGGAGGTCGCCGGGCAGCTGGGCCCGCCGCTCGGCGACGGTCGGGCGGGCGAGCAGCCGGAGGTGGTCGGGCGCGGAGTCGCCCGTGGTCATCGTCGTGCCGCGGGGCCGCTCATCGCGAGAGCTGCTGGAGCGCCCACGTGTTGCCGTCCGGGTCGCTGAGGTGTGCGTACTTGACGCCCCCCATGTCCTGGACCTCTGAGACGTCGACCCCGTTGCCGGTCAGCATCTCCCGCGCCTCGTCGATGTCATCCACGACGAGGTGCAGGTTCTGCACGCGCGGCGCGTCAGGCGCGCTCATCCCGACGCCGATGACGATCGAGCAGCTCGACCCCGGCGGCGTCAGCTGCACGACGCGCATGCCGTTGCCCGGCTCGACGTCGTGGTCGAGGACGAAGCCCATGCCCTCGGCGTAGAACGCCAGGCTCGCCTCGACGTCGGTGGTCGGGAGGGGGACGAGTTCCAGGCGCATGTCCATGCGTGGCTCCTCTGCAGGTGTGACGGCGTGCTCGGACGTCGACCTTCTCATCCGGGAGGGGTCCGCGCGGGGGAGGGCTCGTCCTCAGGCGTCTTCCTCGTCCCAGATGCGCACCTTCCTCGGCTTGACCGGAGCCGCGTCGGGTCCGGCCGACTCGGCGCGCCGGGTCGCAGCCTCCCGCCGGATGGCGAAGAAGATGAAGACGACCCCGCCGGGCATGAAGAGCCACCACTGGTAGGCATACGCCTGGTGGGGACCCAGGTCCTCCTCGGGGCGAGGCAGCAGACGCAGCGGGTGCTCGCCCGCGGCTGGGGTCGGCACCTGCGCGCCGAGGACGACGTACGCGTCCACCGGGCTCAGCGACGGCACCTGCGTCCGCGCGTCGGCGATGTTGATGCTCGCCATCTGGGGCCGAGGCAGGTCGCGGCCGAGGCTCACTTCGCCGGTGCGCAGCCACCCGGTGATCTGCACCGGGCCGGAGGGCGGCGGGTCGACGGGGGGACTGGTCTCGGCGTCATCCGCGTTGGGCACCCAGCCCCGGTCGACGAGGAGCGTCAGGTCGCCCGTCTGCATCGGCGTCAGCACCTCGAAACCCACTGTTGCCTCGAGCGTCCGGTTGCGGACGAGCAGGTCGGCGCCGGTGGCATACGTGCCCGTCAGCATGACCCGGGTCCACTGCTGCTCCGCCGGGATCGGCGTCTCGACCATGGGAGGAGCGAAGGGGACCGGTGCGGCGCCATAGTTGCGGGCGATGGCATCGACCTTGGTCCGCTGCTCGACATGGCGGTGCCACTGCCACAGGCCGAGGTAGAAGCAGGCGACCCCGAAGAGGACCGCGACGAGGGTCCAGAGCAGCCAGCGCCGCGTCAGCCAGAGTCGAAGCACGGATCGACGGTACCCGGCCCAGGGGCGGACCCGAGTACCGGCCCGTCGCTGCCCTGCGGTGACGTCACGTGGCCGCCTCCCCGGTCCGCAGAGTGTCGCCAGGAGGGCCAACGGGCACGTCGACGGTGTCACGCGTCCGGTCGCCGGAGTCTGGCGCTCAGCGCGAGGGTTCTGGATGCCGGCCGATCGCCCGGCTGATCTCGTCGACGACCTCCTGGTCCGGCAGCGGCGCGGTGACGGTGGGCGGGTTCGCCAGGACCGTGCCCGCAACGACGTCCGGGTCCGTGGGCGCCTCGGAACCCGCAGTCGTGGTCAGCCGGCCCCGCAACGTGAGGGCGAGGTACCCGGCGGCGACGAACGTGCCAAGGGTCATCAGCGCGAAGATGGTGCGGTAGTCCAGCAGCGTCACGAGCACGGCACCCGTCGCGATCGAGAGGGCCTGTGGGGTGGTGGTCAGCACCTCCACCGACGTGCTCACCCGCCCCATCAGCCGGCCTGGGGTGCGCTTCTGGAGCAAGGTGTTGAACGCGACGATGACCAGCGGGAGACCGGCACCGAGGACCGCGACGGTCACCATGAGCTCCCAGGTCTGGTGCGCCGCCACGACCCCGGCGAGGCCCAGGGAGGTGACCAGCAGACCGACGATCACGGTGGCCGGCTCGCCGAACCGTCGGACGATCCTGCTGGCCACGAGTCCGGCGGCGACCGCGCCGGCCCCTTGCACGGTGAGCAGCGGGCCCACGAAGGTGACCGGCTTGTCGAAGGCCTCCACGACGGCGTACACCGCGGACTCGGCGAACCCGATCACCAGCAGCGCCAGGGCCAGCGCGAGCGTCGTGTGCAGGAGCACCGGGGTCCGGCGGATGAAGGTCGCCCCCTCGACGACCTCCGCGCGCCAGTGCTGCGGCTGTCCTGCCGGCTCGGGCCGGTCGCCCGCCCGGAGCCCGGCGATGGCCACGGCCGCGCACAGGAAGGTGGCCGCGTCGACCATCGCCACCGCCCCGCCCCCGACGAACGCGAAGGTGGCGGCTCCCAGCAGCGGACCGACCAGACGCAGCGCCTCGCGGGTCACGCTCAGCGAGGCGTTCGCCTCCACCAGCACGTCCTCGGCGAGCATCTCCTTGAGCAGGCCGTTGAGTGCGGCGGGCACCACGACGAAGGAGGTGCCGTAGCAGAAGGCGACGGCGTACACGATCCACACGTCGCCGGCGTCGTGCACCAGGAGCAGCGGCAGCATCATCGCGGCCGACGCGACGTTGGCGACCACCAGGAACGTGCGCCGGGCGACCCGGTCCACGATGTACCCGAACAGCGGTGCCAGCAAGGCGGGGGCCGTCATCCACAGGAAGGTCAGCCCGGCTGCTCCGTTCGAGCCGGTGAGGGTCTTCACCCACATGCTCAGCACGATCAGCATCAGCGAGTCGCCGAACATGCTGGCGGTCAGACCGGCGAAGAGCCGGCCGAACCCGGGTGTGCGGAAGGTGGTCCGGATCATCGCGTGGTCTCCTCACTCGAGTGGGTGTGTGCGGTGGTGCGGGACGGTTCGGGCGGCGTGGCGCCGTCGGCCGGGACCGGCCGGAGACGGTGCGGGCCGCTCGGCACCAGCCAGCCGACCAGGGACACCAACCGGGCGTCGTCGGGTCGGTGCTCGGGATGGCCGGACCGCTCGAGGTGCCGCTGCAGCAGGTCGCTGAGCTCCCGCTTGAGCCCCTGCGCCTCCTCGGCCGTCAGCCAGAGCTGGGACTGCACCAGCCCGGTGGCCTCGCGCCAGGGCGCCGGCTCGCTGTCTCGGGCCGCGCGGGCCGCCCGGAAGCGCTGCAGCTCCCGCTCGAGGACCATGTCGGTGAGGGCGTCCGCGGCCATCCGGTCCGTGGGGTCGGGGTCCGTCACGCCCTCCACGTCGTCGCCCCACTCGAGCCCGTCGCTGACCGCCTGCCAGGGCCGGTTGCGGCCGGTGCCGCCGCGGGCCTCGCGGACGAAGCCGTGCTCGGCGAGCTTGCGCAGGTGCCAGGAGCAGTTGGACGGCGACTCCGAGAGCAGCGCCGCCGCCTGGCTGGCAGTGAGCGGCCCCTCGGTGACCAGGGCGCCCAGCAGAGCCATCCGAAGGGGGTGGGCGAGCGCTTTCAGGGCGTCGGCGTCGGTGACGCGGCGGCGGGTCGGTGGCATGTGATGAAACTACTCTTTCGAAAGGCGTCTTTCAATACTTTCCTTTCGATGAGTTCTCGGCGTGTTCACGTCTGAGCGCCCGCTCCTAGTCAGAGAGGTCGGCGGATGACCTCGACCCGGCCGAGACCGAGCTCGGACGCGCAGCTCACCGATGCCGCGCCGTGGATCGAGGCCCGTCGTCAGAGGCGCGCGGGTAGGCTGGCACGACGAGCTGAAGGAGCGGTCATGAACCTTCAAGGCAGGCTGCGGCGCTTGATTCCGCACCAGTCCGACGACAGCAGATCAGAGGCCGAGGTGGCCCTGGACATGGCCAGGTACAAGTACTTGCTCCGAGTCTCGACGCCGCAGGTGTTCGACCTCGTCCACGCCGAGGTGTTCGCTCAGCTCCCCGTCGCCACGCGTGAAGCGGTGTACCGGCGCCTGTGTCGTGACGTGCCCGAAGAGCACCGGCCGACGAGCGCTGACCCGGAAGAGCTGGCCCGCGCCGCCGCCCGCGCGCAGGACGACGACCCGGTGTACCTGCTGCGAGTTCTCCGACGGCCGGGCGGAGCACCTGGACGCGCGCCCGAGCCCGCGGGCAAGCATCGTGCGGACACCACCACGTATGGTGCTTCCGTGCTCGAAGCCGCGGCGCGAACGGCCGCTGCGTCCCCGGCCGCTGCGGAGGCGCTGCTCGGGTTTGACACGTCGCTGGAGGCTGCGCAGATCAACCCGACACACTCCGTCCCTCGGCTGACAGGCGGGGACCACAGCGCGCCACGTGCGGACTGGCAGCCGTAGCACCAGCCGGTGCTGTTCAGCGGACGACCGACGTGACACGAGCACATCGCCGCCTCTCGTCCGTCGCGATCGCACGCGCGACGATCGGTACGTGGTCAGGCACCCCCAGATGGATTCGGGCGCAGCGGACTGTGGCGGAGCAGCAGTAGCCGGAGCACACTGAGTGGGCCCTTCCATCATTTCCCGAAGCAGGGAGCCCGGATGTCGACCGACGACACGAGCCAGACGATGTCCGCCTACTTCACAGCCCTCGGTACGGGCCGCTTCCAGCAGTTCTTCACCGACGACGTCACGTGGACCACGATTCAGAGCGGCGCGGTAGTCCGCGGTGCTGAGTGCGTGGAAGAGGCCATCAACGGGTTGCACGCTCACATGCCGGATCTGAGCACACGTCGACTGGTGTCCGCCCAGGGCGTCGCCTACCTCGAAGGAACGTGCGCCGGCACCGACGGCGGGGAACGCATTCCCTTCTGCGTCGCCTACGACCTGTCGGCGGATCGGATCGACGCGATGCGCGCCTATGGAAACATCGCCTCGCTCATGCCCCCGTCGCCGTAGCAGAGCTCCACCAGGACTCAGGGACGCTGGGCCATGACGGCAGCGGCGCCGTTGGTCTCGGGCTGACGCACCGTGCAGTCCGCGACGAGTCCGCAGGAGGTCCGGCCCCGTCGTCCTGACCAACAAGCCAGACGTCACATCACCGCAGTTCAGAGGCGTGGGGCAACATCGGCATCACCAGCAGACCGGGTCGCAGCGCTACCCGGCCTAGAGTGGAGCACATGACCCGCCTTCCCGACCCGAGCGTCCGACCGGCAGGGCTGGCCGACCAGTTCGGGCGCCGGGCCCGCGACCTGCGCGTGTCGGTCACCGACCGCTGCAACCTGCGCTGCACCTACTGCATGCCCGCCGAGGGCCTGCCGTGGATGCCCAAGACCGAGATGCTGACGGACGAGGAGATGCTGCGGGTCATCGGCGTCTTCGTGCGCGACGGCATCACGCAGGTCCGCCTCACCGGTGGCGAGCCGCTCCTGCGCCGATCGCTCGTCGAGCTCGTCGCCGGCATCGCGGCCCTCGAGCCGCGTCCCAAGATCGCGATGACGACGAACGGCGTCGGCCTCGAGCGCGTCGCCATCGGGCTCAAGGAGGCCGGCCTCGACCGGGTCAACGTCAGCCTCGACACCATCGACTCCGAGACCTTCACGCAGCTGACCCGTCGCGACCGCCTCGCCGACGTCGAGGCGGGCCTCAAGGCCGCGTCGGACGCCGGCCTGACGCCGGTCAAGGTCAACGCGGTCGCGATGCGCGGCATCAACGACGAGTCGGTCGCCGACGTGCTCGCGTGGTGCCTCGAGCGCGGCTACGAGCTGCGCTTCATCGAGCAGATGCCGCTCGACGCCCAGCACGCCTGGGACCGCACGCAGATGATCTCCGCCGACGAGATCCGCGAGCGCCTGTCGCAGCGCTGGGAGCTGACGCCCCTGCCGGCCGCCGACCGGGGGAGTGCCCCCGCCGAGCGGTTCCTCGTCGACGGCGGCCCCGAGACCGTCGGGATCATCGCCAGCGTCAGTGCGCCGTTCTGCGCGGCCTGCGACCGGACGCGGCTCACCGCCGACGGACAGGTGCGCAACTGCCTCTTCTCCACAACCGAGACCGACCTGCGTGGGCCCCTGCGTGAGGGCGCGACCGACGACGAGCTGCTCGGCCTGATCCGGGGGGAGATGTGGCGCAAGCGCCGCGGCCACGGGATCGGCGACCCGGACTTCGTCCAGCCCGACCGACCCATGTCCGCCATCGGCGGCTGACGGGACCTGCTCCGGTCCCCGTTATGGGCGTGGCACGTGGAGCGGTCGCGTCGGCCCCGATTTCGAGCCGGACGACGCTAGCGTGACCGTCCATGAGTGACTCACAACAGCTGGTCAGCAAGCTCGTCGACAGCGTCATCGACCAGTTCCCCGTCCACCGGGGCTTCCTCGAGCAGGCGGTCGAGGGAGCCACCGAGGACGAGCGCGACCGCCTCGGCAGCTACCTTCACTTCTGCCTGTCCAAGGGTTTGTCGCTCGAGTACCTCGCCGAGAGCTACCTGACGATCCTCGGGGACACCCTCGACGAGCAGGAGTACTTCCGCCGGCACGGGCACTACCGACACTCGACGTTCGCCGACGTGGCCGAGTCGGTCTACCACGACCGTGACTACATGGACCGCTACATGTACGGCCTGGCCATCACCACGTTCCTCTGGCCCAACCACGTCGAGATGTCGCGCTTCCTGCGGCGGTCGCTGCCCCGCGACCGTGGCGGCCGCTACCTGGAGGTGGGTCCGGGCCACGGGTTCCTGCTCATGGCCGCCATCGAGACCGGGTCCTTCGACGACTTCCTGGGTGTCGACCTGTCGCCCGCGAGCGTCGAGCAGACCCGGACGATCGTCGAACACTTCCACCCCGACGCCCCGGTGCGCGTCGAGCTGCGCGACTTCCTCACCGCCGACGACCTCGCGCCGTCGTCCTTCGACGCAGTCGTCATGGGTGAGGTGCTCGAGCACGTCGAGCAGCCCGAGGTGTTCCTCCGGCGGATCGCGGACCTTGCGAAACCGGGAGCGTTCGTCTTCGTCACGACGTGCGTCAACGCGCCGGCGGTCGACCACATCTACCTGTGGCGCACGACGGACGAGCTCGAGTCGATGATCTCCGACAGCGGGCTCTCGATCGTCGAGCCGCTGCGGCTGCCCTACGAGGGCAAGACCCTCGATCAGTCCCGCGACGAGCAGCTGCCGATCAACGTGGCGTACGTCCTGGCCAAGGCGGGCGCCTGACCGTCACCGCTTGGCGCCCATGAGCTCGACGACGAGACCGGTCCGGCGCTGGACGAAGGAGATGGTGGCATCGAACGTCACGGCATACGTCGGCGGGACGAGCAGCAGCGCGTCGTTGTCGAGCTCGCGGGCGAGTGAGGCGTCGAGGTCCTCGACCCAGAAGCACAGGTGGTCGAGACCCCCACCGCGCTGGAGCCGTGAGGTGACCGGCGAGTCCGCGCCCTCGAGCGGGGACACGAGCTCGATGTCGACCCCCTCGGGAAGCCGGATCAGTGCGCAGATGACGCCGAGGGTCGGGTCGTCCGTCGGGCCGACGACGAGCCGGCCCCCGGCCTCCTCGAAGCGTCTGATCGCACCCTTCATCGCGGCGACGACATAGCCGACGTGGTGCAGTCGCGGCGTCGGGTCGAGGCCCTGTGAGACGTCGCGCTCCATCAGTAGCCGCCGTAGACGAAGCGGATCGCGTTGCTCGAGGCCCACGCCACGACGACGAGCACGGCGGCGATGCCGAGTCCGATCGCCAGCTCGACGGCCAGTCGGCTCGCGAGCCGGGTAGCGCGGCCGCTACCCCCGGTGGGTACGGCGGTCTCGGAGCCACCGTCGTCCACCGGGTCAGTGTCCGGCGCCTCGGGGGTCGGGGTGTCGCTCATGGTGCCTCACAGTCTGCCTGCCGGCCCGTGGAGCGCAGCAGCGCGCACAGGTCGGTGCTGAGGACGGCAGCCTCGTTGCGGCCGTCATAGACGTGGACGATGTCGCGGTACTTCGTCGGCGGCACCCGGTCCTGGAGTCCCTGCGGGTCGAAGCGCACGCGGCTCGTGGTCTGCCCGGCCGTCGCCGCGGCGAGCTGGGCACGGAGCTGATCGACGTAGCCACGGGCGTCGGGCTGTGCGTAGACCGTCGGGTTGATGCCGTGGACGTAGAAGTACGTCGGGACGCCGGCCGTGCGCACCATCTCGAACATCTGCTGGAGGGCGGCGGTGTTCAGTGACGACCGTGACACCACTTCGCGCTCGATGGTGTTGAGCTGGATGCTCGCGAGATCCTTCGTCGGTCGGCTGGAGGCGAAGCGCGAGGCCCAGAAGTCCACGGGCCGGCGTTCCGCGAGTGCGGCGAGCCCGGTGGCGCGTGACTTCGGTGTCTGGACGACGTCGAGGAACGAGAGCGTGGAGGTCTGCTCCGTCAGGTCGAGGCCCCACTCGAAGCGGTCGCCGACCAATGGCGGGCTGGCGGCGGACAGCACGCGCCACCCGACGTCACCGGGGCTGAGGAAGGACGCTGCGAGAACCCATCGCGACGGGGGCCAGAGGCTGCCCCGGGCGAGTGCGCCGTCGAGGTAGTCCCACTGCTGCGGTGCGAGATCGTTGAGCACCCAGACGGGGTTGAGGCTGATGACCACGAGGTCGGGCTTGCTCGCGAGAGCCGACGACAGCGCGCTGACCTCATCGACGAGCCTGATCGCGTCGAGGTAGTAGAGGTCGGTCGAGACGACCTTGCCGTCGACGCGCCCCATGCGTTCGCTGACCAGTCCCGGAATGAAGGCGCGGGTCTTGGGCCCGACCGCCTGGGTCTCCGAACCGCCGATCCAGGCCACCTTGAAGTTCTTGCCCTTCGGCGTCGGATCGAAGCCGCGGGGGTCACCGAACGCCAGGGACACGTTGCGCACCTGCCGGGTCGCGAGAGCCTGGTCGTCCCGCTGTCCGGGGCGGGGCTCGACGACGATGCCGGCGACGACGAGGGCGGCGACGGCGAACGCCGCGATGCGCACGATCGACCAGCGGGTCACGTCGAAGCCGACCCGGTCGTGCAGGAACGCGAGCAGACGGTCGGCGAGGATCACAGCAACCTCCCGTAGAAGTCGCCCAGAGACCCGAGCTCGACCATGAGCAGGGGCAGGCTGAGCAGGTAGAAGACGAAGAGCAGGACGTTGGCACCCGCCCGGCGTGCCAGGCCGCGATGGTCGGGTACTGGGTGGCGGGCCACCCACCAACGATGACCGATGAGCCCCGCGGAGTGGTAGAGGCCGAAGATGACGAGGGGGATGGTGAGGTCGTGCCACAGGGCGATGACCATCATCGTCGCGACGATGGCGACGTACTGGGTCCGCGCGCGCATTCCCCCGAGCGGCACGAAGACGTTGCGTTGGGCGAACCTCGTCACGCTCATGTGCCAGGCATTCCAGAACGCCTGGGGGTTCGTCTTGAGGTAGGGGTTGTTGAAGTTGGGGGCGAGCCGGAAGCCGAAGATGCGGGCCGACCCGATGGCCATGTCGGAGAAGCCGGAGAAGTTGAAGTAGAAGTAGAAGGCGAACATCACGAGCTCGAGCCAGTAGTCGAGTGGCGAGCCGCTGCGCGTGGAGAGGGAGAAGACGTCCTGGCTACCGCGCAGGAGGTAGGCGAGGACGAAGACCTTGAGCGCGCCGATGCCGATGGTGAGGATCCCGCTCAGGGTGTCGTTCGGGTCCCACCGGGCCCGCTCGTCGAGGCGCCGGTCGATCTCGGTGTACTCGATGACGGGACCGATGATGAGCACGGTGGGGAAGAAGCCGTACGCGAGCTGGTGGAGCGGCCGCAGTGGCGGCACGATCTCGAGGCGCACCTTGACGATCTGGTCGATGGCCCGGAACGTGGCGAAGCTGAGCCCGATGGGCAGGATGAGGTCGCGGACCCGATCGACGGCTCCGACCCATGGGCTGAGCCCGTCGACGAGCCCGTTCATACCGACGTTGAACTCGACCACCGCCCATTCGGGGCGCAACTTCCACACGACGAGCGGGGCCAGGGTCAGCAGGACGAGCGTGGTCGTGAGGACCCAGCTCGACGGGCGGTCGCGCCATCGGGTCGCGGCGAGCTGCAGGACGTAGACGCCGAGCCAGAAGAGGACGTAGAAGGCGAGCAGCCGCGGCGCGATGAGGTAGAGGAGGTAGGCGCCCGCCAGGCCGAGCAGGAGACGGCGTGCCCATGCCCACGGCAGCAGGAAGTAGAGCGGGACCGCCACCACCATGAGGACCAGCAGGTCCGAGAAGTAGGCGAAGGGATCCCCGTCAAGCATCTCGCAACACCACAACGTGCTCGGGCGCCACTGACAACGGCAGCGATACCTCGTAGAGGCCCTCGCCCGTAGCCGTGAAGCCGCGGTCGGGGTAGAAGGCGGCGACCTGGCCGTTCTTTGGGGTCGGACGGTAGGACCCGCGCAGCTTCGACGCCCCCGCCGTCACCGCGTCGTCGCCGATGCACTGGAGGATGGCGTCCTCCACGCCCCGACGCAGGACGCGACAACTCATGAGCAGCGTCTCGATCTCCCAGACGTCGATGCCGCAATCAACCACGGCGACGGCGACGAGGCCGTAGCCGCCGAAACGGTCGGTCACTTCGGCGGCATACACCCGGTGGGCCTGCGAGGTCACGAGCGCGGCTACCGCGGCTTCGTCGCGGCGCACGGTCGTGAGGTTGAACTGGTTCGTCTTGTTGATGAGCTGGGTGACGCGACCGACGTGCGCGGGCCCCGGCTCGAAGACGTGGACGCTGATCCCGAGAGAGGCGAGGAAGTCGGCGTGCGACGGCGCGCCCGCGGCCGCGGCACGCCGATCGCTCTCGCCCTTCATCATCTGGGTGCGAACGCGGTCCTCGCCGGAGACGCGTGCGAAGCGGAAAGCGGTGAGTCGTCGGGTGATCTCGGCCACCTCCTCCGGCTCGTCGCTGACCTTGACGAGGTCGACATGCGGCAAGCGCTGGCGTACCTCGTCGAGCTCGACGTCGTTGTCGTCGATGAAGACGAAACTGTCGACGCCGAGGCCTAGCTCGTCGGCGATGGCGCTGAGGTTGTCGGCCTTGCTGTTCCAGTCAACCCGCTGTGCCGCGAGGTGCTCCGAGCTGAGAACCATGTCGCCGCCACGGCGGGCGAAGATCTCCTCGATGTCCGCGGCGTTGTTCTTGCTGACCAGGGCGATGAGCGCGCCGTGGGCGGCCTGGTAGACCAGACCTTGCTGGAACGCGCGGTAGCCGCTGCCCGGGAAGCTGTCGCCGATGACGACGCCGTCGGGTCCGTCCTCGCCGACGATGCCCAGCCACAGCGTGTTGTCGGCGTCGACGGCCAGCACCTTCGGGGTCGGGCGACCGAGCGAGCCCAGGGCCTCGCCGAGGAGAGTGCCGAGCGCCTGCGCGAACGGGCGCGTGAGCGGCTGGTGGTACATCAGGTCGTTGCGGGAGTCGTAGGCGCGCTCGGTCCCGTGCAGCTGAAGCAGGGCGGCGAGGTCGACGAGGGTGACAGGCGCCTGGCCGATGCCCTCCACGAACGCCTGGACGAGCTGGCCGTGCAGGACGGCGAGCCGCACGCTGCTCCGGGCGTCCAGCGGGTCCAGCCACACGAACGTCGGCGTCGGCGGTGTGCACGCCACGACCGGTATGCCGTGTGTGGCGGCCGCCTGCCCGACGAGCAGTCCCAGCTGGCGGACGTCCTCACGCAGCCCCACGGGGTCGGACTCGCGCACGACCCAGTCGACGAGCGCCGGTCCGAAGACGTCCTCGATGCGCCAGCACACGACGAGCTGGTCGGGCGGCTGCTCGAAGCTGGACTCGACGTCGAGGAGCGACTGGTGCACCTGGTTGAAGTCGGCCAGGCACACCTCGGACCCTGCTGGTGCGGCGGCGAGCAGCGGCGCGACCAGCAGGTGCGGGGTGAAGCTCGCGATGATGCCGATCATGGTGGGCTCGCCCGTCGCCGGTGACTCAGATGTCCTCGACGCCCTTGCTGCGCAAGACGTTCCGCGCGAGGCCGATGGAGCGCATCTTCATGATCTCGGAGGTCTTGAGCCGGACGTCAAAGGCGTCCTCGAGAAGGACGACCATCTCCATCGCGGCGAGAGAGTCCCACGTGGGCGTGTTGGACGGACTCGTCTCGTCGCTGAGCTGAGACACGGGGAGGTTCAGCCCCTTGGAGAAGACGTCCAGCAGTCGATCCGACATGTGCGAGCTCCTCGGTCGGGCAGCGTTTCGGCGCAACTTACCATCGGGGGATCACGGAGGCCGGATAGACGGTTCGTGTGTTGCCCTGCCTCGACGCGCGCCCGCGTGGTGGACGGCGACGCCCGCGACGGAGGCTTGGAACGCCTCGGAGACCGGGACCGGCGGGACGCTTGGTCCTGCAGGGCAGCCTGGACCCCCCCGCACTGACCCGCTCCGGGGAGGACGCGGCACTCAGCCGTCGGCGTCGGTGAGGGCCTCGACGGGGACGACCTCGATGAGGAAGCCCCGCAGCGCCACGAAGTCAGCGAGCGACTTCTCGTGGTCGTCGCAGGCCAGCCACACCTTGCGTCGGTTCGCGGCGTGCAGCTTCGGGTTGTTCCAGATGACCGCGTGAACGCCCGTCGCACGGCAGCCCTTGGCGCTGCAGACGTGCTCGACGTCAGCGTCGCCCGTGGGCGACAGGGAGAGCGGACCGCTCACTGCTCGAGGCGCTGCGTGTCGTCGCGGGGCACGACCGACTGGATGCTGCCCGGCTGGCGCGGGCTCACGGCATTCGCGAGCACGACGGCGACGTAGGGGATGAAGACCGCGGCCAGGATGGCGGTCCAGCGCAGCCAGCCCGAGGTGACGAAGACCAGGCCGAAGCACACGATGCGGATGCCCATCATCGTGAGGTAGCGGCGGACGCGCTGGTCCTGGTCGTCCGTCGTGGAGGTCGACGCCGAGGTGACGGAGTAGACGACCGGTTCGTTCTTGGCTCTTGGCACCCTTCAACCATAAGCCCGTCCCACGCCCGCGGCACCGTGCTGTCTACCGTTCGGTAGTCCGTTAGGTTTCGGGGCAAGGCAGCGACCCGGCAGAGTCCGGACGGACGGAGGAACGCACAGTGTCAACGACCGAGGCGCGCAACGTGCTCGTGACCGGAGGCAACCGCGGCATCGGCCTGGCGATCGCCAGGGCTTTCGCCGACGCGGGCGACAACGTCGTCATCACCCACCGCTCCGGTGAGCCGCCCGAGGGCCTGCAGGGCGTCATCTGCGAGGTCACCGACTCGGCCTCCGTCGACGCGGCCTTCACCGCCGCCGAGGAGATCTTCGGTGGCCCCGTCGAGGTCCTCGTCGCGAACGCCGGCATCACCCGCGACACCCTGCTCATGCGGATGAGCGACGACGAGTTCGACTCCGTCATCGACACGAACCTCGCGGGCGCCTTCCGGTGCGCGCGTCGCGCGGCCACCGGCATGATCCGCAAGCGCCGAGGCCGCATCGTCCTCATCAGCAGCGTCGTCGGCCTCTACGGGTCGCCCGGCCAGACGAACTACGCCGCGTCCAAGGCCGGCCTCGTCGGGCTCGCCCGCTCGATCTCGCGCGAGCTCGGTGGCCGCGGCATCACCGCCAACGTCGTCGCGCCCGGCTTCATCGACACCGAGATGACGGCCGTCCTGCCCGACGAGCAGAAGAAGGCCTACCTCGCCAACATCCCGGCCGGTCGCTTCGCCACCCCGGAGGAGGTCGCGTCGGTCGTGCGCTTCGTCGCGAGCGACGACGCCGGCTACATCACCGGCGCGGTGATCCCCGTCGACGGCGGCCTCGGCATGGGGCACTGAGCCCACCCCACGGCATACGTTGGTATGCCGTCACGAGCGTTGTGCAGCAAGCGTGCCCACCCACACGAGAAAGTCGCAGGCATGGGAATCCTCGAAGGCAAGAAGCTCCTCATCACCGGTGTCCTCATGGACAGCTCGATCGCGTTCCACGTCGCGAAGATCGCCCAGCAGGAGGGTGCGACGGTCATCCTCACCTCGTTCGGCCGGACGATGAAGATCACCCAGACCATCGCCAAGCGGCTGCCCGAGACGCCCGTCGTCATCGAGCTCGACGTCGCCGACCAGGAGCACCTGGACACCCTCGCCGACCGCTTGCGCGAGCACGTGGACGGCCTCGACGGAGTGCTGCACTCGATCGGCTTCGCGCCGCAGGGCGCCTTCAACTTCCTCGAGGGCACGTGGGAGGACGTCTCGACGGCCCTCCAGATCTCGGCGTACAGCCTCAAGTCGCTCGCGGTCGCGACCCTGCCGCTCATGTCCGAGGGCGGCAGCGTCGTCGGGCTCACCTTCGACGCGAAGTTCGCATGGCCGGTCTACGACTGGATGGGCGTCGCCAAGGCCGCCTTCGAGTCGACGAACCGCTACCTCGCCCGCGACCTCGGCCCCAAGGCCGTGCGCTGCAACCTCGTCGCTGCCGGGCCGATCCGCACGACGGCGGCCAAGTCCATCCCGGGCTTCGAGCAGTTCGAGAAGGTCTGGGACGACCGCGCACCGCTCGGCTGGGACGTCAACGACCCGGAGCCCGCGGCGAGGGCCTGTGCGGCGCTGCTCTCCGACTGGTTCCCTGCCACGACCGGTGAGATCGTCCACGTCGACGGCGGCGTCCACGCGATGGGGCAGTGAGGGCGCAGGTCCACTGATCCTCTCGCTAGAGTCCTGCCCATGCCTCACGCCGGGACCGAGTCCAGCCCCCTGACGACGACCGACCCCGAGGCCGCGTCGGTGCCTGCCGAACAGGTGCGGGTCGACGAGGTCAGGGTGCTCGACGGGCCCAACCTCTACTTCGCCCGCCCGGCGATCAAGGTCATCCTGCACGTGCCCGGCTTCCTCGAGCTCAAGCGCACCGACGCCGAGGCCCTGGCCCGCCGACTGGGCATGCGCTCGGCCCGCCCGGGCAAGCGGGGCACGGCTCTGCGCCAGCGGTTCGTCATGCGGGTGATCCGCACCGTGACGCGTCGCGTCGGCACCGAGATCGGCGCCGGACGCCTGGGCGTACGCGTGCGGGCGGGTCAGACCGTCGAGGACGTCGTGCTCGCCTTCCCGTGGGTGCATCGCACCCGCGGCCGCGTCGCGGGGGAGCAGTTCGGTGCCGTCATGGCTGGCCTGCTCGACCGCTCCCGGAGCGCCGACGAGGTCATCGAGGCGGCCGCGGCCGTCATCCTGGCCGCGCCCGACGGTCCGGGCCCCAGCGTGCTGACGCCGACGGTGCCGGTCGCGTCCGTCACCGGCACCAACGGCAAGACGACGACGACCCGCCTCATGGCGCACATGTGCATGAGCGCCGGTCTCAAGACCGCCTGGAGCTCGACYGACGGCGTCGTCGTCATGGGCGAGACGAAGGAGGAGGGCGACTTCTCCGGCCCGGCGGGTGCGCGGGGGGTGCTCGAGACGCCCGGCCTCGAGATCGGGATCCTCGAGACCGCCCGTGGCGGCATGCTCCTCAAGGGCATGGGGGTCACCGCCAACGACGTCAGCGTCGTCACCAACGTCAGCGCCGACCACCTCGGCCTGCAGGGCATCGACACCCTCGACCAGCTGGCCGAGGTCAAGGCCATCGTCACGACCGTCACGAAGCCACAGGGCTGGGTCGTGCTCAACGGCGACGACCCCCGCGTGTGGGCCATGCGCTTCGGCATCAAGGCCAAGCCGTGGGCCTTCAGCCTGGACCCCGCGTCGCCCGCCCTCTGGGAGTCGATCAACTCCGGTGGCCGCGGCATCACCGTCCTCGACGGCGAGATCGTCGTCCTGTCGCCCAACGGTGACCCGGACCGCCTCGTCAAGATCGTCGACGTCCCCATGACGCTGAGCGGACTGTCCCGCAACAACATCGCCAACGCGCTGGCCGGTGCCGCGGCCGCGCTGGGGCTCGGTGTCCCGCGCTCGGCGGTCGTCGAGGGCCTGCGGACCTTCGCGCCGGACCCCGAGCACAACTGGGGCCGGCTCAACACGTACTCGCTGCCGCTGCCGAGCGGCGGCAAGGCGACGGTCATCATGGACATGGCCCACAACGAGGCCGGCCTCGAGGCCCTGCTCGACGTCGCCCGTGGGCTCGCCGCGCCGGGCGGAGCCGTGCGCCTCGGCCTCGGCTGCGCGGGCGACCGCGCCGACGAGGCGATCGTCGCGATGGGCGAGATCGCCGGCCGCGGCGCCGAGGAGGTCGTCCTCAAGGTCGCGCTCCACTACCTGCGCGGGCGCGAGCCCGAGGATCTGCTCGGTCTCTTCCGCGACGGCCTGGCCAAGGTCGGCGTCCTGGACGTGCCCGGCTACGACACCGAGCTCGAGTCCTTCGAGGCGCTCGTGCCGCACGCGCTCGACGGCGACGTCATCGCGCTCATGTGCCACGCCGAGCGCACCGAGGTCAACGGCTGGATCCGCGAGCACGGCGGCAAGGTCGACGACGCCCGCGCGATCCGCCGCAAGGTCGTCGCCGCGCGGGGCGAGCACGAGCTCGAGGCGGAGATCGCGGCCCTGTGGGAGGGCGACGGCGAGTCGGGGCGGCTCGCGGCCGCCCAGGAGCTCGTCGACGGCCACCCGGGCGACCCGCGCCTCGTCTTCGAGCTCGCCGGCGTCAAGGACGCGATGGGCGACGAGCAGGGCGCCATCGGTCTCTACGAGGAGGCGCTGGCCGGTGGCCTGCGCGAGCCGCACCGGCACCGGGCGCAGCTCCAGCTCGCCTCCAGCCTGCGCGTCGTGGGCCGGACCGCCGAGGCGCAGGGCCTCGTTGCCGACGTCCTCGAGGCACGACCGCACAACACGGCGGCGCTCATGCTCAAAGCGCTCGTGCAGGCCGATCTCGGCCAGGAGCGGCAGGCCCTCGCCGACCTCATCCGCGCGACACTCGAGGCGACGACCGACGTCGACACCCAGGCCTACCGCCGGGCCCTGCGGGCGTACGCGGACGAGCTGGCCCCCGTCACCGACTAGTCAGGAGCACGGCTGCAGACGCGCCAGGGCGAACTTCTGCCGGATATGCGCCCGGGCACCATCGGCAACCGCGCCACGGCGCAGTTGTGCCCGGTTCCGGCCCTGGGCCAGGTCGGCAACCGCGCCATGGCGCACTCGTGTCGCTCCTCGAACGCCCACGCGGCCGGGAAGTGCGCCGTGGCTCACTTCCCAGCCGTATCGCGTGCGGGCCTCGACCCGCGTCAGATGGCGGTGTCGTCGGCCTGGTCGGGCTGCGACTCCGACGGGACGGCGCCGAGCGCCTCCTCCTCGGCCTCGTCGCCCTCGGCCTCGGCGGTCTCGGTGAGAGTGCTCGGGTCGAGGTCGGGGTCGCTCGTGGCCGACGCGGCCGTGCCGATGCGGGCACCCGCCTGGGCGTGCTTGGTGCGCTCCTCGAGCTCGGCGACGACGAGCGCGTGCTGGTCGACGCACATGACGACGAGGTCGCCCGGGTTGGTGCGGGCGAGCACGTGCCGAGTGGCGTCGAGCTCGTCGAGGACGATCTCGACCTGACGGCAGCGGGCGCCCTCCTTCATCGCGGCACGGGCGCCCTCGGCCACGAGCTCGGCCGTCTCGCCGGGCTTGCGGCCGCGCAGGCGCTCGTCCTCGCGGATGACGATGACGTCGAAGTGCTGGGCCGCAACCGCTCCGAGCTCGCGCATGTCGTCGTCGCGTCGGTCGCCCGCGGCGCCGATCATGCCGATGCGCGAGGTCTTGCCGAGGTCGGCCTGGCGCTGCTTCTGGTCGGCGTAGCGGTCGACGAAGGCGCCGAGCTCCTTCATGCCGGCCGCGTTGTGGCAGTAGTCGACGAACACGTCGGCGTTGTTGACCTGGACGAGGTTGAGGCGACCGGGGGAGAGGTAGTACGTCGTCGCGAAGGTCCGCAGGCCCTGTCGGATGTCGTGGAGCGGGGCTCCTGCGGCGAAGGCGGCGCCCGCGGCGGCGAGCGAGTTGGCGACGTTGAAGCGTGCCGCGCCACCGAACGTCGACGGGAGCAGGTGGGTCCAGGCGAGCTGCATGCTGCGCCGGCCGTGCTTGATGACGATCATCTCGCCCCGCTCGCTCGGCTCGAGCACGACGGCACGGCCGCCGCGGCGGCAGTAGTCGTCGACGAACTCACGCGTCTCGCTGCCGGGCTCGGCCATCGAGAACCAGACGATGCCGCCCGAGCAGCGTCGGCGCATGTTGCGCACGTTCGGGTCGTCGGCGTTGAGCACCGCGAAGCCGTCGCGCGGCACGGCCTCCACGATGACGGCCTTGACGTCGGCGAGCTGGCGCAGGGTGTCGATCCCCTTGAGTCCCAAGTGGTCCGGGGCGACGTTGGTGACGACCGCGATGTCGTTGCGGTCGTAGCCGAGGCCCTCGCGGAGGATGCCACCCCGGGCGACCTCCATGACGGCGAAGTCGACGCGGGGATTCTGGAGCACCATCCGGGCCGAGCGCGGACCCGAGGCATCGGCCTTGATGACGAGCCGCTCGTCGATGACGACGCCGTCGGTCGAGGTCATCCCGACCTTGCGTCCGAGACCCTTGAAGATGTGGGCGATCATGCGCGACGTCGTCGTCTTGCCGTTCGTGCCGGTGACGGCGACGATCGGCACGCGTGACTGCGCGCCCGGTGGGAAGAGCAGGTCGACGACCGGCTTGGCGATGAACTGCGGCTCGCCGACGGTGGGGTGCGTGTGCATGCGGAAGCCGGGAGCCGCGTTGACCTCGCAGATCGCGCCACCCGTCTCACGCACGGGATAGGTGATGTCCGGGCAGATGAAGTCGATGCCGGCGACGTCGAGCCCGACCATGCGGGCCGCCTCCTCGGCGATCTCGACGTTGTCCGGGTGGGCGTCGAAGGTGCGGTCGATCGAGATGCCACCGGTCGACATGTTGCCGGTCAGGGCCAGCTTGACCATCTCGCCCTCGTCCGGCACCGACTCGGTCGTGTGGCCCTGTCCCGCGAGGATCTCGAGCGCGTTGGCGTCGACCTTGATCTTCGTCAGCACCTTCTCGTGCCCGACGCCACGACGCGGGTCGGCGTTGGTGATCTCGACGAGCTCGGCGACCGTGTGGGTGCCGTCGCCGATGACGTGCGCGGGGACGCGCTCGGCGATCGCCTGCATCCGTCCGCCGACGATGAGGCAGCGGTAGTCGCGACCGGTGACGAAGGACTCCACGATGATCGTGCCGCGACGCGACTCGGCCTTGGCGATGTCGTACGCCTTCTCGACGTCCTCGTCGCTCATCAGGTTGAGGCACACGCCGCGGCCGTGGTTGCCGTCGAGCGGCTTGACGACGACCGGGAAGCCGATGCGGCGCGCTGCCTCGACGGCTCCCCGCAGGGTGCGAACGGCCTCCTGCTTGGGCACGGGCAGGCCGGCGGACCCGAGGAGCTTGGTCGTGAGGTCCTTGTCGCTCGCGATGTCGACGGCGAGCGCGCCCGTCTTGGAGGTCATCGTGGCCCGGATGCGCTGGGCGTGCACGCCCTGGCCGAGCTGGACGAGCGAGGCGGAGTTGAGGCGGATGTACGGGATGTCGCGCGAGGCCGCCTCCTCGAGGATGGCGGCCGTCGAGGGACCGAAGGCGACCCGCTCGGCCTGGCGCAGGAAGGCGTTGAACTCCGTCTCGAAGTCGAAGCCGTCCTCGGGCTGGACGAGGTGGTTGATGAGGCGCACCGCGAGCTTGCCTGCGGCGACCCCGACGGTCTCGTCGGTGTAGCTGTAGACGACGTTGTACTGGCCCGGCTTGCCCTTGACCGCACGGGTCTTGCCCCGGCGGGAGTCGTGGCCTGCGAGGGTCTGCAGCTGAAGCGCGACGTGCTCGGCGACGTGGCCGAGCCACGTGCCCTCGCGCAGCCGCTCGATGAACCCGCCGCGTCGGCCGAGCGAGCAGGTGTGGCGCTCGAGCCCGGGGACGAGCTCGACGAGCTGGTCGGTGAAGCCGGGCAGCGAGACCGTGGGGTACTCCTCGAGGCTGCCGAGGTCGACGACGAGGTGGACGGCCTGCTGGTAGGACCAGACGTTGGGGCCGCGGTAGATCCGGGTCTCGAGGATCTTCAGGTCCGGTCGGGCCGGGCCTGTGGGGGTGGGTACCTCGACGGCCATGGATCTCCTCCTACGGGGTCGTGCGGGACGTGCCGTGCGGCATACCCGTCGACCGTTGGTGCGGTGCGTGCGGTGCGGCTGGACGAACGGGACTCAGTGAGCGGCGCTACCCGTCGACGAGCGCGCCGCGCGGACCTTGGCCGGGACGACCGCACCCTCGATGTCGGGATGACGCTCGACGAACGCGGTCAGCTCGACGTGGTCCAGGTCGAACGTACTGCCCGTGGGCAGCGAGTGCACGACCGCACCCGAAACGAGCAGGGGCGCACCGCGACGCGCGTCGGGGGCGTCGGTGATGGCGTTGCGGGCGTTGACGACGAAGATCGAGCCGGCCCCGATGACCGACATGACCGTGCCGCCACGGATCTCGGCCGCGGTGTTCTCGTCGATCCCCATGCCGAGCAGGTTCGGCGAGGCGGCGACCATCGACATGAGCCGGCCGTAGCGGCCGCGCTGGTCGAAGTGCTGGTCGATGATGACGTCCTCGACGAGCCCGAGGCCGGCCGAGATCTGGCTCGCCCGCTGCTTGGGCGTCAGCCCCTCCTCGCCGAGCGAGATCATGTAGCGGCTCATGATCGAGGCGCCGGCCGACGTGCCGGCGACGACGGCGCCGCGATCGTAGGCGCGCACGACGGCGTCGCCCACAGGCGTGCCGACGATGTTCTGCGCCAGCTTGACCTGGCTGCCACCGGTGATGAACACGCCCGTCGCGGTGTCGAGCGCCTCGACCATCGCCGGGTCGTTGGCGTCGCGGCGGGTCGCGGGGTGGACGACGGAGTAGTCGCCGCCCCGCAGCCGGGTGAAGACGTCGCGGTAGGCCTCGGAGACCTCGTCGGCGTACGACGACGCCGTGGGGATGAGGACGATGTGCGACCGCCGGCCGCCCGCGAGCTTCACGAAGCGCTTGAGCACGACCGACCGCCCGATCCGGTCCTCGGCACCGCCGATGATGAGCAGCGTCCGGCGGACGCCGTTCGCGTTCGGGGTTACGGACGAAGGGGCCACGGACTGCATCGCGCCAGCCTAGTGACCGGCGTGCGGGACCGGCGGAGCCTGGGTCGGCGTGCCGTCGTCGAGATCGGCCTCCTCGATCTCCTCGCGGGTGATGCCGAGCAGGTAGAGCACCGAGTCGAGGTAGGGCACGTTGACCGCGGTCTGGGCCTGCTCCTGGACGATCGGCTTGGCGTTGAAGGCGACGCCGAGGCCGGCGACGTCGAGCATGTCGAGGTCGTTGGCACCGTCGCCGATGGCCACGGTACGGCTCAGCGGAAGGCCTTCCTGCTCGGCGAACTCGCGCAGGGCCCGCGCCTTGCCCGCCCGGTCGACGACCTCGCCGACGACACGTCCGGTGAGGCGGCCGTCCTCGATCTCGAGCCGGTTGGCACGGGCGTGGTCGATGCCGAGGTCGTCCGCGAGCTCGCCGACGATCTCGATGAACCCGCCGCTGACGAGACCCACGGTGAAGCCGAGCCGCTTGAGTGTGCGCACGAGCGTCCGGGCGCCGGGGGTCAGCTGGACCGACTCGCGCACCTCGTCGAGGACCGACTCGGGCAGACCCGCGAGGGTCGCCACCCGGGCGCGCAGGGACTCCTCGAAGTCGAGCTCGCCCGCCATCGCGCGCGCCGTCACCTCGGCCACCTCCTCCTCTCGGCCGCTCCGGGCGGCGAGCAGCTCGATGACCTCCTGCTGGATGAGCGTCGAGTCGACGTCGAGGACGACGAGTCGCCGACCGCGCCGGGCGAGCCCGCCGGGTGCGACGGCGATGTCGATGCCTTCCGACGTCGCCACGAGGGCGAGCTCGGTGCGCAGGGACGGCAGGTCGGCGCCGGAGATGTCGAACTCGACCGTCGTGATGGGGTAGCGCGAGAGCCGGCGGATGCGGTCGATGTTGGCGCCGTGGTCGGCGATCCGGGTCGTGACGAGCGAGACGGCGTCGGCGCTGAGCGGGGCGCCGAGGACGACGACGGCCGCCCGTCCCTGCCGCGAGCGCGCGTTGACGCCGGTGCCCTCGACGACCGTGAGGGCGAGGCCGAGGCGGTGGGCGGCGACGGCGGCGGCGTCGCGCAGCTGGTCGACGTGGGCGCCGGGTCTCAGCAGGACGGTCAGGGTGAGGTGACCGTGCACGACGACCTGCTGGATGTCGAGGACCTCCGCGTCGACTCCCGACAGCGCCCCGAGGAGCGTCCCCGTCACACCTGGTCGGTCGTCGCCCGTCACGGTGACGCTCAGGGTCTGGATGTCCGTTCCGTCCGTGCTGTTCACTTCGGTCACCCGCGTCAGGGTAGTGAGCGCGCGCGCGCTCCCGCGTCACCTTCCGGCATGCGGCCGGTGACGTCCGTCATGCCGGAGGGTGTATGCCCCCCGCCGGGGTCGTGCGGGAGTCAGCCGAGGGCGCTGAGCAGGAACGCGAGCGCGAAGCCGAGCATCGTCACGAGACCCACCAGGCGGCCGGCGTGCTCGGTGGCCTCCGGCATCATCGTGTCGGCGAGCATCGTGATGATGGCGCCGGCCGCGAAGGTCTGGATCCCGGCCACCACGGCGGGGGAGGCGCCTTCGAGCAGGACGTAGCCGAGACCGGCGGCCAGGCCGGAGACGAGCATGACGACGAGCCACAGCAGCAGGATCTGGCGCGCGGAGCGCCCGGCCCGCTTGAGGCCGGCACTCGCCGACATCGACTCGGGCACGTTGGAGAGGAACACCGCCGCGACCATCGCGATCCCGACCTCACCGCCGCCGAGGACGCTGACGCCGATCGCCGCCGACTCGGGTATGCCGTCGAGCAGGGCCCCGAGGACGAGCGCCATCGCGCCCGCACCCTGCTGCGGGCCTCCGGTCGGGCTCTTGCGCCGGTGGCCACCTCGACGGTCGATGAACCAGTCGCCGACGAAGAACACGACCGAGCCGCTGACGAGCCCGACGACGACGGGCGCCGCGCCGGCGGAGTGGAACGCCTCCTCGGTCAGCTCGAAGGCGACCGCGCTGATGAGCACGCCGGCGCCGAAGGCCATGACGAGGCCGATGACGCGGTACGAGGCTCTGGCGTAGAGCCCGAGGAGCGCGCCGACGAGCAGGGCGGCGCCACCGACGAGTCCCCAGAAGGTCGCGGTCAGCACGTCACGACGCGCTGACCCCGTTGACCTCGTCGCGCCACTGGAGCAGGTCGCGCACGCGGGCGAGGTCGGGGTCGGCCGCGGCGACGCTCGCCGTGAACAGCCGGGTCCCGACGTCGTGGAGCTGCTGGGCGTTGCTCGCGTAGTCGCCCGACTGGTCGGGGTTGCGGCCCGGCACGAAGGCGACACCGGCCGACCGCTCGATCTCGAGGGGGTCCCGGCCTCGGCGGGCGCACCACTCGTCGAGGACGCGGTGCTTGTGCGCGATCTCCTCGGGGCCGCCGAAGCCGTGCCAGATGTCCGCGTGCTCGGCGACGATCCGGAGCGTCTTCTTCTCGCCGCCGCCGCCGATGAGGATGGGGATGTCGCGCGTCGGGGCGGGGTTGAGCCGGCTCCACCGGTCGCGGATGACCGGCAGGTCGCGCGCCAGGTCGTCGAGACGCCCGCCCGCGGTGCCGAACTCGTAGCCGTACTCGTCGTAGTCGAGCTGCGCCCACCCCGAGCCGATCCCGAGGATGAGGCGTCCCTCGCTCACGTGGTCGACGGTGCGCGCCATGTCGGCGAGCAGGCTCGGGTTGCGGTAGCTGTTGCACGTCACGAGGGCGCCGATCTCGACGGACTCGGTCGACTCGGCCCACGCGCCGAGCATCGTCCAGCACTCGAAGTGCTGGCCGCCGCGGTCGCCGCTGAGCGGGAAGAAATGGTCCCAGTTGAGCAGGACGTCGACACCCATCTCCTCGAGCGTCGACGCCGTGCGTCGGATCTGGGCCCACGTCGCGTGCTGCGGCGGGATCTGGATCCCGACCCGCGCCGACCGCGAGTCCGTCGCGCTGACCGGGGGATTCGTGGCGGTGGACGTCATGGGAAGACCCTCGCAGATGTCATCGGGCGGGGCTCATCGGGGTGCTCATCGGGTGACGATCTGGCCCTTGCCCACGACGACGATGCCGGTCTCGGTGACGTGGAGGCCGCGCGCCCGGTCGTGCTCGTGGTCGATGCCGATCTGGCAGCCCTCCGGGATGACGACGTTCTTGTCGATGATGGCCCGGCGGATCTGGGCGTGCCGGTGCACCTCGACGCCGTCGAGCAGGACCGACCCCTGGATGCTCGCGTAGGAGTGCACCTTGACGAGGGGAGAGAGCACCGAGGCGTAGATGTGCGCACCCGACACGACGACGCCCGGAGAGACCGCCGAGTTGAGGGCCTCGCCGATGCGGTCRCCGCTGCCGTGGACGAACTTCGCCGGCGGGTAGGGGCTGTGGCTCGTGTAGATCGGCCAGTCGTAGTTGTAGAGGTTGAAGACCGGGTGGATCGAGATGAGGTCCATGTGCGCGTCGTAGTAGGACTCGATGGTCCCCACGTCGCGCCAGTAGCCGCGGTCGCGGTCGGTGGCGCCGGGCACCTCGTTGTCCTTGAAGTCGTAGACGCCGGCCTCTCCGCGGCCGACGAAGTAGGGCACGATGTCGCCGCCCATGTCGTTGCTGCTCGCCTCGTTGTCGTGGTCGGCGATGACAGCCGCCTCGAGGGCTGCGGCGGTGAAGACGTAGTTGCCCATCGAGGCAAGGACCTCGTCGGGGTTGTCCGGCAGGCCCTTGGGGTCGTTCGGCTTCTCGAGGAAGGCGGCGATCTTGGACGGGTCGGCGTCGTCGACCTCGATGACGCCGAACTGGTCGGCGAGAGAGATCGGCTGGCGGATGGCCGCGACGGTGCAGGCCGCACCCGTCTCGATGTGCTGCTCGACCATCGCGCTGAAGTCCATGCGGTAGACGTGGTCGGCGCCGACGACGACGACGATGTCGGGCCGCTCGTCGTGCATGAGGTTGAGGCTCTGGTAGATCGCGTCGGCGCTGCCGAGGTACCAGTTCTTGTCGACGCGCTGCTGCGCCGGGACGGTCGTGACGTAGTTGCCGAGGAGCGTCGACATGCGCCACGTCTTCGTCACGTGAGCGTCGAGGCTGTGCGACTTGTACTGCGTCAGCACGACGACCTGGAGGTAGCCGGAGTTGACGACGTTGGACAGGGCCAGGTCGATGAGGCGGTAGATGCCGGCGAACGGCACGGCGGGTTTGGCCCGGTCGGCGGTCAACGGCATCAACCGCTTGCCCTCACCGCCAGCGAGCACGATCGCGAGGACTTTCGGACCAGCAGCTGGGCTTCGTCGGGCCATGAGCGCCACCCTAGGGCAGGCGTCCGGTCGCCGACAGGTTCAGCACGCAAGATCGGCCGAGCTTTCCGCTCCGCGGGATGACTGCAGCACTAGGGTCGGAACGTGCGCGTCGACATCCTCAGCAAGGAGTACCCGCCGGCCATCTACGGAGGCGCGGGTGTTCACGTGGCAGAGCTCGTCCGGGCGCTCCGCGACCGCGGCGACATCGACGTCCGGGTGCGCTGCTTCGGCGCCGCGCGTGACGAGGACGGGACGACGGCGTACGCCGATCTCCCCGAGCTCGCGACCGGTAACGCCGCGATGCAGACCCTCGGCGTCGACGTCAGCATGGCCGGCGACTGCGTTGGAGCCGACCTCGTCCACTCGCACACCTGGTACGCCAACATGGCCGGCCACCTCGCGTCGCTCCTCGGGGGCATGCCACACGTCGTGACCGCGCACTCGCTCGAGCCGATGCGCCCGTGGAAGGCGGAGCAGCTGGGCGGCGGCTACCGCGTGTCCTCGTGGGCCGAGCGCACCGCGTACGAGTCGGCTGCCGCCGTCGTCGCGGTCAGCGCGGGCATGCGCGAGGACATCCTCAAGAGCTACCCCTCGCTCGATCCAGCGCGGGTTCACGTGGTGCACAACGGGATCGACTCGCAGCTGTGGTCGGCCGACCGTTCCCCGGAGGCCACCGAGATCGTCCGGCGCCACGGCGTCGACCCCGACCAGCGGTCGGTCGTCTTCGTCGGCCGCATCACCCGCCAGAAGGGCCTGCCCTACCTGCTCAGGGCCTGCGCGCTGCTGCCCCCCGACGTCCAGATCGTCCTCTGCGCGGGTGCCCCCGACACGCCGGAGATCCTCGCCGAGGTCGAGGGACTCATGAACGAGCTGCGGTCGCAGCGTGAGGGGGTCGTCTGGATCCCCGACATGCTGCCGCGCAACGAGGTCGTCGCCCTGCTGACCCACGGCACCGTCTTCGCCTGTCCGTCCGTCTACGAGCCGCTCGGCATCGTCAACCTCGAGGCGATGGCGTGCGAGCTCGCCGTCGTCGCCACCGCCACCGGCGGCATCCCCGAGGTCGTCGTCGACGGCGAGACCGGGTGGCTCGTGCCGATCGAGCAGGTCCAGGACGGCACCGGGACGCCGGTCGACGCCGACCGGTTCGTCGCCGACCTCGCCGCCGCGCTCACCGACGCCGTCTCCGACGTCGACCGGGCCCACGCGTTCGGTCGCGCCGGCCGGCAGCGGGCGGTCGACTCGTTCTCGTGGGCCTCCATCGGCGACCGCACGCTGGAGGTCTACCGCTCGGTCCTGGACATCTGACGCACGGCGCCTCGCGTAGGTTGGTGGAGGCGGACCACCGCCACAGCCCGAGAGGAAACGCCATGAGGAGTCGACTGGCCGGCCTCGTGCTGCGCCTCATCGGGTGGACCGCGGTGGGCGACGTGCCTCGCACCGGCATCGTCGTCGGTGCACCGCACACGTCCAACTGGGACTTCGTGATGATGCTCCTCGTCATGTGGCGGGGCGGCGTCACACCACGGGTCCTCATCAAGAAGGAGCTCTTCCGTGGCCCGCTCGGGTGGCTCCTGCTGCGGCTCGGTGGCATCCCGATCGACCGCGACAACCCCGGCGAGGTCGTGCGGGGACTCGTGCGGGAGGCCCGGAGCGGGGAGCCGTTCCTGCTGATCCTGGCTGCGGAAGGCACCCGTTCGAAGGGCGGCTACTGGAAGTCCGGCTTCTGGCGGATCGGGCGGTCGACCCGTCTGCCCATCGCCCTCGCCTTCATCGACGGACCTTCTCGCACCGCCGGATTCGGCCCCACCATGAGGGCCACGGCCGACGTGGTCGCCGACATGGACACGGTGCGTGCGTTCTACCGCGACAAGCGCGGCATACACCCCGAGAGACGCACGGAGCCTCGACTCCGCGAGGAGTCGCAACCCGACGTCCGGCGCTGATCCCGGGGGCTCGGGTCCGGTCGCGCGTACGGCGTTTCGCGTGCTCGCGACCGCCACGTGTGGGAGCGTTCCACGTGAGTGCACCCCGTCCCGCTGACCGGAACGAGCTGAGATGGCAACTGACGTGGCTGGCAACGATGCGCTGACCGCCGGCGACCACGGGTCGGTCGACGAGGCGGACGGGCTGGAGCGGCGCCCCGGACGCCTCCGGGGGTTGCTCCACTTCACCGTCCCGGGGTGCTGGGGCGCGGTCCTTTTCGCGGCCCTGTCGTTCACCCCCTCCCTGCTCCCGCGTGGCGGCTTCATCCAGGGTCTGGTCTGTGGGATCACCGCATCCATCGGCTACGGGCTCGGAGTCCTGGGCGCATGGCTGTGGCGCGCCTTCGCGGATCGGGAGCCTCGAGAGCCCAAGCCCTCGTCCTGGCGCGTCCTGTTCATCGCCGGCGGCGTGCTGCTCGTCGTCTTCTTCGGTCTCGGCCAGTACTGGCAGCACGAGATCCGGAGCCTCATGGGGGTGACCGACTACAACATCGCCCTCGTCGTCCTCTCTCCCTTCGTCGCGGTGTTCTTCTTCGCGCTGTTCCTCCTCATCGGCCGCGGCATCCGACGCGTCTACCACTGGGTCGCGGACCTGCTGAGCCGGAGATTCGGACGGCGGGCCGCGGGGGCGACGGGCTGGGTCCTCGTCACGACGATGACCTACCTCGTCGTCAGCGGCGTCCTCATCGACGGGCTCGTCGGCGCGATGGACGAGGCCTTCTCGGTGAGCAACACGATCACGCAGGAGGGCGTCGTCAAGCCGACGACGGGGCTCCGCTCGGGCGGGCCCGGCTCGAAGATCCCGTGGGAGTCGCTCGGACGGGAAGGACGGACGTTCGCCGCGACGGGGCCTACCGCGAGCGACATCGAGAAGGTCGTGCACCAGCCCGCGCAGGAGCCCATCCGCGCGTACGCCGGCCTGGACTCGGCCGACGACACGGAGCAACGGGCGGCCCTGGCCGTCGACGACCTCGAGCGGGCCGGAGGGTTCGAGCGGACGAACCTCCTCGTCGTGACGACGACGGGCAGCGGCTGGGTCGACCCGGCCCTGGTCGCCCCGTTCGAGTACCTGACCGGCGGCGACGCAGCCACGGTGGGGATGCAGTACTCGTACCTGCCGTCCTGGCTCTCCTTCCTCGTCGACCAGTCCAAGGCCCGCGAGGCGGGACGGGCACTCTTCGACGCCGTCTACGACCGCTGGTCCCGGCTGCCGCAGGACTCCCGGCCGAAGCTGTACGTGTCGGGCGAGAGCCTCGGGACGTTCGGCGGTGAGACCGCCTTCAGCGGCGAGTACGACCTGCGCAACCGGACCGCCGGCACGGTCTTCGCCGGGCCGCCGAACTTCAACACGCTGTTCCGTGAGTTCAGCGACCACCGCGACCCGGGCAGCCCCGAGATCCAGCCGGTCTACAAGAACGGTCGCACGGTGCGGTTCGCGACCGATCCAGCCGCCTCGATCCCGCCCGAGGGCCAGCCGTGGGACGGCACCCGCGTCCTCTACCTCATGCACCCGTCCGACCCCATCGTGTGGTGGAGCCCCCACCTCGTGTTCAACGAGCCCGACTGGATCGGTGAGGCGGCCGGCAAGGACGTGCTGCAGGGGATGTTCTGGATGCCGTTCGTCACCTTCTGGCAGGTGACGGCCGACCTCCCGTTCTCGACGGGGGTCCCTGCCGGTCACGGCCACAAGTACACGACGGAGTACGTCGACGCCTGGAATGCCGTGATGCGTCCGGAGGGCGTCACCGCCGACGACCTGACGGCCATCCGGACGGCTGTCGGAGCGCTGGGCTAGGTGTTCTGACCCGCCGCGCCGGTCAGCCGCCGACGAGACGGCCCGTCACGGCATACGGCACCCCGACGACCTCCGAGGGGCCGCCGAGGATCATGCCGAGCAGCTCGGCCGGCTTCGGGTAGTCCGGTCCGAGCGCCGCGAGGTAGGCATCGTGCGCCGACAGCGACGCCACCGCCGCGTCGAAGTGCTCCGAGACGTCGACGAAGTGCGTCGGCTCGGGGTCGGCCACGATGAGCAACCGGGCGACCTGCCACGGCTCGTGTCCCTCGTCGACGAGGTCGGGGAAGATCCAGCGGTTGCCCGCGTCAGCCTTGGCGTCGACGACGGCGAGACCCACCGCCCGGTGGTCGGCCTGATTGGCGAAGCCGCCCGGGAAACGGTCGGCGTACGTCGACGTGATGACGAGGTCGGGCCTGCGGATCCGCATCTCGCGGGCGATGGCGCGCCGCAGCGGGAGGCCGTACTCGACGACCCCGTCGGTGAACCCGTCGAGGAACTCCACGACGTCGACGCCGACCTGGGCAGCCCCGTCCCGTTCCTCCTGCTCGCGCAGCGGGGCCGCCTGCTCGGGCGGCAGGGTGTCGATCCCCGCCTCGCCGCGGGTGGCCAGCAGGTAGGTCACGGTCTTGCCGGCCCGCACCCACCGGTCGACGGCAGCGGCCGTGCCGTACTCGAGGTCGTCGGGATGCGCCACGACGCACAGAACGGTCTCGAAGGTGCTCTCGTCGAGTGGCTGCAGGTCCGGGTGCTCCGTCATGGACCAAATCTAGGGTTGCTTGGCGAAGTCCCGGGGGGATGTGACGATGGGGAACATGCTGACCCTCGAGCTCGCCCGCCGGCTCTCCGACGCGGGACTGACGTGGAAGCCCGGCTCGGGCGACCGCTTCGTCGTGGCCGTCAGCGGCATGGAGGACGACGTCTTCGTGATCAGCGAGATCACGGTCGACGTCCACCACTTCACGACCGGCGACGTCATCGGCTTCAACGGCACGACCGAGTGGGCCCTCGACAGCGTCGAGCAGGACAAGGCCGTGTGGCTCCCGAGGGAGGACCAGCTGCGTGACCTGCTCGGTGAGTCCTTCGTCTCGCTCGAACAGCTCGAGGGCGGGTATGCCGTGTCGTCCCGCGGGCGTGACGGCGCGGTCGAGCGCCATGCCGACATCGACGCCGAACGCGCCTACGCGCGAGCGGTGCTCGCGCGGCTCGAGACGTCCGCCCCCGAGGCGTAGCCGCGCGGCCGACCGCAGCGGCACTCAGGCGGGGCGCCAGCCGGCGATGGACATGACGGCGACGTTGGTCGCGTCGGCCAGTGCTGCGTCGGCGTCCGCGGCGAGGTCGCGCAACAGCCGCGTCCGGTTCGCCGTGGTCACCGCGTCGAGACCACTCGACCCGAGCGAGGTCCGGCCGGCGTTGCGGTGGGCGACGCGGGAGAGGTTGGCCGACAAGGCCATGATCCGCAGGGCGCGTCCGGACGTCGCCGGCGGGATGCCCCACAGCGTCGTGTCGAGGTCGGCCTGCGCCTCGGCGCGCGCCTCGTCACCCCAGGGGTGGCCCCCCACCTCGTCGAAGCGCGTCGTGTGGTCGCGGAGGCGGCCCATGAGGTCGCGCTCGATGTCCCGGAGGTCCAGCATCTCCATCCGGTGCCGGGGGAGCGGGTCCGCTTCGTAGGCCGTCCAGTCCGCACGGACGCCCACGTCGCCCTCGGGGCCGAACTCCGAGAGCGTCGGCACGAGGACCCCGCCGATGCCCGCGACGAAGACGCACTCGCCGGCGTCCGCAGCGTGCGCGGTCGCCGCGGACGAGCCACGCGGCATACGGCTCAGGTCGCCGGGACGGGGGAGCGCCACGAACAGGGCGCGTTCGCCGAGGTCCCGCCAGACGTCGAGCCGGGCCAGGTCACCGGCGACGTGGTCGAGGTCCGGGAAGGCCCGGGCCAACGCCTCCGTGGTCGCGAGATCGCCACGCCACGAGGCCGTCACCCACAGCGCGAGGCGCACGGACGCGGGCAGCTCGGACACCCCGTCATCGTAGGGTGCGCCGCCGCGGCGGCTCCGGAGGCCTTGTCATAGGGTCGAGCCATGAGCGACGTCCTCGCCTTCGCCGGAGTCACCGTTCGTCGCGGTGCCTCGACGCTCCTCGACGACGTCACGTGGGAGGTGGAGGAGGGCGAGCGCTGGGTCGTGCTGGGCGCCAACGGTGCCGGCAAGACGACGCTGCTCCAGATCGCTGCGGCGCGGCTGCACCCGACCGCGGGGGTCGCCGGCGTCCTCGGTGAGGTGCTCGGCGCCGTCGACGTCTTCGAGCTGCGGCCGCGCATCGGCCTCGCGAGCTCGTCGATGGCCGAGCGCATCCCCGGCGACGAGCTCGTCGGCAACGTCGTCGTGACGGCGTCCTACGGCATCATCGGCCGGTGGCGCGAGACGTACGACCACGTGGACTACGTGCGCGCCATGGAGCTGCTCAGGACGCTCGGCGCCGAGCACCTCGCCGACCGGGCCTACGGCACGCTGAGCGAGGGCGAGCGCAAGCGCGTCCAGATCGCCCGGGCGCTGATGACCGACCCCGAGCTGATGCTCCTCGACGAGCCGGCCGCCGGTCTCGACCTCGGCGGTCGCGAGGACCTCGTGCGCCGGCTCGCCGACCTGGCCGCCGACACGGAGGCGCCCGCGATGGTGCTCGTGACGCACCACGTCGAGGAGATCCCCCCGTCGTTCACCGACGTCCTCATGATCCGCGACGGCAAGGTCGTCGCCGCCGGCCCCATCCCGCTGACACTGACGGCCGAGAACCTCAGCGCGACGTTCGGTCTGCCCCTCGTGCTCGAGCAGCACGGCGAGCGCTGGTCGGCACGGGCCGAGTCCTGATCGCAACCGTCCCGACCCCTTGATCCGTAGGTCCCGAGAGGGAACTGAGGCAGAATCGAGAACGTCACAGGAGTGACGCACGGGACATCGGGGCCCGTCGCCGAGGTGGACGAAGGCAGGGTGGGGGCACGTGGTCGAGGGACAGGCTTGGATGGTCTGGGTGGCAGTGGCTCTCGTCCTCGTCGCCATCGAGGCGGTCACGGTCGACTTCACCTTCCTCATGCTCGCCGGTGGTGCCGTGGGCGCATCGATCGCCGCGGCCTTCGGGGCGCCCCCCGTGGTGCAGGCCATCGTCGCGGCCCTCGTTGCCGTGGCCCTCCTCGCGATCGTGCGTCCGTGGCTCAAGAACCGCCTCTCGGCCAGCACGCCGCAACAGCTCATGGGCGCTGCGGCCCACGTCGGTCGCTCGGCCGTCGCCATCGACCGTGTCAACCCAGCAGGAGGGCGGGTCAAGCTCTCCGGCGAGACGTGGTCGGCGCGCACGCTCGGCGACGACATCGAGCCCGGCGAGGAGGTCGTCGTCGACTCCATCGACGGCGCCACCGCGATCGTGAGCCGCGCCCGCGTCGTGGGGAGCTGAGCCGGCCTCCGGCCCCGCGCCCGGCGACGCCACCGAACCAACGAGCGGATCGTCCGATCCGCCCGCACCAACCGCGCTTCCCCGGGGGAGCACGGACCGCACAGGGAGAAGGTCGAGAAGGTCGTGGACCCGGTACTCATCATTCCGATACTCATCGTCGTCGTGGCGTTCGTGGTCGTGCTGCGCACCGTGCGCATCGTGCCGCAGCAGACGGCACAGATCGTCGAGCGACTCGGCGGCTACAACAAGACGCTGACGGCAGGTATCCACTTCCTGATCCCGTTCGTCGACAAGGTCCGCGCGAACATCGACCTGCGTGAGCAGGTCGTCACCTTCCCGCCGCAGCCCGTCATCACCAGTGACAACCTCGTCGTCAACATCGACACCGTCATCTACTACTCGGTCACCGACGCGAAGGCCGCCGTCTACGAGATCGCCAACTTCATCCAGGGCATCGAGCAGCTGACGGTCACCACGCTGCGCAACGTCATCGGATCCCTCGACCTCGAGCAGGCACTGACGAGCCGCGACCAGATCAACGGCCAGCTGCGCGGCGTCCTCGACGAGGCCACGGGCAACTGGGGCATCCGCGTCAACCGTGTCGAGCTCAAGGCCATCGACCCGCCGCACTCGGTCCAGGAGACGATGGAGAAGCAGATGCGCGCGGAGCGCGACCGTCGTGCCGCGATCCTCACCGCGGAGGGCTTCAAGCAGTCGGCCATCCTCACCGCCGAGGGTGAGAAGCAGAGCCAGATCCTGCGGGCCGAGGGCTCGGCGCAGGCCCGCATCCTCGAGGCCCAGGGCCAGGCCCGCGCCATCCAGCAGGTGTTCGCGGCGATCCATCGCGGCAAGCCCACCCAGAAGCTGCTCGCCTACCAGTACCTCCAGGTGCTGCCGCAGCTCGCTCGCGGCGACTCCAACAAGATGTGGATCATCCCGTCCGAGCTGACCGATGCGCTCAAGGGCATCGGCAACGCACTCGGCGGCAGCGAGCAGGGCCCGATGGTCGACGACGAGGAGCAGTGGGTCGACACCGGCGACGCCGTGGACAACGCCTTTGCCGAGACGGTGCTCGAGGATCCCGCCAAGGCGCTGGCCGAGGCCCGTGGCCAGGCCGCGCAGGCGAGCGCCGAGTCGACCGAGCACGCCGCTCCCATGGGTCGCCAGCAGCCACCGCTGCACTCAGGCGCCGACGTGCCCCCGCCGCCCGCCGCCACGCCGCCGGTCATGCCTCCGGCATCCGCGGACGACCTGCCCGGCGCACCGCCGGAGCCCCCGACCGGACGCTGACCGACACTTCCGGCGACACCGCCCCGACGACACCCGGTCGCCCTCTGTAGGGTGACCGGGTGTCGTTCTGGTCCGCTGTCGCCATCGCGCTGGCCGGGACCGGGGCCGGCATCATCAACACGATCGTCGGGTCGGGCACGCTCATCACGTTCCCGACGCTGCTCTTCTTCGGGGTCAACCCGCTCGTCGCCAACGTCTCGAACAACATCGGCCTCGTCGCCGGGGGCGTGACCGGGGCGTGGGGCTACCGCAGGGAGCTCGACGGCCAGGCGCGCACCCTGCGCCGCCTCATGCCGATGTCGTTCCTCGGCTCGGTCGTGGGGGCTGGACTGCTGCTCGTCCTGCCCGCCGCGGCGTTCCGGGCGATCGTCCCGGTGCTCATCCTCATCGGGCTCGTGCTCGTGGTCGCCGGCCCGCACATCCAGGCCAGGGTCCACCGGGAGGGGGTCGAGGGGGCGGTGCCCCGGTGGCACGCGCCGGCGATGGCGGCCGGGGTCTTCGCCGCCGGCGTCTACGGGGGCTACTTCGGGGCGGCCCAAGGGGTCCTGCTCATGGGCCTGCTCAGCGCGCTCAGCCTCGAGCCACTGCAGCGGCTCAACGGCTACAAGAACGTCCTCGCCCTCGTCGTCAACGTCGTCGCGGCAGGGGTGTTCATCCTCTTCGCGCGCGACCACATCGACTGGCTCATCGTCCTCCTCATCGGCGTCGGTGCCTTCGTGGGCGGCATCATCGGGGCAGGGGTGGGCCGACGCATCCCGCCGAACGTCCTGCGGGGCCTCATCATCGCGATCGGCCTCGTCGCCGTCGTCAAGCTCGTCTGGTTCCCCTGACGCCTTTCGCAGCCTCGCCCCGGCCTCGCCCCGGCCCCGGCCCCGGCCCCCGGGCCACGATGCCGGGTGAAGGTGCGACCGGCACTAGCCTGTCGGGCGTGCCGATCGAGATCACCGACCCCACCGACCCGCGGCTGACCGACTACGTGTCGCTGACCGACGTCGTGCTGCGGAGGCGGCACGAGCCAGAGCGCGGACTCTACATCGCGGAGAGCCAGAAGGTGATCCGCCGTGCGCTGCGAGCCGGGCACCGACCGCGGTCCTACCTCATGGCGAGGCGCTGGCTCGACGACCTGTCCGACATCGTCGCCGACGCGGAGGCCGACGGGGTGCCGGTCTACTTCGCCGAGCACGACGTCATCGAGCAGCTGACCGGCTTCCACCTCCACCGCGGCGCACTGGCTGCGATGCAGCGCCCCGCCCTGCCGACCGTCGAGTCGCTCATCGCCGCCGCGCGCCGCGTCATCGTCCTCGAGGACGTCGTCGACCACACGAACGTCGGTGCGATCTTCCGGTCGGCCGCGGCGCTCGGGGTCGACGCCGTCCTCATCACGCCCCGGTGCGCCGACCCCCTCTACCGCCGCTCGATCCGCGTCTCCATGGGCACGGTCTTCCAGGTGCCGTGGACCCGGATCGACCCGTGGCCGCAGGGCATGGCCCTGCTCCACGACGCCGGTCTCACCGTCGCGGCCATGGCACTGTCGGACGACTCGGTCTCGCTCGACGACCTCGAGAGCGGTCCACCCGAGCGGCTCGCGCTCGTCGTCGGCACGGAGGGCGACGGCCTGTCTCACCGGACCGTCGCCGACGCCGACCTCACCCTGCGCATCCCCATGGCGGGCGGCGTCGACTCGCTCAACGTCGCCGCGGCCAGCGCCGTCGCGATGTGGGCGCTGCGCCCGCGCCCCCAGGGCTGACCGGGCCGGTCGAGCCCGTCGGGTCCGTCAGGTCCGGACGAGCCGGTCGAGCAGGCGCTCGAGCTCGACGGCGGGGTCGTCGCACAGGCCCCCGTGGACCGGTCCGGGCTGCACGACGGTCGAGCGCGGTGCGATGATCCAGCCGAACCGCTGGCCCGGCTTGTCAAGGGTCGGCAGGCCGCGGCCCGTCTCGCCGCGGCACACGGCCCGGACACGTTCGAGCATCGAGCGCACGCCCTCGAGGTCGCACGTCGGCGACAGCGCGTCCGCACGGCGCTCGTCGAGCTCCCATGCAGCGTCGAGGAAGCCCGCGTCCTGCGAGTAGAGCACGACACCGACGTTGATGAACTCCTCCCGGTCGACGCGGGGGACGAGCCGGAGCAGGACGTACTGGTACGCGTTCACGCGGCGACACCCGTGGGTACCCAGGTGAGTGGCCCCTCGAGGCGGGCCTGCAGCATCCGGGCGTACGCCGCGCGCACCGCGGGTGCGTCGGCGAGGTCGGGTGTGGGCTCGATCCATTCGTCGGGCACCTCGGCGACGACGGCCTCGATGGCCTCGGGCGTGAGGAGCGCCGCCAGCTCGTCGTGGCGCGCGGCCACGTCGCCCGCGACGTCGCGCAGGACGTGGCGGCTCGCGTCGAACGGCTGGGCCGCGAAGCGCTCCGGGGCCGGTGCCTTGCTCGGCCACGCGTGGTGGAAGTAGAGGGCGGCTCCGTGGTCGATGGCCCACGTGCGTCCGTGCCAGACGAGCAGGTTGGGGTTGGACCACGTGCGGTCGACGTTGGCGGTCAGCGCGTCGAGCCAGATGATCCGCTCGGCGAGGTCGGCGTCGGGCGGCCTCGAGCCGTCGTAGCCGAGCGAACCCGGCAGGAAGTCGACGCCGAGGTTGGTCCCGACCGAGGCGGTGAGCAGGTCCTGGACCTCCTCGTCGGCCTCGTACTTCGCGATGCGCGGGTCGAGGCGCACCACGGCGAGGTCGGGCACCGGCACCTCGAGCAGCCGGGCGATCCCGGCGACGAGCACCTCGGCGACCAAGACCTTGAGCCCCTGACCGGCGCCGCGGAACTTCAGGACGTAGGTGCCGTCGTCGTCGGCCTCCACGATGCCGGGCAGCGACCCACCCTCCTTGAGCGGCGTCACGTAGCGGGTGGCGGTCAGCTCGGGAAGCACGCCGTCAGCCTAGTGGCCGCTCGTGGTCGAGCACCGTGGCCCGCGTCCAGAGCCGGCCGAGCAGCATCGCGCTCGCCCCGTAGAGGCATGCGAAGGCCACGAGCGGCCACCAGGCGAGCCCGCTCTCGGGGAGGACGAGCGCGCCGAGGGCCGCCGCCGCGACCATGCCGGCGTTGTAGACGACGTCATAGGCGGAGAAGGCGCGGCCGAGCAGGTGGTCGTCGACGTGGGCCTGCAGGAGCGAGTCGACGGTGATCTTGACGCACTGCGAGGTGAAGGAGACGACGAAGCCGACGACGACGATGCTCCACGGCGTGAGGAACGGTCCCAGCACGGCGCACACGACCGCGCCCAGCGCGAGCATCCGGGCGGCATACGGCACGGCGGTCAGGCGTGGGGCCAGCCACGGGGTGACGAAGGCCGCGGAGGCGAATCCCAGGGCGGACGCGCCGGCGGCGATGCCGAAGCCCTGCGCGCCGTGGCCGGACTCGAACGGGCCGCGGAAGAGGAGCAGGGTCTGCAGCAGGAGGAAGCCGAACGGGAGCCGGGTGATGAAGACGAGGGCGAGCAGGAGGCGTGCGCGGCGCGGCAGGGTGTGCACGGCCTCGACGAGGCCCGTCACGACGGACCGGGTGATCTGCCCGACCGAGGGCGCGCCGCTCGTGTCGTCGGGGCCGATGAACGGCAGCCGGGTCGCCGCCCAGGCGGCCAGGAGGACGCCGGCGGCGGCGAGGAGCACGTCGACGACATCGCTGCCGCCGAGGGCCCGGATCCCGGTGCCGACCGCGCCACCGAGGAGGTATGCCAGGGACCCGCACGTGGGAGCGACGGAGTTCGCGCTCACGAGGTCCTCGCGCGGCACCACGTGCGGCATGGCCGAGGAGAGCCCGGCGAGGATGAAGCGGTTGACCGAGAAGACGAGGAGCACGAGGCCGAAGAACGCCGGACCGGTCTCGGCTCCGGTGACGAGGACGGAGACGCCGAGGATCGCCGTGGCCCGGATGACCTGGCTGACGACGATGACGCGCTTGCGCGGCCACCGGTCGAGGAGCACTCCGACGAACGGCCCCAGCGCCGAGTAGGGCAGCAGCACGATCGCGAAGGCGATGGCGATCCCGCGCGCGTCGGCGGCCTTCTCGGGGTTGAAGAGGATGTGGCTGGCCAGGGCGACCTGGAAGATGCCGTCGCTGAACGACGACGTGACCCGGCTGACGAAGAGCCGACGGAACCCGCGCCCCCGGAGCAGGGTGAACAGGGCGCGCAGGAAGGTCACGCGGCACAGCGTACGGTCACCCGTGCGGTGCCCGGCGACGGGAGCGGTCAGCGCGCGAGTCGCCCGATGAGGGCCGCGGCGCAGACGATGCCGGCGATCGCGCTGCCGGCGAGGACCCCGAAGTCGACCCAGTAGTTCGTCGGCGTGCCCAGCAGCAGGCCGCGCAGGGCCGACACCTCGTAGGTCAGCGGGTTGACGTGGCTGATGACCTGGAGCCAGCCCGGCATCATCTCGATCGGGTAGAGCGCGTTCGAGGCGAAGAAGAGCGGCATCGTGATCGCCTGGCCGATCCCCATCAGCCGGTCGCGCTTGAGGGCGACGCCGGCGATGCTGAGCGACAGGCACGAGAAGAACGCGGCGCCGAGCATCACGACGACGACCACGCCGAGCAGCCGCACGGGATTCCACGTCATCGCCACGCCCATCAGCGCGGCCACGACGACGACGATGACGGCCTGGGCGACGGACCTGACCCCGGCGGCGAACGCCTTGCCGGCCACGAGCGCTGCTCGCGGCGTCGGCGTCACGAGGAGCTTGGTGAGCACACCGGCATCGCGCTCCCAGATGATCTGGATGCCGTAGAAGATCGAGACGAAGAGGGCCGACTGGGCGATGACACCCGGCGCGAGGAAGTCGAGGTAGTCGAGGCCCCCGGTGGGAATGGCCCGGATCTGGCTGAACGTCGTGCCGAAGATGACGAGCCAGAGGATCGGCTGGATCGCCCGGGTGATCAGCTCGCTGCGGTCGTGGCGCAGCTTCTGGAGCTCGACGAGGCAGAACGTCGCGATGCGCGACACGAGGAGCCGCACCCCGGTGCGGCTGCGCCGGTCAGCCCAGACGGCGGGCGGTTCGACGAGTTGCTCGGACACCGCGCAGCCCTCCCTTCTCGCCCTCGACCTCGTCGAGCGCCTCGCCGGTGTGGTGACGGAAGACGTCCTCGAGGCTGGCACCCTCCCCAGCGGCGGCCTTGAGCTCGTCGGGGGAGCCGAGGGCGCGCAGGGCCCCGCGGTGCATGAGGGCGACGCGGTCGCACAGCGCGTCCGCCTCCTCCATGTAGTGGGTCGTGAGCAGCACGGTCATGCCGTGGTCTCGCTGCATCTGCGCCACCCGCAGCCAGACGCTGTCGCGGGCGACGGGGTCGAGGCCCACCGTCGGCTCGTCCAGGACGAGCAGTGCTGGGCGGTTGACCAGGGCCTGGGCGAGCTCCAGACGCCTCACCATGCCGCCGGAATAGGTCGAGGCGAGGCGTGACTCGTCGCCGCGCAGGTCGACCATGTCGAGCACCTCGTCGACGCGAGTCCTGCGCTCGCGCCGGGGGACGTCGAAGAGACGGGCGAACCACTCGACGTTCTCGCGACCCGTGAGAGCGCCCTCGATCGACAGCTGCTGGGGCACGTAGCCGAGCAGCCGCCGCACGGCCATCGCCTCGGTGCGCACCGAGCGGCCGAAGATCTCGACCTGTCCGGCCTGCAGTGGCAGCAGGGTGTTGAGCAGGCGGATCGTCGTCGTCTTGCCGGCCCCGTTGGGCCCGAGCAGGCCGAAGCACTCACCCGGCTCGACGCCCAGGGTGAGGTCGTCGACCGCGCGGTGCGTCCCGAAGCTGTAGCCCAGGCCCCGGATGTCGATGGCCGAGGTCATGGTCGGTCGCCGGCAGCCGACCCGTCCGAGAGGTCGAGGGCCGCGGCCACGATGACGGCCGGCTCGGAGGTGTGCGGCGCGGCGACGTCGTGCGCCTCCGGCAGGTTCGCGGCGATGCGGGCGATGGTCGGCAGCGCCGCAGCCAGGCGGGCGCGGTCGGCGGCCGGGAGCCCCGCGAGCGCAACTGCGGTGGACTGCGCGCGACGGTCGCGCCACTGCTCCAAGCCCGCGCGGGCCGAGGGCGTGAGGTCGAGCCGCGCCACACGCCGGTCGCTCGTGTCGCGTTCACGCACGAGCACCCCGAGGGCGAGCAGCTGGCCGACGAGGGTGGAGACGGTGTTGGCGGCGAGACCGAGGACCCGGGCCGACTCGGCCACGGTGATCCCGGGGTTGCGCCGCACGACGCGGAGCAGCTCGAGCTGGGCGCCGGACAGGGCGAGCTCGGGCAGCGGAGCGCCGACGAGACGCCGCGACCGGCGTCGGAGCAGCCCGATGACGTCGTAGAGGTCGTCCGCCAGCCCAGCCACCTTCTCGTCGCTCACGATCGAAGATTACGTCTGTCGCAGAGGGGTGACCAGAGAAACCGGAGGTGGACCTCCGGACGCAGCCGCCCGGGCAGCAGAAGACCCCCGGATCCTGGCCTGCAGGAACCCGGGGGTCTCGTGGTGTCGAGGGGGGGACTTGAACCCCCACGCCCGTTAAGGGCACTAGCACCTCAAGCTAGCGCGTCTGCCATTCCGCCACCCCGACAAGGTGTTGCAAGGGGCTCGTGGGAATCCCTTGCGGCGAGGCGAAACGTTACACGGGGCCTGACCAAAAGACCAAACGGGCGGCTGCTGGCGTCGGGAGGCGGCGGCATACGCTGATCGGCATGAGCCACGACGACGCCGACCGCACCGTGACGACCTCGGCACAGACTGCCGTGACGCCCGAGGAGGAGGTCGCGCGGATCTGCGCCGAGCTCATCCGGATCGACTCCTCCAACTACGGTGACGGGTCGGGTCCGGGGGAGCGCAAGGCGGCCGAGTACGTCATGGCGCAGCTCGACGAGGTCGGCCTCGAGGGCACCCTGCTCGAGAGCGAGCCGGGCCGTGCGACCGTCGTCGTCCGCCTCGAGGGCGAGGACTCCTCGCGCCCCGGGCTCGCGGTCCACGGCCACCTCGACGTGGTGCCGGCGAACGCCGCGGACTGGCAGGTCGACCCCTTCGCCGCGGAGGAGCGCGACGGCTGCATCTGGGGTCGCGGAGCGGTCGACATGAAGGACATGGACGCGATGATCCTCGCGAACATCCGTCACTTCGCCCGCACCCGCACGAAGCCCGCCCGCGACACGACGTTCGTCTTCTTCGCCGACGAGGAGGCCGGTGGCACCTACGGCAGCCACTGGCTCGTGGACCACCACCCGCACTGGTTCGAGGGCGTGACCGAGGCGATCAGCGAGGTCGGCGGCTACAGCGTCACCGTGCCGACGCCGGGGGGCCAGCAGCGCGCGTACCTCCTCCAGACCGCGGAGAAGGGCATCGCCTGGCTGCGGCTGCGCGCACACGGACGTGCCGGGCACGGGTCGGTACCCAACGACGAGAACGCCATCGTCCGCCTCGCCGCTGCCATCGGCCGGGTCGCCGCCCACGAGTGGCCGCGTGAGTACATCGCCTCGGTCCGTGAGCTGCTCGACACGCTCGGCAGCCTGACCGGGCTCTCGTCGACCGACGACGACCTCGAGCCGCTGCTCGCCACCCTCGGCGGGGCCCAGGGCTTCGTGCGGGGCACGCTGCGCGACACCGCCAACGTCACGATGCTCGAGTCCGGATACAAGCACAACGTCATCCCGCAGACGGCGACGGCCGCCGTCGACTGCCGCTTCCTGCCCGGCCACGAGGACGCCCTCATGGCCACGATCCGCGAGCTGGCCGGCGAGCACGTCGAGGTCGAGGTCGTGCACCGTGACGTCGCCATCGAGGCACCGTTCTCCGGTGACCTCGTCGAGTCGATGAAGCAGGCGCTGCTGCGTGAGGACCCCGAGGCCGTCGTGCTGCCCTACTGCCTCTCGGGCGGCACCGACAACAAGGCGCTGGGTCGCCTCGGGATCAGCGGCTACGGCTTCGCGCCGCTGCGGCTGCCGGCAGACCTCGACTTCGCGCCGATGTTCCACGGCATCGACGAGCGCGTGCCCACGGCGTCGCTCCGCTTCGGGGCGCGGGTGCTCGGGGACTTCCTGCGCTCCTGCTGAGGGTCGCGCGGCCCCGTCGGTCAGGCCGTGCGCTCGACGCGCATGATCCGGCGGCGCAGCCACATCCGACGCACGCCACCTTCGTAGATGACCGTGCGCGACAGCTCCCAACGGCCGTACTCGGCGTGCTCACGCACCGCCTGTCTGGCCTGGGCCTTCGACGTGTGGCGGTCGAACGTGAGGACCCGGTACTCGTACTCCGTCATCGCCGTCCATTCTGACACCAACCGTGACCCCTCCGAGACCGTATGCGCGGCGTGGCGGTCACGCGACCGCGGTACCGTCGCTGGGTCATCCGGCCGCGAACCGGACCTGCGTGGTCCGCGCGGCGAGCAGGGGAACCGCCTGGCACAGCCCGGCGTCAAGGGCCCAGGAGGTCAACACGCATGAAATGGAACACCCGCCGCATCGCGGCAGCAGCCATCGTCCTTCCGGCCGTCCTCGGAGTCGCGGCCTGTGGCAAGAGCGAGACCCCAGCACCCGCGACGGGGCAGACTCAGGCCAGCTCGGCCGCCGCGACGAGCGATGCGCCGGCCGCCGGTCAGCCGTACAAGGACAAGGCGTCGTTCGTCGCCGCCATGAAGGCCGCGGGCAAGAACGCCACGACCGCCCACGTCACGATGGCGATGGACGCCGCCGGCCAGAAGATCGCCATCACCGGTGACACGAAGGTCGACGCGAGCAACCCGGCGATGAAGATGACGATGGACATGGGCCCCTCGATGAAGCTCGACATGGTCCTCGTCGACAAGAAGGTCTACATGAAGGGCTTCCCGGGCCTCGCCGCAGGCAAGTGGGCCGTCATCGACAGCAGCTCGACGCTCGGCAAGCAGCTCTCGCAGTCGCTCGACCAGGCCGACCCGACCAAGATGTACGACCAGTTCGGCGCGGCCGTGCAGGACGTCAAGTACGTCGGTGAGGACACCGTCGACGGCGAGAAGACGTGGAAGTACGACCTGACGCTCGACACCGCGGCGATGCAGGCCCAGCTGCCCGCGGCCGAGAAGACGAAGATGCCGGCCACCATCACGTACACCGCGTGGCTCGACGAGAAGAACCAGCTGCGCGGGACCGCTGTGTTTCCGGGCGTTTCCGGGCCCGGATTCGGTGCGTTCGGTCGTGCGGGTCGACTACGGTCGAGGCATGACCGTCGACCCCCGCTCCGCCCTCGAGCAGCTGATCGTCGCCCTCGAACGCCACCTCGAGGCCGCGAACGCGAGCCGAGACCCCGACCACCCCATGGTGATGGCGGCGGCGCAGGACCTCGCCGAGGCCTTCGACGACTACGACGAGGCACTCTACGAGGCGACCGAGGTCGCGACGCCCCTCGCGATCTACGGCGACGACTTCGACGGGCACGAGGACGAGGACGGGACCGAGGGCCGCGTCTACGCCGGGCTCGACTCGGACGACTACGACGAGGACGACGACGAGGACGACGACGACGATGACGATGACGATGACGATGACGATGACGACGACTACGAGGACGATGACGACGACGACGAGGGCCACGCCGAACGCGGCGTGACCGAGAGCTCCGACACGCGAGCCTGATCCGTCGCGACGCTCCGGCGGGAGCGGTCACCGCGCCTGGTCGCGAGCAGGGTCCCGGCGTCAGGCCGAGACGTCCTCCAGGGCGGCGACGATCTCCGACGGCAGGGCAAGCTCGAGACTTGCGAGCGCGGAGCGCAGCTGAGCTGCCGTGCGGGCGCCGACGATGGGCGCCGCCACGCCGGGCCGGTCGCGCAGCCACGCCAGGGCAACCTCCCCGGGCTTGGCCCCGAGGCCTCGGGCGGCCATCGCCACCGCGTCGGCGACGCGCGTGGTCTGCTCGTCGAGGAAGCGCTCGGCGAATCCCGGGAAGTCGCTCGACGCCGCGCGCGATCCCGACGGTATGCCGTTGCGGTACTTCCCGGTCAGCACGCCGCGTCCCAGCGGTGACCACGGGAGCAGCCCGAAGCCGAGCGACGTCGCGGCCGGCACGACCTCGTGCTCGGGCGTACGGCATACCAAGGAGTACTCGATCTCGTTGGCCACCAGAGGGATTCGGGCCGACTCGAGCAGGCTGAAGGCGCGCGCGGACTGCCAGCCGGAGTAGTTGGAGACGCCGACGTAGCGGGCTCGGCCCGACGCGGCCGCCCACTCGAGCGCGGAGAGCGTCTCGGCCAGCGGCACGTCGTCGGACCACGTGTGCGCGAGCCAGAGGTCGACGTGGTCGGTGCCGAGGCGGCGCAGTGACGTGTCGAGCTGGGCCATGAGCCCGCGCCGCGACACGTCGACCCGTCGCTCGCCACCCGCCCGGGAGATGCCCGCCTTGGTGCAGATGACGAGGTCGTCGCGAGGGACCGTGCCGTCCAGCAGGCCCCCGAGGATGGTCTCGGCGTCTCCGCCGCCGTAGCCGTAGGCCGTGTCGACGAGGTTGCCGCCCGCCTCGACGAACGCACGCAGGTGGTCGCCGGCCTCGTGGCGGTCGACGGCGTTGCCCCAGAGCATCGTCCCGAGGGCGAGAGGGGTGACCGTGAGACCGGACGAGCCGAGACGCCTGCGCATGCCTCGAACGGTAGTGGGCGACGCCGCACCCCGAGCGGCCGCCACGTCGGCGACCGCGCCGATAGCCTGCGATCCATGAGGATCGGTGTGAATCTCGGCTACTGGGGACGCGGCACGACGGGGCAGGACCAGGTGGCGGTGGCGCAGGCCGCCGACCGGCTCGGCTACGACAGCGTGTGGGTGGCCGAGGCGTACGGCTCGGACAGCCCGACCATGCTCGCGTGGATCGGGGCGCTGACCGAGCACGTCGACCTCGGCTCGGCCGTCATGCAGATCCCGGGACGGACCCCGGCGATGACGGCCATGACGGCGGCGACGATCGACACGATGTCCGGCGGCCGGTTCCGGCTCGGGCTCGGGGTGTCCGGTCCGCAGGTGAGCGAGGGCTGGCACGGCGTACCGTTCCGCAGCCCGCTCGGCCGCACGCGCGACTACGTCGAGATCGTGCGCGCCGCGCTCCGCCGCGACACGGTGACCCACGCCGGCCCGCACTACCCGCTCCCGCTCCCGGGCGGACCGGGCAAGCCGCTCAAGCTCTCCGCGCGGCCCGTGCGCCCCGACCTCCCGATCTACCTCGCGGCGGTCGGTCCCAAGAACCTCGAGCTGACCGGCGAGATCGCCGACGGCTGGCTCGCGATCTTCTTCAGCCCCGAGCACGCCGCCGACCTGCTCGCCACCCTCGAGACGGGACGGCGACGGGGTGTGCGAGGCCCAGCCGACGCACCGATGACGGGCTTCGACGTCGTGGCGACGACGCCCGTCGTCCTCGTCGACGACGTCGCGGAGGCGGCGGACCACGTGCGTGACTACTGCGCGCTCTACATCGGCGGCATGGGCTCGCGCGAGCAGAACTTCTACAACCAGCTCGCGTGCCGGATGGGCTTCGAGGAGGACGCGGCGCGCATCCAGGACCTCTACCTCGCCGGCCGCCACCGCGAGGCCGCCGCTGCCGTGCCGCTCGAGTTCATCGACGAGACGGCGCTGCTCGGCTCGCCGCAGCGGATCGCCCGACGACTCGGTCGCTACGAGGAGGCCGGAGTCACGACGCTCGCCGTCGCCGTCGGCGGGGGCATGACCCGTGACCAGGCCCTCGCCACGCTGCAGGTGGTCGCCGGGATCGCGGGGCTCGAACCATCCGGGGCGTCGGACGAGGCGGCCCCGGACGTTCCCTAGGGATTCGTCTCCGCGCCGCCCTCCTCGAGGCCTCCCAGCCGGCGTTGTCGATAGGGTGCGACATTGTGCCCAGCGGCCGTCGCACCCTTTCGGGTGGCGACCCGTCCCGTCCCTCCTGCGCAGAAGGCCCACCCTGACCCATGGCTGACCTCAGCTACCTCGACGCCATCATCCTCGGCGTCGTCGAAGGCCTCACCGAGTACCTTCCGATCTCCTCGACCGCCCACCTGACCATCACCGAGAAGCTCCTCGGGCTCGAGGTGAACGACCCCGCCGTGACGGCCTACACCGCCGTCATCCAGCTCGGCGCGATCGCGGCGACCCTCCTCTACTTCTTCCGCGACATCGTCCGCTTCGCGGTCGCCTGGTTCCGGGGCCTCACGTCCACGGGTGCGCGCAAGGATCCCGACTACGGCCTCGCGTGGGCCGTCGTCATCGGCTCGATCCCGGTCGGCATCGTCGGGTTCCTTGCGCGCGACCTCATCTCGGGCGCGCTGCGCAGCCTCTGGGTCGTGGCCGTCGCGCTGCTCCTGTGGAGCATCGCCATGGTCGTCGCGGAGCGGATCTACGCCGGCCACGAGGCCCGCGGCGAGATCCGGGGTGAGCACTCGGTGCGTCCCGTCGACGGCGTCGTCATCGGACTCGTCCAGTGCTTGTCGCTCATCCCCGGCGTCTCTCGCTCGGGCGCGACGATCTCCGCGGGTATCGCCCGCGGCATCGACCGCGTCACGGCCACCCGACTCAGCTTCTTCCTCGCGATCCCGGCACTGACGGCCGCGGGCCTCTTCCAGGCCGTGGAGGAGAAGGACGGCCTCTCGGCGCTGGGGGTCGGCCCCGTGGTCGTCGGGGTCGTCGTCGCCTTCGTCGTGGCCTACGCGACGATCGCCTGGCTGCTGCGCTTCGTCGCGAGCAACACCCTGCTGCCCTTCGTCTGGTACCGCATCGCGCTCGCCGTGGTGCTCGCCGGCGTCCTCGCGGGCGGTGTCATCACCGCGACCTGACGTCCCTCGCAGACCACGAACGGCCGGCTTCCCCGCGGGGGAGCCGGCCGTTCGCGTCGCTAGAGCCAGCCTGAGCGCTTGAACGCGCGATAGAGGCCGATGCACGCGGCCGCCATGACCCCGAGCACGAGGAAGTAGCCGTACTGGAACTCTCCGTGCCCCAGATGGACGCTCGCGGTCAGCTCGGGCATGTGCTCGAAGTTCATGCCGTAGATGCCGGCGATCATCGTGGGCACGGCTGCGATCGCCACCCACGCGGAGATCCGGCGCATGTCCTCGTTCTGCTTGACCGAGACGCTCGCGAGGTGGGCCGAGAGCACGTCGGTCAGGAGGCGGTCGTAGGACTCGACGTGGTCGTTGACGAGGCGCAGGTGGTCCGCCACGTCACGGAAGAAGGGCAGCATCTCCTCCGTGAGGCCGCGGCCCCGCGCGCGTTCCATGAACTGCGTCAGGGTGTCGGCCAACGGCTGGCTGGCCCGGCGGAACTCGAGCACCTCACGCTTGAGGCGGTAGATCGTGTTGGCGTCACCGCCGAGGTGGGAGGCGAACACCTGCTCCTCGATCTGCTCGAGGTCCCGGCGCACCTCCCGGTCGACGACGAGGTAGTTGTCGACGACGGAGTCCATGACGGCGTGGAGCACGGTCATGGCGCCGTGGACGAGGCGCTCGGGCTCGGTCTCGAGGCGCTGGCGCACGCCGGCCAAGGGGTTGCCCTCACCGTGACGGACGGTCACGACGAAGCGATCGCCGATGAAGAGCATGACCTCACCGGTCTCGATGTCGCTCGTCGGCTCGATGTAGCGCAGCGTCTTGAGGACGACGAACACCGACGACTCGTACTTCTCGATCTTGGCCCGCTGGTGGCCGTTGACCGCGTCCTCGACGGCGAGCGGGTGCAGGTGCAGCTCCTCGTTGACGAGGTCGAACTCCTGGTCGGTCGGGTCCTTGAGACCGATCCAGAGGAAGCCGTCCTGGGTGAGGCGCAAGACGTCGAGCTCATCGCTGAGGTCGCCGCAACCCTGCCGCCGCCCGTTGCGGTAGATGGCCTTGTCCACGATCACATCTCCTACTTCACCACGTCCGCTCGCCGACGTCTCGCAGGCTGGCGTATGCCGCCGGGCGAGGGTGCAGGGGCGGGCTAGGGTGGCGACCGTGCCCACCGTCATCTTCGTGCGCCACGGGCGCTCCACCTCCAACACCGCAGGCACGCTCGCCGGCTGGATGCCGGGGGTCCTCCTCGACGAGACCGGGGAGGCGCAAGCCGCCTCCGTCGGCCAGCGGCTCGCCGCAGCAGTGCTGCCCATCGTCGAGGTCGTGAGCTCACCGCTCGACCGGTGCGTGCAGACCGCCGACCTGCTGGCCGCCCCGCTCCCGGACCACGTGGCCCGCAGCATCCACGAGGGACTGGGGGAGTGCCGCTACGGCGCGTGGACCGGGCGACCCATCGCGGAGCTCGCCAAGGAGGAGCTCTGGAAGGTCGTGCAGGACCGACCGAGCGAGGCGCGCTTCCCCGACTCGGCGGCATACCCCGCCGAGTCCATGGTGGAGATGCAGGACCGGGCGCTGCGCGCGGTGCGGGAGATCGATGCACGCATCCTCGAGACGCACGGCAAGGACGCGGTCTGGGTCGCGGTGTCGCACGGTGACGTCATCAAGTCGATCCTGTCGCACGCCACCGGCGCCCACCTCGACGACTTCCAGCGGATCAACGTCGACCCGGCCTCGGTGAGCGCCGTGCGCTACACGAGCCGCAAGCCGTTCGTGCTGCGGCTCAACGACGTCGGGGGCGACCTGACGGGGCTGCGACCGCCCGAGAAGCCTGCCGCCGAGGAGGGCGACGCCGTCGTGGGCGGGGGCGCCGGGACACCGGGAAGTGTCGGATAGGGTCGAGCGCATGACGGTCCAGGACTTCGATCCCGCTGACCGGTTCGTCGCCGGGACGGTCGGCCCGGCCGGCCAGCGGGCCTTCTACCTCCAGGCGAGCACCGGCCCTCTCGTCGTCACCGTGGGCGTCGAGAAGCAGCAGGTCTCGATCCTCGCCGACCGCGTCAACGACGTGCTCGACCAGCTCGCGCCCGTCGCTGCCGTCGAGCCGGGCGAGCCCGGTGGGGCGCCCGAGGACACCGACCCGCTGCAGACGCCGTTCGACGAGGACTGGCACGTGCAGACCCTCTCCCTCGCCTGGGACGAGGAGGCGCAGAAGGTCGTCATCGAGTGCCACGACCACGACCCCGACGAGGTCGACGAGGACGCCGACGACGAGGTGGGTCCGCTCGGGCGCAACTCGATCCGGGTCGCCCTGACGCCGGCCGAGGCCCGCGCCTTCGCACGGCGCAGCAACGCGCTCGTCGCTGCCGGCCGCCCGCCGTGCCCCTTCTGCGGCAGCCCACTCGATCCCACGGGCCACATCTGCCCGCGGGCCAATGGCTACAAGCGCTGACGGCACCCCGCCGTCGGTCGACCTGACCGGCGAGCTCGAGGTCCTCGGGCGCATCACCGAGTCCTCGAACCTCGCTGTCGTCGCCCGTATCGCGAGCGTCCCCGGCGGTCACGTCATCTACAAGCCGGTCCGGGGCGAGCGACCGCTGTGGGACTTCCCCGACGGCACCCTGGCCGGCCGGGAGGTGGCGGCGCAGGTGGTCTCGGAGCTCGGCGGCTGGCACGTCGTGCCCTCGACCGTGCTGCGCGACGGCCCGCTCGGTCCCGGGTCGGTGCAGCTGTGGATCGGTGACCCGTTCGACCCCGTCGACGACGACGTCGTCGTGGACCTCGTGCCCGAGGGGCGCACACCCGACGGCTGGCACGCGGTCTTCGACGGCGAGACACCCGGCGGCTCGGCCGTGACCGTCGTGCACTCGGGCGCCGACGACGTGCGGTCCCTCGCCGTGCTCGACGCCGCCCTCAACAACTCCGACCGCAAGGGCTCGCACTGCCTCCGGGACCGGGAGGGACGCCTCTGGGCCATCGACCACGGCGTGACGTTCTCGCCGACCCCGAAGCTGCGCACGGTGCTGTGGGGTTGGGCCGGGGAGCCGATCGTCGAGGACGACCTCTTGCGCCTGAAGCGCCTGCGGGACGCGCTCGCCGAGGACGAGCCGCGGCAGCGGCTCCTCGCGTTGCTCCCGGAGGGCGACGTGGACGCGCTGGCCCAGCGCGTCCGGCGGCTTCTCGACCGCGGCGTGCACCCCTCTCCCAGCCCCGACTGGCCCTCGGTCCCGTGGCCGCCGCTGTGAGGTGCGCGCGTCGCCGTGTGCGTGGTCGACCGCGCCCCGTCCGACCGGCCCCGACGGGTCCTTCGCGCCGGGATAGAGTCTGCGCGTGAGAAGTTGGCCGATGCCGTTCGTCCCCAAGGTTCCCGGCAGTGCACCCGAGGTGCGAGTCCGCGACACGGCATCCGGAGAGCTCGTGCCCGCCGCCCGCGGTGACCTCGTCACCCTCTACGTCTGCGGCATCACGCCCTACGACGCCACCCACATGGGTCACGCGGCGACGTACGTCACCTTCGACCTGCTCGGTCGGGTCCTGCGCGACAGCGGGCACGCGGTGCGCTACGTCCAGAACATCACCGACATCGACGACCCGCTGCTCGAGCGGGCCGAGCGCGACGGCGTCGACTGGCGAGACCTCGCGACCCGGGAGATCGCGCTCTTCCGCGAGGACATGACCGCCCTGGCCGTCATCCCGCCCGACGAGTACCTCGGCGCCGTCGAGAGCATCCCCACCTTCGTCGGCCCCATCGAGAAGCTCGTCGCCGACGGCTGGGCGTATGCCGTGCCGGCGCCGGATGCCTCCCGCGAGGGTGCGCAGGACCACTACTTCGACGTGGCCCGGGACCCTCGGTTCGGCTCGGTCAGCCACCTCGACGAGGCCGGCATGATGGAGGTCTTCGCCGAGCGCGGCGGCGACCCCGACCGTCAAGGCAAGCGCAACCGCCTCGATGCCCTGCTGTGGCGCGCGCACCGCGAGGGCGAGCCCGAGTGGGACGGCGGCAGCCTCGGCTCGGGTCGTCCCGGGTGGCACATCGAGTGCGCCTGCATCGCGCTCGACCACCTCGGCATCCCCGTCGACGTCCAGGGTGGCGGCACCGACCTCGTCTTCCCGCACCACGAGATGAGCTCGGCGCACGGTCGTGCGCTCAGCGGCTCCGAGTCGTTCGCCGGGTCCTTCGTGCACCAGGGAATGGTGGGCCTCGACGGCGAGAAGATGAGCAAGAGCAAGGGCAACCTCGTCCTCGTCTCACAGCTGCGTCGCGACGGGGTCGACCCGATGGCGATCCGGCTGGCGCTGCTCGCCCGCCACCACGCGCACGACTGGATGTGGACCGACGGCCAGCTCGTCGAGGCGCAGCAGCGGCTCGCCACGTGGCGCGAGGCGCTGTCGGGCAACGGCGGACCCGTCGCCGACCAGACGGTCGACGACATCCGGGCGGCCCTCGCCGACGACCTCGACAGCCCCCGGGCCCTCGAGGCCGTCGACCGCTGGGCCAGCCAGTCGCTGACCCGCGGGGGCGACGACCCGGGTGCTCCCGGTGTGCTCGGCCGGGCGCTGGACGCCCTGCTCGGCATCCGGATCTAGCCCGGACCCCGCCACACCCCGGGCGGGCCGGTCAGCGGCCGGTCAGCGGTCGGTCAGCGGCCGGTCTGGTCGTCGTCGCGCCCGCGGAGGTAGCGCTCGAACTCGCGCGCGATCGCGTCGCCGCTCGCCTCGGGCAGCTCGGCGGTGTCCTGCGCCTCCTCGAGGGACTGGACGTACTCGGCGACCTCCTCGTCGGACTGCGCGAGCTCGTCGACGCCGCGCTCCCACGCCCGGGCGTTCTCCTCGAGCTCGCCGTGCGGCACGGTGATGCCGAGGAGCGACTCGATGCGGCGCAGAAGGCTGAGGCTCGCCTTGGGCGACGGGGCGCCACCGGCGTAGTGCGGCACCGCGGCCCACGCGGAGACCGTCGGGATGCCCGCGTCGGAGGCCGCGTGGGTCAGCACGCCGACGATGCCGGTGGGGCCCTCGTAGCGTGAGGCCTCGACGTCGAAGCGGTGGATCGCCGCCTCGTCCTCGGCCGTGGCCGTGACCGGGATCGGTCGCGTGTGCGGCACGTCGGCGAGCAGGGCGCCGACGGTGACGATCGTCGTGACGCCGAGCTGGTCGGCGAGCTCGAGCAGCTCGATCGAGAAGGCCCGCCAGCGCATCGACGGCTCGATGCCCTGCACGAGCACGACGTCGCGGTCGAAGCCGGTTTCGGTCGCGACGAGGATGCGCGTCGTGGGCCAGGCCAGCATGCGCCGACCCTCCTCGAGCGACACGCGGGGGCGGTTGACCTGGAAGTCGTAGTAGTCCTCGGGATCGAAGGCCGCGACGACCTCCGCGTCCCAGACCTCCGCGAGGTGGCGGACCGCGCTCGTGGCGGCCTCGCCGGCGTCGTTCCAGCCCTCGAAGGCCGCGATGAGCACCGGATCGGTCAGCTCCGGCACATCCTCGAACTCCAGCACCATGTCTCCTTCACCGTGGGCGCGCTCGCGTCCACACCTCCAGCCTAGGACCTGCCGCCACCGATGCGCCGGAGTCCCGCCGGCGGGCGCGCCCCACGCGTGAGCCGGACGGGGTATGCCGTGTGCACGCGTCGCGTGCCCRCAGTGCGGGCGGCGACGCGCCGGACACGGCAGGTCCGTAGAATCGGGCCGGTCCCGTCACTCGGCACGAAACCCGTGCCGCCGAGAGGAGCCACGTTGTCCCAGTCGCAGCAGCGACCCGACGCCACCGAGAGCCTGACCGCCACCCTCGGTCAGCGCATCATGATCCTCGACGGCGCCATGGGCACGGCCATCCAGCGCGACCGGCCCGACGAGGCCGGCTACCGCGGGGAGCGCTTCGCGGACTGGCCGAGCGACGTCCAGGGCAACAACGACCTCCTGACGCTGACTGCGCCAGAGATCATCGCCGGGATCCACCGCGAGTACCTCGAGGCCGGTGCCGACATCATCGAGACGAACACCTTCAACGCCAACGCGATCTCGCTGTCCGACTACGGCATGGAGGAGCTCGCCTACGAGCTGAACTTCGAGGCCGCCGCGCTGGCCCGCCGCGAAGCCGACGCGATGACGGAGCGCGAGCCCGACCGGCCGCGCTACGTCGCCGGGGCGCTCGGGCCGACGACGCGTACGGCCTCGATCTCACCCGACGTCAACGACCCCGGCGCGCGCAACGTCTCCTACGACCAGCTCGTCGCGGCCTACCTCGAGGCGGCCCGCGGGCTCGTCGACGGCGGCAGCGACCTCATCTTCATCGAGACGATCTTCGACACGCTCAACGCCAAGGCAGCGATCTTCGCCGTCGAGACGCTCTTCGAGGAGCAGGGTCGCCGCTGGCCGGTCGTCGTCTCCGGCACCATCACCGACGCGTCCGGGCGCACCCTGTCCGGCCAGGTGACCGAGGCGTTCTGGGACTCGATCCGGCACGTGTCACCGCTGGCCGTCGGGCTCAACTGCGCCCTCGGTGCCAAGGAGATGCGCCCGTACATCGCCGAGATGGCCCGTCTGGCCGACTCGTTCGTCTCGTGCTACCCCAACGCCGGTCTGCCCAACGCCTTCGGCGAGTACGACGAGGCGCCCGACGAGACCGCGGGCATCGTCGGCGAGTTCGCCGAGGCGGGGCTCGTCAACCTCGTCGGCGGCTGCTGCGGGACGACCCCCGACCACATCGCGGCCATCGCGCGGGCCGTCGACGGCAAGCCCGTCCGCGAGCTCGCGACCAACGCTCCCGCGATGCGGCTGTCCGGGCTCGAGCCGTTCACCATCACCGACGACAGCCTCTTCGTCAACGTCGGAGAGCGCACCAACATCACCGGCTCGGCTCGCTTCCGCACGCTCATCAAGGACGGCGACTACGACACCGCCCTGTCCGTGGCCGCGCAGCAGGTCGAGAACGGCGCCCAGGTCATCGACGTCAACATGGACGAGGGGATGATCGACGGTGTCGCGGCCATGGACCGCTTCCTCAAGCTCGTCGCGAGCGAGCCCGACATCAGCCGCGTGCCCGTCATGGTCGACTCCTCGAAGTGGGAGGTCATCGAGGCCGGGCTCAAGTGCGTGCAGGGCAAGGCGATCGTCAACTCGATCTCCCTCAAGGAAGGCGAGGAGCCGTTCCTCCGGCAGGCCCGGCTCGTCCGCAAGTACGGCGCCGCCGCGGTCGTCATGGCCTTCGACGAGGACGGCCAGGCCGACTCGCTCGAGCGGCGCCAGCAGATCTGCTCGCGGGCCTACCGCCTCCTCACCGAGGAGGTCGGCTTCCCGGCCGAGGACATCATCTTCGACCCCAACGTCTTCGCCGTCGCGACCGGCATCGAGGAGCACGCCTCCTACGGCCTGGACTTCATCGAGGCGACGCGCTGGATCAAGGAGAACCTCCCCGGGGCCAAGGTGTCCGGTGGCATCTCCAACGTGTCGTTCAGCTTCCGCGGCAACAACCCCGTGCGCGAGGCGATCCACGCCGTCTTCCTCTACCACGCGATCGCCGCAGGCCTCGACATGGGCATCGTCAACGCGGGCGCCCTGGCGGTCTACGACGAGGTCGACGCGGAGCTGCGTGACCGCATCGAGGACGTCGTGCTCAACCGGCGCCCCGACGCCGCGGAGCGGTTGCTCGAGATCGCGGAGGAGTACAACAAGGTCGGTCAKGCGGCGGAGGTCAGCGAGGAGGAGTGGCGCGCCCTGCCGCTGGGCGAGCGCATCACGCACGCGCTCGTCAAGGGCATCGACGCGCACGTCGAGGCGGACACCGAGCTGCTCCGCGCCGAGATCGCCGAGCGCGGCGGCCGGCCCATCGAGGTGATCGAGGGTCCGCTCATGGACGGCATGAACGTCGTCGGAGACCTCTTCGGCGCCGGCAAGATGTTCCTCCCGCAGGTCGTCAAGAGCGCGCGTGTCATGAAGAAGGCCGTCGCCTACCTCATCCCGTTCATCGAGCAGGAGAAGATCGACGACCCCTCCCTGGCGACGCAGAAGGACACCAACGGCACGATCGTCATGGCCACGGTCAAGGGCGACGTCCACGACATTGGCAAGAACATCGTCGGGGTCGTGCTCCAGTGCAACAACTACGAGGTCATCGACCTGGGCGTCATGGTCCCGGCGCAGAAGATCCTCGACGCGGCGCGCGAGCACGACGCCGACATCATCGGGCTCTCGGGGCTCATCACGCCCTCGCTCGACGAGATGGTCGGCTTCGCCGCCGAGATGCAGCGCCAGGGCCTGACCATCCCGCTCCTCATCGGTGGCGCGACGACCTCGCGCGCGCACACAGCGGTCAAGGTCGACCAGAAGTACGACGGTCCGGTCGTCTGGGTCAAGGACGCCTCTCGCTCGGTGCCGACCGCCGCGGCCCTGCTCAGCGACGAGCTGCGGCCCGCCCTCATGGCCAAGGTCAAGGAGGACTACGACTCGCTGCGGGCCCGTCACGCGGGCAAGGCGGACCGGCCGCTGCTCGCGCTCGAGGACGCCCGGGCGCGACGCACGCCGGTCGACTGGTCCGGTTACCGTCCGCCGCACCCGCACCTGCTGCTCCAGCAGGACCACGACGTCTCCTCGATCACCCGCTCGCACCGGATCTCGCAGCACGTCAAGGTGTTCCGCAGCTACCCCCTCGGTGAGCTGCGTCGCTACATCGACTGGCAGCCGTTCTTCAACGCGTGGGAGATGAAGGGCAGCTTCCCCGACATCCTCAACAACCCGGCCAGCGGCCAGGCAGCGCGCAAGCTCTACGACGACGCGCAGGCCATGCTCGACCAGCTCATCGAGGAGCGGTGGCTGACCGCCAACGGCGTCATCGGCTTCTTCCCTGCCAACTCCGTGGGCGACGACGTCGAGGTCTACCTCGACGACGCCCGCACCGAACCCCTCGCCGTGCTGCACCACCTGCGCCAGCAGGGCGACCACCGCGCCGGTGTGCCCAATCGCTCGCTCGCCGACTACGTCGCCCCGAAGGGGACGCAGGACTGGATCGGTGGCTTCGCGGTCACGGCCGGTCTCGGCGGCGCCGAGCGGGTGGCGGCGTTCCGGGCCGACCTCGACGACTACAACGCGATCCTGCTCGAGTCGCTCGCGGACCGCCTCGCCGAGGCGTTCGCCGAGCGCATGCACGAGCGGGTCCGCAAGGAGTTCTGGGGCTACGCGCCCGACGAGCACCTCGACAACGTCGCGCTCATCAAGGAGCAGTACGCCGGCATCCGCCCGGCGCCCGGTTATCCCGCCTGCCCCGAGCACACCGAGAAGGAGACGCTCTGGCGCCTGCTCGACGTCGAGGCCAACACGGGCATGACCCTGACGGAGAGCATGGCCATGGCGCCCGGCGCCTCGGTCTCTGGCTGGTACTTCTCATACCCGCAGTCGCAGTACTTCGTCGTGGGCCGGCTCGGCCGCGACCAGGTGCAGGACTATGCCGACCGCAAGGGCTGGACGCTGGCCGAGGCCGAGCGCTGGCTGTCCGCCAACCTCGCCTACGACCCGGAGGACTGACCCGGTGACCCTCTCGCACACCGCCGACCCCGACCGCACGGTGCCGGCCCTGCCGGCGGCCGTCCTGTGGGACATGGACGGCACCCTCGTCGACACCGAGCCCTACTGGATCCAGGCGGAGCACGAGCTCGTCGCGGGCCACGGGGGTGTCTGGAACGACGACTTCGCCCACCAGCTCGTCGGCAACGCACTCGAGGTCTCGGCACAGCTGATCATCGACCAGTCGGGGATCTCGCTGACGGTGCCCGAGATCATCGATGCCCTGCTCGAGCGGGTCATCGCCCAAGTCGAGCGGCGCGTCCCGTGGCGTCCCGGAGCGCGTGAGCTGCTGCTCGAGCTCGGCGCCCTCGGGGTGCCGTCCCTGCTCGTGACGATGTCGTGGCGCTCGCTCGCCGACACGGTCGTGAGGCGCCTGCCGGAGGGCGCCTTCGACCACCTCGTGACCGGCGACGAGGTCAGCCACGGCAAGCCGCACCCGGAGCCCTACCTCGCGGCGGCCCGCCTCGTCGGGGCCGACCCGGCGGACTGCATCGCCATCGAGGACTCGCCTGCCGGGGTGCGGTCCGCGACCGCCGCCGGGGTGCCGACGATCGCCATCCCGCACGTCGTACCCGTGCCCTCGATCGACGGCGCCGTCCACCTCGACACGCTCGCCGGGGTCGGTGCGGCCGACCTCACGACGATCGTGTCGCGCCGGCGCTCTCCTCGCTGAGGCGCGCCAGCGTCCGCAGCTGACGCCGCATCATCACGAGGTCGCCCCAGGCGAGCGCGGTCGACCGCGCCCACGCGAGGGCCGACTCGGCCCGGGGGAGTGCGATGTCGCCGCGCAGGGTCGTCCTGCCCTCCGGACCGCCCGGGAGCGGGACCGTCTGGTAGACGAGCGGCAGCCGCCCGAAGAGGCGTATGCCGGTCGGCGCGGGCATGGCGTACCAGGTGGGCCGGGAGGGCTGATGCGCCGAACTCGCCCCAGCGCCAAGGGAGCCCGTCGCGCTCCGTGGGTCCGCCGGCGGGGCCGGCGCTCACCGGCGCCCCTTGCGCTTCGGGCCACCTCCGCGCGCCGCGCCCTTGCGCCCGGTCTGCTGGGCGCGCCGGGAAGCGCCGTGGGCGCGGGACGTGGCCGAGCTCTTGGCGGTCTTCGAGGTCTTGGCGGGCTTGGCGTGGCCACGCTGCTCGGTCGGCCCGTCCGAGCCGGACGGCGAGGCCGCGTCGGACGGGCCGCCACGGGTGCTGCGCTCCGTGCGGCCGCGGACGATGCCGATGAAGTCCTCGATGCGCGGGTCGTCGTCGTCGATCCTCCAGGCAAGGGCGACCCGTGAGGGTGCGACCCCGGTCACGGGGCGGTGGACGACGTCCTTGCGGTGGTGCAGGCGGGCGACCGACATCGGCACGACGACGATCCCGGAGCCGGTGGCCACCACGGACACCGCCTGCTTCGTCGTCATGGGTGGCATGGCTGTGGCCCGGGCTCGGATCTCTGGCGCCGCGACGGCCGTCCACTCGGGCACGAGCGCGGGGTCCTGCATGAGGACCTCCTCGCCGAGGTCGGCGACGTCGACCTCGTCGAACGCGGCGATGACGTGCTCCTTGGCCACGACGACGACCGGCACCTCCTCGTAGAGAGGGATGACGTGCAGACCGTCGCGGTCGACCGGCAGCCTCAGGAGCACCATGGACGATGTCCCGTCGCGCAGGTGGGCCAGGGCATCGGCGTCCTCGACGGGTGCCGCCTCGAGGGGAGAGTCCGGCAGGCGCTGGCCCCACACGCGCAGCCACTTGTCCGGCGTCACGCCGGGCACGAACTCGACGCGGAACGGATCCGTCATGGTGTGCCTTCGCGGTCGGGGCAGGTCGCTCCCGAGGCTAGTCCACGTGGACATGTCGCCGCCGTGCGGAGGGGACACCGCCGGAACGCCGGGCGACACCCGTGGCGGGCCACGGGCCGGGGACAGGCCGGGCGAGCGCGGGCAGACGTGGTCGGGCGACGCCCTAGGCTGGACCCATGCCCACGCCGAAGCCGCAGACCATGAAACCCCAGACGGCCGCGAAGAAGCTCGGCGTCCTGCTGTCCGAGACCCCCGCGGACTTCCAGGAGGGTGTCGTCAGCCGCACCGAGCTCAACGCGTTGCAGGCCGAGCCGCCGGAGTGGCTCGCGACGCTGCGCCGCAACGGACCCCACACGCGCCAGGAGACGGCACGGCGACTCGGCATCTCCAACTCGGGCCTGACCCGCGGCGGGGTCGGAGAGCACCTGACGACCGACGAGATCAAGGCCGTCATCGACGAGATGCCCGCCTGGCTCGTGGCCGAGCGCGAGATCTTCGCGCAGGTCCGCGCCGAGGACGCGCGCCTCAAGGCACGCGACACCGGACGGCCCTGATCGCATGAGCGAGACGGTCCGGACGTTCCGCACCACCCTCGAGGCCACGGGCGGCAACAACGTGGGCATCGTGGTCCCTGACGAGGTCATGGCGGCCTTCGCTCGCGGCAAGCGGGTGCCCGTATCCGTGACCGTGGACGGCGGGTACACGTACCGGACCTCGGTCGCTTCCATGGGCGGTCGCTTCCTCGTGTCCTTCAACGCCGAGACGCGGGCCGCGACCGGGCGTGGCGCCGGTGACGAGGTCGAGGTCCGGCTCGAGGTCGACGACGCGCCGCGCGAGGTCGAGGTGCCCCAGGCGCTCCGGGCGGTCCTCGACCCCGACCCCGCTCTCACGGCCGCCTGGACGGCTCTGTCCGCCAGCAAGCGGAAGGCCCATGCCCTCACCGTGTCCTCGGCCAGGACCGACGAGACCCGCGAGCGGCGACTGTCGCAGGTGGTCGAGACCCTCCGGGACGGTGGCCGGCCCTAGTCCAGCTCGTCGCGGCGACGCGTCAAGTGGGCCGACTCGGCCGTGTTGCCCGCGAGCTCGATCGCCCGAGTGTAGGCCGCCCGCGCCTCCTCGCCGCGACCCACCCGGCGCAGCAGGTCGGCCCGGACCGCATGGTAGGCGTGATAGCCGGACAAGGGTTCCCCGAGAGGCTCGACGACGGCCAGCGCCACCTGCGGTCCGTCGAGCTCGGCGAGGGCGACCGCCCGGTTCAGGGCGACCACCGGCGAGGGTTCCAGATGGTGGAGCTGGTCGTAGAGGGCGACGACCTGTGACCAGTCGGTGTCGCGCATGGTGCGAGCCGAGGTGTGCACGGCGTTGATGGCGGCCATGATCTGGTAGCGACCCGGAGCCGCCCCCGCATCGAGCCGCTCACGCACGAGACGGTGGCCTTCGGCGACCAGGGCCCGGTCCCAGACGTTGCGGTCCTGCTCGTCGAGGGGGACCAGCTCACCGCCCGGTGAGACCCGGGCACTCCGGCGGGCGTCGGTGAGCAGCATCAGGGCGAGGAGGCCGGCCACCTCGCCGTCGTCGGGCAGGAGGTCGCGGAGCATCCGGGTGAGCCGGATCGCCTCGCCGGTGAGGTCCTGGCGGATCGGATCGGTGTCCGCGCCGGAGGTGAGGTAGCCCTCGTTGAAGACGAGGAAGAGCACGGCGAGCACGCCGGACACCCGAGCCGGCAGGTCCTCCGCGGTCGGCACGCGGTACGGGATGCGCGCGGCCGCGATCTTGGCCTTGGCCCGCGTGAGGCGCCGAGCCATCGCGGACTCCTGCACGAAGAAGGCCCTCGAGATCTCGGGCACGGTCAGGCCACCGACCATTCGCAGCGTCAGGGCGACCCGCGCCTCCATCGCGAGGGCGGGGTGACAGCACGTGAAGACGAGTCGGAGCCGGTCGTCGTCGAGGACGCCGAGCGGCTCGGTCTCGTGGTGGTCGTGCACCATGGCTGCCTCCCGGTGCTTGTGGTCACGCTTGCTCTCGCGCCGGACCCGGTCGATCGCCTTGCGGTTGGCGGTCGTCGTCAGCCACGCGCCGGGGTTCGGGGGTGTGCCCTCGGACGGCCACCGCTCGACGGCGGTGGCGAACGCCTCGGCCGCAGCGTCCTCGGCGAGGCCAAGATCACCGAACCGCCGGGTCAGGGAGGCGACGACCCGGGCCCACTCGTCGTGGTGGGCCCGGGTGAGCTCATCGCGGACGTCGGGTGGGYTCACAGGAACGGACGCACCTCGATCTTGCGGTTGCACGCCCTGGAGCCCTCGGCGGCGAGCCTGAGCACCACGTCGAGGTCCGGCGCCTCGAGGATCCAGAAGCCGACGAGGTACTCCTTCGACTCGACGAAGGGCCCGTCGGTGAAGACCGCCTCGCTCCCTCGGTTGTCGACGACCGTGGCGGGGTCCGGGGAGCCGAGGCCCCCGGCGAAGACCCAGTACCCCTCGGACCGGAGCCGGTCGTTGAAGGCGTCGACGGCGGCCTCCTCGGTGGCGGTCTCGGGGCCGGTGCCGTCGTCGATCACGGATACGAGGTACTGCATGTCGGATCATCTCCTGTGCCTCGGGCCGCCCTTCGCGGGCGGGCTCTCACCTCTGCTACGAACACCTCGGTCCGGATCGGACAGCGCGGCCGGGAACTGATTCTTGCTGGGTGGCAGGGACTCCGTGCCGAGCTCAGCGGTGCTGGGCTGTCCAGGCCCCGGCTCTCGCCGCCTCGGCGATGAGGTCGGCGACCTCGGCGTGGTTCTCACGGACGAGCCCGGTCGTCACGCGCACGTGGCCTTCGGGTCCGGCGACGTGCTCGACCGAGAACGGTGACCCCGGGGTGACCGCGATGCCTTGGCTCGCGAGCCGGAGCACTGCGGCGGCCTCGTCGCGCACCGGCACCCAGATGTTGAGCCCGTCGGTGCCGGGCACCTCGATGCCGTGCTCGGCGAGGCGACCGACGACGAGCTCCCGACGACGGGCGTACTCGGCACCGGCCGATGCGATCCCGCGCGCGCAGGCCTCGTCGCGGAGCAGGCCGGCGAGGACCCGCTGGAGCAGCCGGCTCGTCCAGCCCTGCCCGATGGCCCGCGCGTGCCGCACCGGGGCGAGCAGCGCGTCCGGGCCGCTCAGCGCGGCGATCCGCAGGTCCGGACCGTGCGACTTGCTGAAGCTGCGGATGTGAAGCACCTGGTGGGGGATCCACCGACCGAGGCTGGTCGCGGCCGACGTCGAGATCGGGCCGCTCGAGTCGTCCTCGATGACGATGCAGTCACGACCCTCGAACAGCGCAGCGAGTCGTCGCGCCCGGGTCGGCGACATGGACACGCCGGTCGGGTTCTGTCCTCGAGGCTGGATGACGACCGCCGCGGGTCGGCGCGGCAGCAGGGACTCGACGGCGTCCAGGTCGAGGCCCGTCTCGTCGAGCGGGACGCCGACGACCGCGACCCCCCGGTCCTCGAGCAGGTCGAGCAGGGGAGGGAACCCCGGGTCCTCGACGAGCACGAGGTCACCCGGGCGCAGCAGCGCCCGGGTGAGCAGGTCCAGCGCGTCCATCGCGCCGTCGACGACGAGGAGGTCGTCGGCGGCATACGGCCAGTCGCGCACGAGCTCCTGCCGCAGGTCGTCGAGCACGGGGTCGTCGAGGTAGCTGCTCGGCGTCGTCGGGTCGGTCAGTGCGGACAGCACCGGCACGAGCGGGGGCAGCAGGGTGCTGTCGGGGATGCCGGTCGACAGGTCGAGGCTCACCGGCGACTCGTGCCGCAGCGCCCGGGTGTAGCGCTCGCCGCCTCGGGCCGTGGGCGCCACGGTCGTGCCCCGGCGGCCGTCCGACCGGATGGTCCCCGACCGGGCGAGCAGCTGCCAGGCCGCGCTCACGGTCGTCGGCGACATCATCAGCTCCTCGGCGACCCGGCGGATCGGGGGCAGCTGGTCGCCCGGCACGAGGGTGGCGTCGCGGATCGCCCGGGACACGGCCTGGGCGAGGCCCTTGGCGGTGGGGGCGTCGAGGCGCTCCTCGATGGAGGAGATGACGGCGCGCATGTTCGTAACATAGCAATCGATGCTTTGTATGGGGTCGAAGTGGCACGTACCGTGAGGTGCATGACGACCCCCACCGTGACGTCCATCGACCACTGGATCTCCGGCGCTCGCGTGCCCGGCACCTCCGGGCGCACCGCCCCGGTGCACGACCCGGCGACCGGCCGCCAGACCGGCGAGGTGCCGCTCGCCTCCACCTCCGAGGTGGACGACGCCGTCAAGACCGCGGTCGCCGCCGGACGCGACTGGCGCACCAGCTCCCTGTCGCGGAGGGCCGCCGTCCTCTTCGCCTTCCGCGAGCTGCTGCACACGCGCACCGACGAGCTGGCCGCGATCGTCACCGCCGAGCACGGCAAGGTGCTCTCCGACGCGGTGGGCGAGATCGCCCGCGGCCTCGAGAACGTCGAGTTCGCCACCGGTGTGCCGCAGCTGCTCAAGGGCGGCTTCTCGGAACAGGCCGCGAGCGGTATCGACGTCTACAGCATCCGCCAGCCACTCGGCGTCGTCGCCGGCGTCACGCCCTTCAACTTCCCCGTCATGGTGCCGCTCTGGATGTGCGCCAACGCCATCGCCTGCGGCAACAGCTTCGTGCTCAAGCCCAGCGAGAAGGACCCCTCGGCCGCGCTCTTCCTCGCCGAGCTCTGGAAGGATGCCGGCCTGCCCGACGGCGTCTTCACGGTCGTGCACGGCGACAAGGAGGCGGTCGACGCGCTCCTCGACCACGACGACATCGCGGCGGTCAGCTTCGTCGGCTCGACCCCCATCGCGAAGTACATCTACGAGCGCGGCACCGCTAACGGCAAGCGGGTCCAGGCTCTCGGCGGCGCGAAGAACCACGCGCTCGTGCTGCCCGACGCCGACATCGACATGGCGGCCGACGCCATCGTCTCCGCCGCGTACGGCGCCGCGGGTGAGCGGTGCATGGCCCTGTCCGTCGCGGTCGCCGTCGGTGACGTCGGCGACGACCTCGTCTCCGCGATCTCCAGCCGCCTGCCGAAGCTCACCGTCGGGCCGGGCGCGGCGGAGGGCACCGACATGGGTCCGCTCATCACCCGCGAGCACCGCGACAAGGTGGCCGGCTACGTGGCGGCCGGCGCCGAGGCCGGCGCAACGGTCGTCGTCGACGGACGCGAGCAGGACGTCCCCGAGGACGGCTTCTTCCTCGGCATGACCCTGCTCGACGACGTGACGCCGGACATGACCGTCTACCGTGACGAGATCTTCGGGCCGGTCCTGTCGGTCGTGCGCGTCGCCACCTACGACGAGGGTCTGGCGCTCATCAACCGCAACCCGTACGCCAACGGCACCGCGATCTTCACCCGCGACGGTGGCGCCGCCCGCCGCTTCCAGAACGAGGTCGAGGTCGGCATGGTCGGGATCAACGTGCCGATTCCCGTCCCGGTCGCCTACTACTCCTTCGGCGGCTGGAAGGACTCGCTCTTCGGCGACACCCACATGTACGGACCCGAGGGCATCAACTTCTACACGCGCGGCAAGGTCGTGACGCAGCGGTGGCCCGACCCGGCCACCTCGTCCGTCGACCTCGGCTTCCCGCGCACCCGCTGAGAGAGAAGGACCCACCCATGACCGACCTCGACCAGCGCAGCGTCATCGCCGACCTCCTCGACGGGATGACGGAGCAGCAGGTGCGCACCCTCGACCGCGACCACGTCTTCCACTCGTGGTCAGCCCAGGGACTCATCGACCCGCTGCCCATCGCCCGGGCCCAGGGCTCCTACTTCTGGGACTACGACGACAAGCGCTACCTCGACTTCAGCAGCCAGCTCGTCAACGTCAACATCGGCTACAACCACCCGAAGGTCGTCGCCGCGATCCAGGAGCAGGCGGCCCGTCTCGCGACGATCGCGCCGTCCTTCGCCAACGACGCCCGCAGCGAGGCCGCCCGGCTCATCACCGAGGTCGCGCCCGACGGGCTGTCCGCGGTCTTCTTCACCAACGGTGGGGCCGAGGCCAACGAGAACGCGATCCGGATGGCCCGGCTGCACACGGGCCGGCACAAGGTGCTCGCGACGTACCGCAGCTACCACGGCGCCACCGGCGGCTCGATCACCCTGACCGGCGACCCGCGGCGCTGGCCCTCGGAGCCCGGCCTGTCGGGGATCGTCCACTTCTGGGGCCCCTACACCTATCGTTCGGCCTTCCACTCCGAGTCCGAGGAGCAGGAGCGCGACCGTGCGTTGTCGCACCTGCGCGACACGATCATGGTCGAGGGTGGGCACACGATCGCCGCGATCATCCTCGAGACCGTGGTGGGCACCAACGGCATCCTCGTCCCGCCGGACGGCTACCTCCAGGGCGTCCGTGACCTCTGCGACGAGCACGGGATCATCCTCATCGCCGACGAGGTCATGGCCGGCTTCGGGCGATGTGGCGAGTGGTTCGCCGTCGACCGCTGGGGCATCCGCCCCGACCTCATCACCTTCGCCAAGGGCGTCAACTCCGGCTACGTCCCGCTCGGCGGCGTCGTCATCTCGGACGAGATCCGGGCGACCTTCGACCAGCGGGCCTTCCCGGGCGGACTGACCTACTCGGGCCACCCGCTCGCCTGCGCCTCGGCCGTCGCCTCGATCAACGCGTTCCGCGAGGAAGGCATCATCGAGAACGCCCGGAGCCTCGGCACCGACGTCATCGGCCCGCGCCTGCGCGAGATCGCGGCGAAGCACCCCAGTGTCGGCGACGTCCGCGGCCTGGGCGTCTTCTGGGCCGTGGAGCTCGTGCGCGACCGCGAGACGCGTGAGCCGCTCGTGCCCTACAACGCCTCGGGTGAGGCGGCCGTGCCGATGGCGGCCTTCGCCGTGGCCTGCAAGGAGCGCGGGCTCTGGCCGTTCACCCACTTCAACCGCACCCACGTCGTGCCCCCGTGCACGACGACCCCGGCAGAGGTCGAAGAGGGGCTGGCGGTGCTCGACGAGGCTCTCGACGTCGCCGACGAGTTCACCGTCTGAAGGCTGGCCTCTGGCCGAAGCCAAGGCGCACGTATGCAGCCGGGCCCGCCCGGCGGCATACGTGCTCGGTCGTCGAGTGGGGTCAGGCGTCGAGCTCGACGAGTCCGGTGACGGAGGGGTCGACGGCGCGCTGGGCGGCGTCGACGGGCAGCGGCGGGGGAGTGCCACCCCATGCCGGGCACAGCGCGCGGTGGTCGCACCAGTCGCACAGCCGGCTCGGGCTGGGACGCCAGTCACCCGTCGACGCGGCTCGCTCGATGGCCTGCCAGAGCGCCTTGACCTTGCGCTCGGTCCCGAGCAGGTCCTGCTCGTCGGGCTCGTAGGCGACGATCTCGCCGTTGCCGAGGTAGACGAGCTGGAGGCGCTTGGGGATGACGCCGCGCTGGCGCCAGAGCACGAGCGCGTAGAACTTCATCTGGAAGAGGGCCTTGGCCTCGAAGTGCTCGGAAGGCGAGCGGCCCGTCTTGTAGTCGACGACGCGCATCGCTCCGCCCGGGGCCACGTCGAGCCGGTCGACGTAGCCGCGCAGGACGAGCCCGTCGACCTCGGTCTCGACGTAGAGCTCGCGCTCGGCCGGCTCGAGCCGCGTCGGGTCCTCGAGACCGAACCACGTCTGGAGCAGGGTCGCCGCGCCGGCGAACCACTCGTCGGTGCGACCGCCGTGCTCGGCGAGCAGGTCAAGCATCGCCGGCTCCTCCTCGGCGAGGCGCTCCCACTCCTGGGGGACGAGCCCCACCGCGGCGTCGATGGTGCGCTCGGTCGCGGGGAGGTCGAAGAGCCGCTCGAGGACGGCGTGGACGAGCGTGCCCCGGGCGGTCGCCTGCGTCGGCGCCGACGGGAGCTTGTCGATGACCCGGAAGCGATAGAGCATCGGGCACGACATGAAGTCGGAGGCCCGACTCGGGGACAGCGCTGCAACCATGGGGCGACTGTATGCCGCGGGGCCGACACCGCACGGCCGGCACCCACAGCCCACGCACGGGACCGGCACAGGGAGGCGGGTCAGGCAGGGCATAGGGTCGAGCCCATGAGCACTCCCGCCCGCCCGGACACCTCCCACGGGTGGCGGATCGGCAGTCTCGCGGGGACCCCGGTCTACCTCGGTCGGTCCTGGCCGGTCATCGCCGTGCTCATCGTCGTCGTCTTCGGGCCCAACCTGTCGAGGTCCGACCGCGGTGCGTCCTACGGCTACCTGCTCGCCGCGGCCTACGCCGTGCTGCTGCTCGTCTCGGTGCTCGTGCACGAGGCTGCCCACGCCTTCGCGGCCCGGTGGCGGGGACACCCGGTCAGCCGGATCGTCGCTGACGTCTGGGGCGGTCACACCGTCTACGACGCGACCCGCACCTCGCCGAGCACGACGGCCATCGTCGCCGTCGTCGGGCCGCTGTCCAACCTCGCGCTCGCCGGGGTCGTCTGGGGCCTGCGGGCCCTGACGACGAACGAGACCGCGCTGACCCTCCTCGGCATCGTCGCCTTCGCCAACGTCCTCGTCGGCGTCTTCAACCTCCTCCCGGGCCTGCCCCTCGACGGCGGCCAGATCGTCAGCGCCCTCGTGTGGCGCGCCACGGGCAGCAAGGGGCGCGGCCTCGTCACGGCGGGGTGGCTCGGACGCGTCGTCGCGGTGCTGACCGTCGCGTGGTTCGCCCTACGTCCCCTCGCCGAGGGCCGGGCACCCGAGATCTTCGACCTCGTCTGGCCGTTCGCCATCGCCTTCTTCCTCTGGCAGGGCGCGACGGGGGCGATCCGGGCCGGTCACATCCACGAGGCGACCGCCGGCCGCGCGACCGACGTGCTCGAGCCGCTGTCCCTCGTCGCGGGCACGGCGACCGTGGCCGAGGTCGAGACCGCGGTGGCCTCGGGGGCGTGGGTGGCTGCTGCGGACCCGACGGGGTGGCCGCTCGGTGTCGTCGACGCCGACTCCGCGGCCGGCGTGCCTGTCGACAGCCGGGCCCGGACGGCGATCGCGTCGGTCACGCTGGCCCAGCCCGCGTCGTGGGTCGTCGCCCTGCCGCCGGAGGCCGTGCTCACCGACCTCATCCGGGTCATGAGCGAGCGCGAGCTCTCGCTCGCCGTCGTCGTCGACGAGGCCACCCGCGACATCCGCGGCCTGGCGAGCGCGGAGCGCATCAACGCGGTCGTCGGCGCCGAGCTGGCCCGTCGCGGTCGTCGCTGACGCGCGTCCACGAAGTCGCCGCTGCACGCCGGTGCCGACGGCGTATGCCGTCGGGCGCGGTTCCCGAGGCATGTCCCGTGATGCTCGTCTTCCCGGCGAGCACCTCGATGCCGTTCGCTGTCCACACCCCCTCGTCGGCTCGGCCGGTCGTCCACAGGGTGCCGCGCTCGGCAGCGAGCCCGGCACGGACGCGTCACCGTTGGCGCAGGGCCCGACGAGCGGGCCGGAGGGAGGCACCATGAGGACGAGCCGGAGCGAGACGACGACGGGCACTGGCGCGGTCGCGTCCCGGTCCGCGAGGAGCCCACGTCGACGGGCGCCCGAGGGGACCGCCGACGAGGCGACGCCGGACGCCGCGTCGGTGCCGGGGCGCAACGAGGTCGTCCTGAGCGGGCGGCTCGGCGCCGAGGCGGAGGAGCGCGAGCTGCCGAGCGGTGACCGCATCGCGACGCTGCGCGTCGTCGTGCCTCGCGAGCCGCCGTCCGGGCGCCGCCGCGCGACCGCCGACGAGCCCAGGCGGGCGACGGTCGACACCATCGACGTCGTGTGCTGGACGGCGGCGACCCGTCGGAGCGCGCTCCGCCTGCGCGGGGGCGACGTCGTCGAGGTCGAGGGCGCGCTCCGTCGGCGGTTCTTCGGCGGCGCGGCAGGTCGCCAGAGCCGCTACGAGGTGGAGGCGACGGCCCTCCGCAGGGTGTCCGGAGCAGGTCGCGCCGGCACCTAGACTGTGCTCCCATGAGCGCTCCCACGACCGACGCCGAGCAGCCCGACGCCGAGCACGCCACGCCCGACGCCGAGCCCGACGCCGAGCCCGACGCGAGCGCGGGTCCGGAGCGGTCCCACGTCCCCGGCGCGCACGACCGCCGCGGCGTCTTCGAGGTGGGGGAGCGCATCCAGCTGACCGACCCGAAGGGTCGCCTGCACACGATCACGCTCGAGCCCGGGCGCGAGTTCCACACGCACCGCGGCTTCCTGCGCCACGACGACCTCATCGGCTCCCACGACGGCTCCGTCGTGACGAACACCGCCGGGGTCGAGTACCTCGCCCTGCGGCCGCTGCTCAGCGACTACGTCATGTCGATGCCGCGCGGCGCGGCAGTCGTCTACCCGAAGGACTCGGGCCAGATCGTGCAGATGGCCGACATCTTCCCGGGGGCGACGGTCGTCGAGGCCGGCGTCGGCAGCGGTGCGCTGTCGATGTCGCTGCTGCGCGCCATCGGTGAGCGCGGCCGCCTGCTGTCGTTCGAGCGTCGCGAGGACTTCGCGGAGATCGCCCGCGGCAACGGCCGCGCGTTCTTCGGCGGTGACCACCCGGCCTGGACCGTCACGGTCGGTGACCTCGTCGAGTCGCTCCCGTTCGTCGCCGAGGCCGGGACCGTCGACCGGGTCGTGCTCGACATGCTCGCGCCCTGGGAGTGCCTCGACGCCGTCTCCGACGCGCTCATCCCCGGCGGCGTGCTCATCTGCTACGTCGCCACGACGACCCAGCTGAGCCGCGTGGCCGAGGGCATCCGCGCCCACGGCGGCTTCACCGAGCCGTCGGCCTGGGAGTCGCTCGTGCGCGGGTGGCACCTCGAGGGGCTCGCCGTGCGTCCCCAGCACCGGATGCACGGACACACCGGCTTCCTCATCACGACCCGTCGCCTCGCTCCCGGCGTCGTCCCGCCCGAGCGCAAGCGTCGTCCGGCCAAGGGCGCCTACGGCGACGCGGGTGACGCCGGCACGACGTCCGTCGACGACCGAGACGCCCCAGCGGGTGCCCCCACGCCCGTCGCCGGCTCGACGGCCTCGACGGACATTCCTGCGGACGCGTGGACACCCGAGGCGCTCGGCGAACGCGTCAAGAGCGACAAGACGATCCGACGCGTCCGCCGATCACTGGCTGAAACGTCCGACGACATCGGCTGACACGGGGTTAGGGTCGAATCGTCACTATGTGCGAGTGACGGATTGAGGAGGCCGAGATGTCTGATGACGTCCGCAACCCAGACCCCGAAGGTGCCGCCGGCGCCGGAGTCCCCGGAGCGGGGGACCGCGAGCTCGCAGCCCTGCGCGCCGAGGTCGAGTCGCTGCGCCAGGTGGCGCGACACTCGCCCCAGCGCACCCGTGAGCTCGAGGCGCGGCTGGCCCACGTCCAGACGAGCCTGTCGACGCTGTCGTCCCAGAACGAGCGCCTCGTGCGCACGCTCAAGGACGCGCGCGAGCAGATCGTCACGCTGAAGAAGGAGGTCGACCGTCTCGCGCAGCCGCCGAGCACCTACGGCCTCGTCGTCGACCCGCCCGAGGACGGCTCGATCGACATCATCACCGGTGGCCGGAAGATGCGCGTCGCGATCAGCCCGTCGGTCGACCAGGTGGAGCTCGGTCTCGGTCGTGAGGTCATGCTCAACGAGGCCCTCAACGTCGTCTCCGTCCACGGCTACGAGCGCGTGGGCGAGGTCGTCACGGTCAAGGAGCGTCTCGACGACGACCGCGTCGTCGTCGTGACGCACGGCGACGAGGAGCGCGTGTGCCGCATCGCCACGCCCCTGCTCGGCGAGCACTTCCGCGTCGGCGACTCCCTCACCCTCGACCCGAGGTCCAACTTCGTCCACGAGGTCGTGCCCAAGCTCGAGGTCGAGGAGCTCGTCCTCGAGGAGGTGCCCGACGTCGAGTACGAGGACATCGGTGGCCTCGCCGGCCAGATCGAGGCGATCCGGGACGCCGTCGAGCTGCCCTTCCTGCACCCCGAGCTCTACAAGGAGCACGCGCTCAAGCCGCCGAAGGGCGTGCTGCTCTACGGTCCTCCCGGCTGTGGCAAGACGCTCATCGCCAAGGCGGTCGCCGCGTCCCTCGCCCGTCAGGTCGCCGCTCGCACGGGCAAGCAGACCGAGAAGAGCTACTTCCTCAACATCAAGGGCCCCGAGCTGCTCAACAAGTACGTCGGCGAGACCGAGCGGCACATCCGGCTCATCTTCCAGCGGGCCCGTGAGAAGGCCTCCGACGGCACGCCCGTCGTCGTCTTCTTCGACGAGATGGACTCGCTCTTCCGCACCCGCGGATCGGGCGTCTCCAGCGACGTCGAGACGACGATCGTGCCGCAGCTGCTCGCCGAGATCGACGGCGTCGAGCGCCTCGACAACGTCATCGTCATCGGCGCCTCCAACCGCGAGGACATGATCGACCCCGCCATCCTGCGACCGGGCCGTCTCGACGCCAAGATCAAGATCGAGCGCCCCGACGCCGAGAGCGCGCGCGACATCTTCAGCAAGTACCTCACCGAGTCGCTGCCGCTCCACGAGCACGACCTCGCCGTCAACGGCGGTGACCGCGACGCGACCGTCGAGGCGATGATCACGGCCGCCGTCGAGCGGATGTACTCCGAGATGGAGGAGAACCGCTTCCTCGAGGTGACCTACCAGGGCGGCGACAAGGAGATCCTCTACTTCAAGGACTTCAACTCGGGCGCGATGATCCAGAACATCGTCGACCGGGCCAAGAAGCTCGCGATCAAGGACTTCCTGACGACCGGCCAGAAGGGCATCCGCGTCGAGCACCTGCTCAACAGCTGCGTCGACGAGTTCAAGGAGAACGAGGACCTGCCCAACACGACCAACCCCGACGACTGGGCGCGGATCAGCGGCAAGAAGGGCGAGCGCATCGTCTACATCCGCACGCTGCTCAAGGGCAAGGACGGCACCGAGCCGGGCCGGTCCATCGCGACGGCCAACACCGGCCAGTACCTCTGACCCGAGTCGTATGCCGTGTGGCCGGGACGCGTCCCGGCCACACGTGGCCTCTCGACGGTCTGGGACGGGTGGGGTCAGGCGCGGCGCAGCGACGAGCGGGCGCGGCGGACGGCATACGCCCCGAGGGCACGCCAGCCGAGCAGGAAGAGCGCCAGCACGACCGAGGCGACCACGACGAAGCTGACGGCCGTGCCCGACCCGACCGCGTGCCGCAGCAGCATGCCGACGAGGACGGTCGCGAACCACACGGTCACGCCGGGGGCGACGTCGAGCGGCCATGACCGGCGCACCACCCGCACGACGAGCCAGCCGAGGCCGGTCCCGACGAGGAAGGGCCAGGCTGTCGACAGGACACCGAGCACCGGGCTCGACTCGTCGTGGCTCGCCCGACCGACCGCCGCGAAGACGAGGACGAGCGCGACGTCGAGGAGCAGAGCGACCGCAGGGCGGCGCCACCAGACGGGTCGGCTCATGAGGGCGTGTCGAAGGGGAGCTTGGCCTGCGGCGGCGCGTGGGTGGGGTCGACGCCCTCGAAGAGCGAGCTGACCGAGCGTCCGTGGTGGATGCGGCTGATGGCCTCGGCGAAGAGGGCCGACACCGACCGCACCTTGAGCTCGGGCCAGCCGTCGGGCGCCGGGACGGTGTCGGTCGTGACGACCTCGGTGACGAAGGGGTGGTCACGCAGCCGCTCGACGGCCTTGCCGGCGAAGAGGCCGTGGGTGCAGACGATCGCGGCCTCGGTCGCGCCGGCGTCCTTGAGGCGGTCCATCAGCTCGAGCATCGAGCCGCCCGTCGCGATCTCGTCGTCGAGGATGATCGCCCGGCGACCCGAGACGTCGCCGACGATCGAGTCGATGACGACGCGGTCGTCGGCCACCCGCTGCTTCGAGCCGGCCGCGACGGGCAGCCCGAGCAGGCGGGCGAACTGGGTCGCGACCTTGGCGTTGCCGAGGTCGGGGCTGACGACGATCGAGTTGTCGAGGTCGTTGTCACGGAAGTGGTCCGCGAGGACCCCGATCGCGGTCAGGTGATCGACGGGCGTCGAGAAGAAGCCGTGCACCTGGGGAGCGTGGAGGGCCATGGTCAGGACCCGGTGGCAGCCGGCCGTCGAGATCATGTCGGCCACGAGCCGTCCGCCGAGGGAGATGCGCGAGGCGTCCTTCTTGTCCGAGCGGGCGTAGGCGTAGTGCGGCATGACCGCGGTGATCTGAGCCGCCGAGGCGCCACGCGCCGCGTCGATCATGAGGAGCAGCTCCATGAGGTGCTCCTGCGTCGGCGGCACGAGCGGCTGGACGATGTAGACGTCGCGCTGGCGGCAGTTGGCGAGCAGCTGTGCCTGCAGGCAGTCGTTGCTGAACCGTTTGATGTCGACGGGGGACCGGGTCACCCCGAGATGGGAGCAGATCCGGTCGGCCAGGGTGGGGTGCGCCGAGCCGCTGAACACGACGACATCGTTCACTTCGAGACCATCCCTCACGAGACTCGCGTGCGTTCGCAGACTATCCGACCGTTCCCGGTCGCGCGTGCCGGGCGACCCACTGGGCGAGCTCCGCGCGAGCGGCGCCGCCGACCCGGGTGGCCCCGGGAAAGCTCATGAAGCCGTGCGGGACGCGAGGGTAGTTGGTGTGCTGCACCTCGACGCCAGCTGCGCGGAGGGCCTCGGCGTAGGCCGTCCCCTCGTCGCGGAGCGGGTCGAGGTCGGCCGTCTGGACGAGCGTGGCGGGCAGTCCGGTGAGGTCGTGGGCGTGCAGCGGGGAGACGAGGGGGTCGAGCGGGTCGAGGGCATCGTCGCCGTCGCCGAGGTAGTGCGCGAGGAACGCGTCCATGTCGCTGCGGGTGAGGATCGGTGCGGCCGAGTGCTGGGCCACGGACGGCGAGCTCATCGTCGCGTCGACGGCCGGGTAGACAAGGGCCTCGTAGGCGACGTCGGCACCACCCTCGGAGCGGAGCACCTGGGCGGCCACGGCCGCGAGGTTACCGCCGGCCGAGTCGCCCGCGAGACCGAGACCGGTGTGCCGGACGCCGTCACCGGCGGCGTCGGACGCGGCCCAGCGGGCGGCGTCGATGCAGTCGTGGGCGGCCTGGGGTGCCCGGTGCTCCGGGGCGAGGCGGTAGTCGACGTTGAGCACGGCCACCCGGGCGCGGTCGGCGATCCAGGCGCAGATCGGGTCGTATCCCCGCGTGTTGCCGAGCACCCAGCCACCTCCGTGGAACCACAGCATCGCGGGAAGGGCCTCACCCGCGGCGTCCTTCGGACGGTAGGTGCGTACGGCGACGGGGTGGCCGTCCCGGGCGGCGAAGCTCGTCTCCGCGATCTCGACCCCCGCCGGTACCGGACCCGTGACCCACGTGAAGGGCAGCCGCGCAGGGGCGAACCACGCTCTGCTGCGGGCGATCTCGTCACCGGAGAGCATCCGGGAACCGTCGCGGGTGCGGCTCAGCACGCGAGCGAGCAGCTTGGTGCGCAGGGGCATGTCCCACGAGTCGGTGACCGTCACGGCGTCAGTCTCGCACCGCTTCCTGATGGTCGGCGCACCGGGCGCACGCACGCCCGCACGGCGACGCTGCGGCCATTCGGGCCGCGCCTCGGGCAGGATTGGCCCATGCCCGGCGACTCGGAGAGGACGCAGCCCCCCACGGACGGGGCCGTCTCCCGACCCACCGAGGCATCGGACGACACCACGGGGGAGACCATGCGCCGGACGGCGGAGCACGTGCAGGAGCAGGCCGGGGAGCGTGAGGAGCGCGCAGACGCGACGGCGGCGGAGCCGGTCGTCGAGGCGGCAGCCGAGGCCGGAGCCACGACCGGAGACGACGGCCTGCCCGGCGTCGAGGTCATCGAGCCACCCATCCCCGAACGGGTGCGCCGTCCCGTCGACGGCGTCCGCCTGGCCGCTGCCGTCGTCCTGCTCGTGCTCGGTCTCGTCGCGGCCGATGTCGCCTCGGGCACGCGCGGTGCGGTCGAGCAGGACCTCACCGACGCGACGAGCGGGCTTCCCCGGCTCTTGCTCACGCTGCTCGGCTGGATGAGCGGCATCGGCGTCCTGCTCCTGCCGATCGGCGTGGGCGCGGACCTGCTCGTGCGCCGTCGCCCCATGCAGCTCATCCAGGCGCTCGGTGCCGCCGTCGTCGGCGGTGTCCTCGTCATCGTCCTCGCCGTGCTCGTCCACTCGGGCAACGGCGGTTTCGTCACCGACGTGCTGACCCGACCCACCGCGACGGGCCGCACCGGTCCGCTCGACATCGTCATCGTCTCGATGGTCGCGCTGCTCACCGTCGCCGACATCTCCGGCCGCAAGTGGATCTCGCCGATCGCGACGGTGGTCGTCATCGCGACGCTCGTCACGACCCTGCTCTCGGGGGCCATGACCCTCGCGGCCCTCGTCAGCTCGCTCCTGCTCGGCTGGATCGTCGGCCTCACCTTCCGCCTGGTGTTCGGCGTGAACTCCACCCGTCCACCGGGGGTGGAGGTCGCCGCGGTGCTCGTCGCGGGCGGTGTGCCCCTGACCCGCCTCGAGCTCATCGACGCCAACGACGCCGGTGACCGCCGTTACATCGGGACCACCCACGACGGGACGCTCGACGTCCACGTCATCGACCGCGACACCTTCGGGCTCGCCTCGGGTCGGCGCCTGCTGCGCGTGCTGCGGCTGCGGAGCGGCTTCACCCGACCCCCCGCGCTGACGCTGCGCTCCGAGATCGAGCACCGGACCCTGATGGGTCTGGCCCTGCACGACGCCGGCATCCGCGCCCCACGGCCCGTCGCCGTGTCCGAGGTCGGTCCCTTCTCGGCCGTCATCGCCTACGACGAGCCGCAGGGCACCCCGCTCACCGAGGTCGACGGGGACCTCGACGACGCCCGGCTCGCCGCGATCTGGCGGCTGGCCGCCACCTTGCACCGACGTCGCCTCGTGCACCGGCAGCTCGGACCGTCGACGATCCTCGTCGACGACCACGGGCGGGTCGCCCTGTCCCGGCTCGGCAGCGGGGACGTCGCGGCCGACGACATCAGCCTGCGCATCGACCTCGCCCAGCTGCTCACGACCGTGGCCCTGGCCGTCGGCCCCGAGCGGACCGTGGACTCGGCCGTCGCAGCCCTCGGCGAGGACGCCGTCCTACGGGCCGTTCCCGTGCTCCAGCCGGTCGCGCTGAGTCCCGACGCGCGCGTGGCGCTCAAGGAGTCCAAGTCGGTCATGGGGGAGCTGCGCGAGCGGCTGGTCGCCCTGCGCCCCAAGGCAGAGGCCGTCGAGCCCGTCCAGCTGCGTCGCATCTCGGCGCGCGGCGTCGTCACGCTGCTCGGTGGGGGCATCGCCGGCTACCTGCTCCTGACGCAGCTGGCCCAGGTCGACATCGGCCAGGTCGTCAGCACGGCCGACTGGCGCTGGGCCGCCCTGCTGCTGCTCTTCGCGGCCGCCACCTTCGCCGGTGCCTCCATCGCGCTCGCCGGCGCCGTCCAGATCCACCTCAGGTTCATCCGGACCTACATGACGCAGCTCGCCGTGGCGTTCAGCGGCCTCGTCGCCCCGGCCGCCGTCGGCAACATCGCGCTCAACACCCGCTACCTGCAGACCTCCGGCCTGTCCCCGACGATCGCCGGTGCCAGCGTCGGCGTCGCGCAGGTGGCCCAGTTCTGCTCGTACTTCGTCCTGCTCGTCATCTCCGGTGTCCTGGCCGGCACCGGCCCGGCGGTCTCGTTCAGCCCGTCCCCGGTGCTCGTCGCGGCGATCCTCGTCGTCGTCATCCTCGCCCTCGGGCTGCTCGCGCTGCCGAAGGTCCGGGCCCTGCTCACCGACCGCGTGCTCCCGCAGGTCAAGTCGGCCGTCCCGCAGGTCCTCGCCGTCCTCCAGCACCCGGCCAAGCTCACCCAGCTGCTCGCCGGGGCGCTCCTGCTCGACATGTCGTTCGTCGCCGCGCTCGTGTGCGCCACGAGGGCCTTCGGTGCCGATGCGCCCGTCGCATCCATCGCTGTCGTCTACTTCGCCGGCGCCATCGTCGGCTCGGCCGTCCCGACGCCCGGTGGCCTCGGCGGCATCGAGGCCGCGATGTCGTTCGGGCTCATCTCCATCGGCGTCGACAGCGGCACCGCCGTCTCGTCCGTCCTGCTCTACCGGCTCGCGACCTACTGGTTGCCGATCCCGTTCGGGTGGTTCTCGCTCAACCGGCTGCAGAAGGTCGGGGCCATCTAGCCGGGTCGGACGGCGTACGCCCTCGGTCCGGACGAGACCGGACGCGGCGCGCGCGGTCGGGACGGTTATCGTCGGGCCATGACGGTGCGGCGGATCATGGGGCTCGAGACCGAGTACGGCATCTCCGTGCCCGGCGACCCGATGGCCAACCCGATGTTCTTGTCGGGCCAGGTCATCAGCGTCTACGCCGCCGCGCAGGGGATCCGGTCCAACCAGTCGAGCTGGGACTACGCCTTCGAGGACCCGCTGCGCGACGCGCGCGGCTGGCAGCTCGACCGGCAGACCGCCGACCCGAGCCAGCTGACCGACATCGAGGACCCGACGCTCGCCAACGTCGTGCTGACCAACGGCGCCCGCTACTACGTCGACCACGCCCACCCCGAGTACAGCTCTCCAGAGGTCACACTGCCGCGCGACGCCGTGACCTGGGACCGGGCGGGCGACGCGATCGCGCTCGAGTCGGTGCGCTTGCTCGCCGCGCGTCCAGGGCAGCCGCCGGTCAACCTCTACAAGAACAACGCCGACGGCAAGGGCCAGTCCTACGGCACGCACGAGAACTACCTCATGCCACGGCGCACCGCGTTCCCCGACATCGTGCGGCACCTCATCCCGTTCTTCGTGACGCGTCAGGTGGTCTGCGGTGCCGGCCGGGTCGGGATCGGCGTCGACAGCAGGGGAGCGGGCTACCAGATCTCCCAGCGCGCCGACTTCTTCGAGACCGAGGTCGGCCTCGAGACGACCCTCAAGCGCCCGATCATCAACACCCGCGACGAGCCCCACGCCGTGGCCGACCGCTACCGGCGCCTCCACGTCATCATCGGCGACGCGAACCACCTCGACGTCGCGACCCTGCTCAAGACCGGCACGACGTCGCTCGTGCTCGGGATGATCGAGGACGGCCACCTCACCGCGGACTGGTCGGTCCGCCGACCGGTCGCCGCCCTGCAGACCGTCTCGCACGACCCGACGCTCACCGCCACCGTCGAGCTCGTCGACGGACGCAGCATCACGGCGCTCGACCTCCAGTGGATGTACCTCGAAGCCGCCCGCGTCTGGCTCGACCGGCGCGGCGACGACCCCGAGGCCGAGGCGACCGCAGAGGTCATGGGCCTGTGGGAGGAGGTCCTCACCGGTCTCGGGCGCGACGTCATGTCGTGTGCGCCCCTGCTCGACTGGGTCGCCAAGCTGCAGCTCCTCGAGGGCTACCGCGCCCGTGACGGCCTCGCCTGGGACGACCACCGGCTCGCGGCCATCGACATCCAGTGGGCCGACGTGCGCCCCGAGAAGGGGCTCGTGCACCGGCTGCGTGACCGCGGGCTGCTCCGTGACCTCGTGACGCCCGAGGAGGTCAAGGCGGCCCAGACGACGCCACCGGAGGACACCCGCGCCTGGTTCCGCGGCGAGTGCGTCCGCCGCTTCACCGGCCAGGTCTTCTCGGCCAGCTGGGACTCGGTCGTCTTCGACGTGCCGGGTCGGGCCAGTCTGCAGCGGGTCCCCATCCTCGAGCCGGAGCGCGGCACCCGGGCGCAGGTCGGCACGCTGCTCGAGCAGAGCGCCGACGTGGGCGAGCTGCTCCGCGGCCTGGCCACGCCCGAGTAGGCAACGCCACGGCCTACTCGGCCCTGAGCACCCCAGCGTGCACGAGTGCCTCCACGGCGCGGTCCTCGAGACCGGCAGCTCGTCCCACAGCGTGAGCCCGAGAGGGCCCAGCCGGACCGGGTCGGTCCCGACGAGCACGACTGCGCCGTCATGCGTGCGGATGCCGTCCGGCCACCGCGGCGCGCACGTGGCCCCGCGTGACCGCCCGGGTGCCGTGGGCGGCATACCTGCTCCGGAGCCCGTGCGCACGTCCGGAGCCCCGGAGCCCCGGAGCCGGCTCGGCGGCGGCCTCGAGCAACGCGTGGTGGAGCGGCCGTGTGCGCGGCGTCGCGGCCGAGCAGCACGACCGCCCGCATCCCAGCCCCGCAAGGCACGGTGCGAGTCCGAGCTCGTCCGGGCCCCACCCGGGGTGTCCTGGAGCCATCTCGCCGAGCCGCGGCCGACCGTGTCGGTCGGCGCCACCCGCCGGCAGCCGTCGGTTCCCGGGCGCCGTCATGAGCAGCGCCGGGGGAGAGGCGTGTCCACCGTCGGCGGTGGGTGCTCGGACCGCGGGGCGCACACGGGTTAGGGTCGGGGGACGAGGTCGTTCACGTCTGGGAGGTAGCCATGCCGGGTCAGGAGCACGTCAAGCCGCAGCGTCGTGACGAGGAGCCGCCGGAGACACCGGAGGCACCGCCGACCGCGCCCGCCGGCGCTGCCGTCAAGGAGGGCCTGTCCGACGACATCGACAGCGTCCTCGACGAGATCGACGGTGTCCTCGAGTCGAACGCCGAGGAGTTCGTCCGCGGTTTCGTGCAGAAGGGCGGCCAGTGACCCAGTGGTCCACGGGGCGGCCTCGCCGGCTCGACGACGCCTTCCTCAGCGCGGGATCCTCGTCGTTCAGCGAGTTCGTCTCCGCCTACCGTCCTGAGCTGCTGCCTTCGGGTCGGCGCCTGCCCTCAGGTGCGAGCATCGAGGCGCCGCACGGCACGACCATCGTCTCGCTGCTCTTCGACGGGGGAGTCGTCATGGCGGGCGACCGCCGCGCCACGATGGGCAACGTCATCGCCAACCGGGACATGGAGAAGGTCTTCGCCGCCGACGACTACAGCGTCGTCGGGATCGCGGGCACGGCCGGGATCGCGATCGAGCTCGTCCGGCTCTACCAGGTCGAGCTCGAGCACTACGAGAAGATCGAGGGCGCCATCATGTCGCTCGAGGGCAAGGCCAACCGCCTCGCCTCGATGATCCGGGGCAACCTCTCCCTCGCCATGCAGGGCCTCACCGTGGTCCCGACGTATGCCGGCTTCGACCTCGAGTCGGCCACCGGGCGGATCTACTCCTACGACGTCACGGGTGGCTGCTACATCGAGGGTGGTCACCACTCGACCGGCTCGGGATCCGTCTTCGCCCGCGGCGCCCTGAAGAAGCTGTGGCGGCCGGGTCTCGAGGAGCAGCAGGCGGTGTCGGTCGCCATCGAGGCGCTCTACGACGCCGCCGACGACGACTCCGCCACCGGTGGCCCTGACCTCGGCCGCCAGATCTGGCCGACCGTCGCCGTGGTGGACCACTCCGGCGCTCGGTTCGTCGCGTCCGACGTCCTCGAGGGACACGTGCAGCGCGTCGTGGCCGCCCGTCGTGACAACCCGGGAGGCGCCCGATGAGCATGCCGTTCTACGTCCCGCCCGAGCAGGTCATGAAGGACCGGGCCGACTTCGCGCGCAAGGGGATCGCGCGTGGACGCTCGGTCATCGTCGTCGGCTACGACCGCGGCATCGCGTTCGTCGCCGAGAACCCCTCGCGAGCCCTGCACAAGGTGTCGGAGATCTACGACCGCATCGCCTTCGCCGCGGTCGGTCGCTACAACGAGTTCGAGAGCCTGCGGGTCGCCGGCATCCGGTATGCCGACCTGCGCGGCTACTCCTACGACCGCACCGACGTCACGGCTCGGGCCCTCGCGAACACGTACGCCCAGACGCTCGGGGCGGTGTTCACCCAGGAGTCCAAGCCGTTCGAGATCGAGATCGTCGTGGCCGAGGTCGGGGTCGACAGCGACACCGACCAGATCTTCCGGCTCACCTACGACGGGTCGGTCGCCGACGAGCAGGGCTTCGTGGCGATGGGTGGCGCCAGCGACGCCGCCGAGGAGCGGCTCGGGACCGGGTGGCGGCCGGGCATGACCCTGGCCGAGGTCCTGCGACTGGCCGTCGACGTGCTCGGCGCCGGCGAGAACGGCGAGCGCCGCGCCCTCGACGAGGGCCAGCTCGAGGTGGCCGTGCTCGACCGCGACCGTCCCCGGCGCTCGTTCCGACGCATCGTCGGTCCGCTGCTGACGCGCTTGCTCGTCGAGGCGCCTGGGGCCGTCGAGGCGCCTGGGGCCGTCGAGGCCACTGCCGGTCCGGGGTCGACGGAGACCGTTGCGGGAGAGAGCGGTTCGGCGAGCTCAGCGAGCCCCGCGGACGGTCCCGGATCCCCGACACCGCCTTCCTGACAGCCGACCACCGCATCGAGGTGCACACGACGAAGGCCGCCCMCCGAGAGGTGGGCGGCCTTCGTGTCGCGCGGTGTGCCGCGACCCCGGCTCCGGGTCGACGACGACGCGTCAGCGGCGCTGCGCGCCGACCCGGTCGCTCGAGGCGCTGCGCTGGTAGTACGACGACTGGTCCGAGCCGTACGACGAGCTCTTGCCGGCTGGGTCGTCCTGCTCCTCGTCGCCCTGCTCGGCGTCGGCCTCGGCCGCGGGCTGAGCATCCTCGTCGGCCTGCTCGGCCCGCTTGGCCTCGGACGGGACGGCGTCGGGGGAGGTCTGCTCGGCACTCTCGTCGTCGGCATCCGACGCCTGCTGGACGGCCGGGACCGGCTGCTGGACGTCGGCCACCTGCGGCGGCTGCGCCGGCTTGTCCGGGGCACCGAGCGTGTCCATGAGGGCACCGCCACCGAGGGTGGCGAGCATCTGACGGACGTTGCCGAGCTGCGCGGTGATGCTGTCGCGCTGGGCCGTCGCGGCGGCGAGCTCGCGGTCGGACTCCTCACGCAGGCGCGAGGCGTGGTCGCGCGCCTCGGACACGATCTGGTCGGACTGGGCCTGGGCGTTCTCGAGCAGGCGCTCGGCCCTGGCGCGCATCTCGTGCGCGTCGTGCTCGGCACGCTCGGTCAGCTGACGCAGGCGGGACTCGCTCTCGTTGAGCGCGGCCTCCTGCTGCTGGCGACGGGCCTCGAACTCGGCGTCGGCCGACTCACGGCGCGCAGCGAGCTTGACCTCGAGCTCGGCGGAGGCGGTGGAGGCCTTGAGGCGGTGCGACTCGTACTCCGCCGCGGCCTCCTGCCGCTGGGCCGCGGTGACGCTCTGGGCCTCGGCCACGATGGCCTGAGCCTCGCGGTTAGCCTGCGCGATGATGCGGACGGCCTCCTCGTCGGCGCGGGCGCGGGCCTGCTCGGCGTAGGTCGCGGTCGTCGCCTTGAGCTCGGAGGCGGCCCGGTTGGCGCGCTCGCGGATCTCGTCGGCCTCGCCGTTGGCCCGGGTGCGCATCTCGCCGGCCTCCTGGTCGGCGAGCGCCAGGATCTGGGCGATGCGCTCACCGAGGTCGGCGAACGTCTGAGCCGGGGCGGGCGAGCTGTTCTTCTTGAGGTCGGCCATGACCCGCGACTGCTGACCCAGCTGTCCCCGGAGGTCGGTGAGGGCCGCGTTGAGCTTGGTCAGCTCGACGCTCCGCTCGGCGGCATCCTTCTTGGCCGCCTGCAGGGTGCGGTTCTGCGACTCGATGAAGGAGTCAACCTCTTCGGGCTCGTAGCCGCGGCGGGAGAACTTGAAGTGCGGTCTGTCGATCATTTCCGTCCAATGCAGGGGATCGTGGAGGGGTACGGCAAGAGGGGACAGCAGCCATTGTGACAGCCACACCAGACTGACTATCACAGACGTCGTCCTGTGGGACACCGTGCCGGAACGATCGTCGCGACACCGAGACACGGACCGCCCCCGCGCCCGTCGGCACCCCCTGGGAGGGTCGTGCCGGCGCCTCGGGCGGGTGGCTCGGCATGTCTACTCGCGCCCGGGTGGGCGAGAGCAGCCGCGCCGACGGGTGGTCGTGCCCGACGGCCGCGGGACCCGCCGCCTAGAGTTGGTTCATGGAGCGGCGGATCTTCGGGATCGAGAACGAGTACGGCGTCACCTGCACCACGCAGGGCCAGCGTCGGCTGACTCCGGACGAGGTCGCTCGCTACCTCTTCCGCCGCGTCGTCGCCTGGGGCCGGTCGAGCAACGTCTTCCTCGGCAACGGCGCCCGGCTCTACCTCGACGTGGGGTCCCACCCGGAGTACGCCACCGCCGAGTGCGACTCCGTGCGCGAGCTCGTCATCCAGGACAAGGCGGGGGAGCGCATCCTCGAGGGCCTCGTCGAGGACGCCCAGGGCAGGCTGCGTGACGACGGCGTCGAGGGCGAGATCTTCGTCTTCAAGAACAACACCGACTCCGCCGGCAACTCCTACGGCTGCCACGAGAACTACTGCTACGGCAGGTCGGGCGACTTCCAGCGCGTCTCCRACATGTTCATCCCGTTCCTCATCAGCCGCCAGATCACGTGCGGCGCCGGCAAGGTCGTCGCCACCGCGCACGGGGCGAGCTTCGCCGTGAGCCAGCGCGCCGACCACATCTGGGAGGGCGTGTCGTCGGCGACGACCCGCAGTCGGCCCATCATCAACACCCGCGACGAGCCGCACGCCGATGCCGAGAAGTACCGCCGCCTGCACGTCATCGTCGGCGACTCCAACATGTCCGAGACGACCAACCTGCTCAAGGTGGGCAGTGCCGACCTCGTCCTGCGGATGATCGAGTCGGGCGTCGTCATGCGCGATCTCTCCATGGAGAACCCCATCCGCGCGATCCGGACGATGAGCCACGACCCGACGGGACGGGCCACCGTCCGGCTCGCCAACGGCCGCGAGCTGTCGGCCCTCGACATGCAGCGCGAGTACCTCGACAAGGCCATCGAGTTCGTCGACCGCGAGGGCATGGACAGCCCGGACACGAAGCAGGTCATCGACCTGTGGGGCCGGGCCCTCGACGCCATCGGGTCGGGTGACCTCGCCGCGATCGACACGGAGATCGACTGGGTCATCAAGTACCGCCTCATCGAGCGCTACCGCGCCAAGCACGGGCTCGCGCTCACCGACGCGCGGATCCAGCAGATCGACCTCGCCTACCACGACATCAACCGGCGGCGCGGCCTCTTCTACCTGCTCCAGCGCCACGGGCGGACGGCCCGCGTCTCCTCCGACGTCGAGATCTTCGAGGCGAAGGTGCGCCCGCCGCAGACGACGCGGGCCAAGCTGCGCGGCGACTTCATCCGTGCCGCGCAGGCCCACGGCCGCGACTTCACGGTCGACTGGGTGCACCTCAAGCTCAACGACCAGGCGCAGCGCACCGTGCTGTGCAAGGACCCGTTCCGCTCGGTGGACGAGCGGGTCGAGCGCCTCATGGAGACCATCGACAGGTCGCCCACGATCCAGCGCCCGCTCTGACCCACGGGTGCCCACCGGAGCTGTGCGGACCTGTCAGTGCGCTGTGAGGCGCGCACAAGGGTGAGCGTTACAGTGGCTGGGATTTGCCCTGCGGGACCTCCACACCCGCCCGCCCCGATCGAAAGTCTTCCCCTGTGCGCCCCAACCGTCCGGCCGCTCGCACGGCCGTTGCCCTGATCGCTGCCCTCGGCCTGACCACCCTCGCCGCCTGCGGGTCCAGCTCGTCCGGCTCCTCAAGCTCCGCCACGACGACCGTCGCGGCCTCGGCTGCCCTCAAGAGCGTCACCGCCACCGGCGCCGTCGACCTCAAGACGGCCCCGAAGGTCGCCCTCGGTGCGACGCCGATCAGCTCGAAGGCCGTCGAGCACAAGGTGCTGACCCCTGGCACCGGCAAGGCCGCGACCAAGGCCGACACCGTGCGCCTGCGCGCCCAGATCTACAACGGCACGAGCGGCAAGCTCATCGACGACGGCTATGCCGCCGGCCGGTCCGCGGAGGCCTACCGCCTCGGCCGCACCGACATCGTCGCCGGCTTCACCGAGGGCCTCGTCGGTGCCACCAAGGGTGGCCGCATCGCCTTCACGATCCCGCCCGAGAAGGGCTTCGGCACCGCCGGCAACGACCAGCTCGGCGTCAAGGGCACCGACACCATCGTCGTCGTCGCCGACATCCAGGACGTCCACACGCCCCTGACGCAGGTCGACGGCACCCAGACGGCCGCGCCCGCAGGCCTGCCCACCGTCGAGTTCAAGAACGGCCCGACCAAGGAGCCCACCGTCACGGTGCCCAAGACGACGGCCCCGACGACGACGCAGCAGGCCACGCTCATCCAGGGCGCCGGCGCGACGGTCCAGAAGGGCCAGACCATCAGCGCCCAGTACCACGGCGTCCTCTGGAAGGACGGCAGCGTCTTCGACTCCTCGTGGCAGCGTGGCGCGGCCGCGGACTTCCCGATCGGCGTCGGCGGCGTCATCCCCGGTTGGGACAAGACCCTCGTGGGCAAGAAGGTGGGTAGCCGCGTGCTGCTCGTCATCCCGCCGGCGGACGGCTACGGCAAGGCCGGCAGCGCGCCCAAGATCTCCGGCACCGACACGCTCGTCTTCGTCGTCGACATCCTCGACGCCTACTGACCGCGGTACCGACCGCACCACCGACCGAGTTCACGGACGAAAGGGAACACGCAGCATGGCACTCGACCCGAACCGCACGAAGCCCGAGATCGACTTCCCGGAGGGTGACGCGCCCGCCGACCTCGTCGTCGAGGACATCATCGAGGGTGACGGCCGCGAGGCGAAGGCCGGTGACACGGTCAGCGCACACTACGTCGGCGTCGCGCACTCGACGGGCGAGGAGTTCGACTCGTCCTGGAACCGCGGCAGCGCCCTCGACTTCCGTCTTGGCGTCGGCATGGTCATCCCCGGCTGGGACAAGGGCATCGAGGGCATGAAGGTCGGCGGTCGGCGCAAGCTGACGATCCCGGCCCACCTCGCCTACGGCGAGCGTGGCGCGGGCGCTGCCATCAAGCCCGGTGAGACGCTGATCTTCGTCGTCGACCTCGACGACGTCAGATGACACTGGCTCGCTTCGCTCGCCGGGTTGGGCGCGCCTGACGTCACGCCTTCCCTCCTCGACTCGCTCGCGGCGCTTGCACCGCTCGTCAGTCCAGGTGTGACGCGCGCCGAACCAGCCCGGCGGCATACCGCCCCGCGACGGCCGCGCCGAGAAATCCGGCCCGGTCGTCGTCGTATCCGCGCCCCATGGTGCGCAGTGGCACCGGTGTGTCGCGCAGCGCCGCGTCGAGCCCGTCGGTCGCCACCTCGTGGAGCGTCAGCCGCCCCCGGCTCGCGGCGCACAGGGTCCGGGCCTGCTCGAGCACCCGCACGCCCACCTCGCCGGGTATCAGGGGCACCGGCACGTCGCCGGGCACGAGCGCCACGCGGCCGTATGCCGTCAGGCTGTGGTGTGAGACCCCGCGGTGCCGCTCGCGCGGGTCGGCCTCCGAGATCCGCAAGGAGCAGACAGGGCGGCCGCCGAGGGTCCCCGCGGCGTTGACGGCCTCGCCAGCCGACGTGCCGGAGAAGCCCCACCGCGTGCCCGTGCCGAGGTTGCCCGGCCCCTGCGACACGACGACGACGTCGGCGCCGACGACATGGTGCGCGGCCAGCAGGCCGGTGTGGACGTTCACCGCCTCGAGGTCGCCTCCGAAGGCCTGCCCGACCGTGATCGCCGCCTCGAGCCAGCCGGCCTCCCGCAGACCGGCCACCGTCCGGGAGAAGTCGATCGGCAACGCGCCACCGTCGCTCATGACGTAGGCGACCCGCAGGGACGGCGCGGCGTCACGCACACCCGCGAGCACCGCCGGCAGGGCCGAGTGGAGGTCGGCCACGACGACCGGAAGACCGTCGACGTCGTCGGCGTCGGCCAGCACGGCGTGGTGCTCGCTGTCCTGCTCGTCGACGCCGAGGACCATCGTCTGGGAGGGCGTGTAGCGGGCCTTGACGACGTGGCCCGGCACGGCCGTGACGTCGGCGACGGGACGGGGGAGCGCGTCGGGGGCAGCGACGACGATGGCCAGCCCGCCGGTGCCCAGCCCTCGCTCGAGGGCGGTCGTGTTGAGCAGCACGGCGGTCCCGAGGGTGAGGTCGCCGACGACGTCGACGTAGCCGAGCGCCCGGACGACGTCACCGGGCGGCAGCCGGACGGCATACTCGACCGCGCCCGCCCAGCGGGACCGCACCTCGACCACGACACCCCGGCGCCACTGGATCATGGGGTGACCCTATTCGATCGCATGTTCGGGTAGCGTCGGACTGCCCCCCACGCGCCGCGCCCCTTCAGGAAGGTCTCGATGAGCCCTGCGTCTGCCTCGGCCGACAAGACCGAACGGCTGCTCAACCTCATCCTCGCGCTGAAGTCCGCGCGGCGACCGGTGTCGAAGCAGAAGATCCGCGAGTCGCTGCCGGCCTACGCCGCCGCGACCTCCGACGAGGCCTTCGACCGGATGTTCGAGCGGGACAAGGACGAGCTGCGCGAGATGGGCATCCCCATCACGACGACGGTCCTCGACGTCCTCTTCGACGACGAGGTCGGCTACCGCATCGACGCGAGCGAGACCACGCTGCCGGCGATCAGCTTCGAGGCCGACGAGGTCGCCGCCCTGGCGCTGGCCGCCCGCGCGTGGTCGACGGCGAGCATCTCGGGTGCCGCCTCCGCGGGCCTGCGCAAGCTGCGCCTCTCGGGCGTCGAGATCGACGAGTCCGTGGCCGCGGGTGCCGAGCCGCGCATCCGCACCAAGGAGCCGGCCTTCGAGGCCGTCCACGCCGCGGTGTCGGCCCTGCAGCCGATCACCTTCGACTACCGCAGGAACGACGGAGAGCTGACGACCCGTCACGTGCAGCCGTGGGCGCTGAAAAACTGGCACGGCCGCTGGTACCTCACGGGCTTCGACGTCGACCGTGGCGACGAGCGCGCCTTCCGCCTGAGCCGCTTCGAGGGCGCCGTCCGTCGCAAGGGACGTCCGGGTTCGTATGCCGTCCCGTCCGACCACGTGCCCGAGGTGGCCCTCGAGGCGCAGCTGCCCGAGCCCGAGGGCACTGCTGTCGTGAGGGTGCGGCACGGGAGGGGCCACACCCTGCGCCGGTACGCCCAGCGCACGACCGAGGTCGACGAGCGGTGGGCCGAGATCGAGGTGCCCTACCGCCGCGGCACGACCGAGCGCGACGTCGTGGCCCTCGGCACGCACGCCGTCGCCGTCTCGCCGCCCGAGCTCGTCGACGGGGTGAGGTCCGCGCTCCGGGCCGTGCTGGACGCACAGACGGTGCCGGCGGGGCAGGGTGGCCGGCCCGACGACGTGCAGGTCCGGACGGGGGAGCACGCATGAGCGCCACACGACGCACGGCGGCACGCCGCGTGCCGGAGACCGCCACACAGCGCCTCGGTCGGCTGCTCGACATGGTCCCGTGGCTCCTCCAGCACCGGGGCGTGTCGATCGCCGAGGCGGCGCAGGAGTTCGGGGTCGACGAGCACCAGGTCGTCGAGGACCTCGAGCTGCTCTTCGTCTGCGGGACCCCCGGCTACGGCCATGCCGAGCTCATCGACGCGCAGTGGGACAGCGGCCACATCTACCTCGACAACGCCGACGACATCGCGGCCCCGATGCGCCTGACGCGTGACGAGGCCGTCACCCTCACCGCCGGACTGCAGGCCCTGGGGTCGACGCTCGTCGGCTCCGACGTCGCCGAGCGCACCCTCGAGAAGATCCGCGCCGCGGCCGCGACGACCGTCGGCGAGCCCACGGGCCGCATCGACCTCGACCTCGACGACGGGAGCCAGCACGCAGCCATGGCGACCCTCAAGGACGCCTTCGCCCGCGGTCGTCGGGTCCACCTGCGCTACTACGTCGCGACGCGTGACGAGTCGACCGAGCGTGACGTCGACATCATGCGGATCCTCAACCTCGACGCGCAGTGGTACGTCGAGGGCTACTGCCACCGCGCCGAGGACGTCCGGCTCTTCCGGCTCGACCGCATCGAGGACGCGTCGGTGCTCGACCTCGACGGCACGCCGCCGGCCGACGCCCGTCCGCGCGACCTCGACGACGTCTTCGTCCCCGGCGAGAACGACGTCACCGTCGTCATCGAGGCGAGCCGGTGGGCGGCGTGGATCGCCGACTACTACCCCAACGAGGGCGTGGAGCGCGGCCCGGACGGGTCGCTGCGGGTCACGCTCAAGGTGGCCGACCCCGCGCTCGTGCGTCGGCTCGTGCTGCGTCTCGGGGGAGAGGCGCGCGTGCTCGAGCCGCCCGAGCTCGTCGATGCCGTCGCCCTCGAGGCCCGGTCCGCGCTGGCGGCCTACGGCCCGAACGGCTGAGCACCCGACGCGCCGACGGCGTCCAGGCCGGGGAACCTGTGTCCATCAGGTGACCACGGGTGCCCACATAGCGGTCAGTTGGCCGTTCTCACGGGCGCGGACGGTCCAGGTTCACCGGGCGCACGTATGCTGGACACCTGCAGCACCGAGGCTGCACCATGACGGTTCGGATCCGGACCGGCTTTCGACGAGGAGACGTAACCATGCCCAACCTGGGTGCCCCCGAACTCATCATCATCGCGGTCGTGCTCATCGCCCTGTTCGGCTGGAAGAAGCTCCCCGACATGGCGCGCAGCCTCGGCCGTTCCGCCCGGGTCTTCAAGTCCGAGGTCGACGAGCTGAAGAAGGACGGCAAGCCCGTCCCGAGCGACGCATCGCAGACGACCGTGCCGGGTGACGTCGTGGACGCCGATGCCGAGCGCCGTGCCGCCGAGGCCCGTCTCGCCGATGCCGAGCGCTGGGCCGCCGAGGCCCGCGCCGAGGCCGACCGCCTCCGTGCCGCGACCCCGAGCCCGACGACGACGCCGACGTCGGGCACCGACGACATCCGTCGCGACACGACGTTCTGAGTGGGTCGGATCCCGAACCCATCACACGGAGCTCCCTGAATGCCGTCACTGCGACGCCAGCGCGACCCCGAGGGGCGGATGTCGCTCGGCGATCACCTCCGTGAGCTGCGCAACCGCATCACCATCAGCGCCATCGCCATCATCATCGGCGGGGTCCTCGGCTGGATCTACTACGACCAGGTCATCAACGCCCTGACCAAGCCCCTGCGTGACCTGCAGGTCGGTCGCGAGGGCGTCGTCAACATCAACTTCGCCGGCATGACGGACGCCTTCGCGCTCCAGCTGACGACGTCGCTCTTCGTCGGGCTCATCCTCGCGTCGCCGGTGTGGCTCTTCCAGATCTGGGGCTTCATCGTCCCCGGCCTGACGAAGAAGGAGAAGCTGCTCGCGCGGCTCTTCGTCGTCGCCGCCGTGCCGCTCTTCCTCGCGGGGTGCTTCTTCGCCTTCATCATGGTGCCCAAGGCCGTGGCGGTGCTGCTCGGCTTCACTCCCGAGGGTGCCTACAACCTGCAGGACGGCTCGCAGTACCTCAACTTCGTCCTCAAGTTCATCGTCGCCTTCGGGTGCGCGTTCCTGCTCCCGGTGTTCCTCGTCGCGCTCAACCTCGTCGGCGTGCTCCGGGCGCAGGCCATGCTCAAGGGCTGGCGCCCGGCCGTCATGATCATCCTCGTCTTCGCGGCGATCATGACCCCGACGCCCGACGCCTACACCATGCTCTTCCTCGCCAGTCCCATGGTGCTGCTCTACTTCGCCTCGGTCGGGGTCGCCTTCCTGCTCGACCGGCGCAAGGAGGAGCACAAGCCCGACTGGTTGGACGTCCCCGACGACGAGGCCTCTGCCCTGTAGCGTTCGGGTGTGTCCCAGCGTGTCGCCCTGATCGTCAACCCCACCTCGGGGAAGGGCGTCGGCCGAGCGATGGGCGACGAGACGCGCCGGCTGCTCCTCGAGGCGGGTCATGACGTCGTYGACGTGTCGGGCAGCGACTACCAGCAGGCCCACACGCGGGCCCGCGAGGCCGTGGCCGACGGCGTCGGCACGGTGGTCGTCGTCGGGGGTGACGGCATGGTCCACCTCGGGGTCAACCTCTGCGCCGGCACGACGTCGCGCCTCGCCGTCGTCGCCGCCGGCACGGGCAACGACTTCGCTCGCAACCTCGGCCTACCCGTCCGTGACCCCCGCGGGGCGGTCGCGCTGCTCGCCGATGGCCGGACGCGCGAGATCGACCTCGGTCGCGTGACCCACGGCGTGGCGGGCGAGACGTGGTTCGGTGGCGTCCTCGGCGCCGGGTTCGACGCCGTCGTCAACGCGCGCGCGCAGCGCATGACCTGGCCGCGGGGGCAGATGCGCTACAACCTCGCGGTCATGCGTGAGCTCCCGGTCTTCCGACCCATCCCGTATGCCGTCGAGCTCGACGGTCACCGCCTCGAGACGCGGGCGATGCTCGTGGCCGTCGCCAACACGACGTCCTTCGGCGGGGGCATGCGCGTGTGTCCCGATGCCGACGTCACCGACGGTCTCTTCGACGTCATGATCGTCCACGCGCTGTCGATCCCGTCGTTCCTCCGGGTCTTCCCCAAGGTCTACTCCGGAACCCACACCACCCACCCGGCCGTCGAGATCCATCGCGCCCGGCGAGTTCGCTTGGAGGCGAGCGGTATCCACTCACAGGCAGATGGCGAGACCTTCGCCGACCTACCGATCGACGCCGAGGTCGTCCCCGGTGCCCTGCGCGTCGTGGCCCCGATGGAGGTGCCCGCGTGATCGCCACGTGGCCGAGGCTCGCGGAGTTCGCCGCCCGTCTCGACTTCCCGCTCGACGACTTCCAGACCGAGGCCTGTCGGGCAGTCGAGGAGGGCCGTGGCGTCCTCGTGGCGGCTCCCACGGGAGCCGGCAAGACGATCGTCGGCGAGTTCGCGGTGCACCTGGCCCTCGCGACGGGACGCAAGGCGTTCTACACGACCCCGATCAAGGCCCTGTCCAACCAGAAGTACGCCGACCTCGTGCGCGTCCACGGCGCCGACCGGGTCGGCCTGCTGACCGGTGACGCCTCGATCAACGGCGAGGCCCCGATCGTCGTCATGACGACCGAGGTCCTGCGCAACATGATGTATGCGGGCTCGACGACCCTTCGCGGGCTCGGCTGGGTCGTCATGGACGAGGTCCACTACCTCGCCGACCGTTTCCGCGGGGCGGTGTGGGAGGAGGTCATCATCCACCTGCCTCCGGACGTCAGCGTCGTGTCGCTGTCGGCGACGGTGAGCAACGCCGAGGAGTTCGGCGCCTGGCTCGGGGAGGTGCGCGGCGACACCGAGGTCATCGTCTCGGAGCACCGTCCGGTGCCTCTGTGGCAGCACATGATGGTCGGCCAGACCCTCTTCGACCTCTTCGTCGAGGAGCGCGACGGCCGCGAGGACGACGAGCACTTCGTGGACGCACCGGGGCGCTACTCGGTGAGCGTCAACCCCGACCTCGTGCACGCCATCCGCGGCACTGAGGGTCGGGGCGCGTGGGACTCGCACTGGGTCAGCTCGCGCGGAGGTCGCGACAAGGGCCGTGCGCGCGGCAAGGGCGCGCGGGGCGGGTCCGGGGGCGGGGGGCGCGGCGGACGGGACGACTGGGCCGGGCGAGGTCGGCGCGGCGCCGACGCCCCGGCCGGACGCGGGCCCGGTGGCGGCGACGGCGGACGCGGCTTCGCCCGTGGTGGTCGTCCCGGTGGCGGGGCCACCCGCGCCGAGGTCATCGAGCGTCTCGAGCGCGAGGGACTGCTGCCGGCGATCACCTTCATCTTCAGCCGCGCGGGCTGCGACGGCGCTGTCGGGCAGCTGCTGTCGAGCGGCATGCGCCTCATCCCCGAGTCCGAGGGTGAGGCCAACCGTCGCCTCGTCGAGGAGCGCATCCAGGGCCTGGCCGAGGAGGACCTCTCGGTGCTCGGCTACTGGGACTTCGTCGACGGTCTCTCCCGTGGGTTCGCCGCCCACCACGCCGGCATGCTGCCGACCTTCCGCGAGATCGTCGAAGAGCTGTTCACCGCCGGCCGGGTCAGGGCCGTCTTCGCGACGGAGACCCTGGCCCTCGGCATCAACATGCCGGCGCGGACCGTCGTGCTCGAGAAGCTCGTGAAGTTCAACGGCGAGAACCACGTCGACATCTCGGCCGCCGAGTACACCCAGCTCACCGGACGTGCGGGTCGCCGCGGCATCGACATCGAAGGTCATGCCGTCGTCCTCTGGAACCGTGGCCTCGACCCTGCGGGGGTCGCGGGGCTCGCCTCGACGCGCACGTACCCACTGCGCTCGAGCTTCCGGCCGACCTACAACATGGCCGTCAACCTCGTGCGCCAGTTCGGCCGCGACAGCGCCCGCGAGATCCTCGAGACGTCCTTCGCGCAGTTCCAGGCCGACCGTGCCGTCGTGGGCTTCGTCCGCACGGTACGCCGCAACGAGGAGGCCCTTGCCGGCTACGCCGAGCACATGACGTGCCACCTCGGCGACTTCTCCGAGTACGCCGCGATCCGCAACGAGATCCGCGACGTCGAGAAGGAGGGGGCCAGGGCTCGGTCGGCGTCGATGCGTACGGCCGCGGCGATCTCCTTGGAGTCGCTGAAGATCGGTGACATCGTGCGCATCCCCGCCGGACGCCACAGCGGCCTGGCCGTCGTCGTCATGCCCAACCGCGGCGGCAAGGGGGAGTCGGCGTCGCCCGCCGTCGTCACCGAGGACCACCAGCTGCGCCGGCTGACCCTGCACGACGCGCCGACGCCCCTGGAGCCGCTCGGGTCGATGCGCGTGCCCAAGCAGTTCAACGCCCGCAACCCCAAGGCCCGTCGTGACCTGGCGGCGACCCTGCGCGCGACGATGCCGCACGACCCGCCGCCACGTCGCCGACCGGCCGACGGCGACCCGACGGACGACCGTGTCGACGAGCTGCGTCGGCAGATGAAGGCGCACCCGTGCCACCGCTGCCCCGACCGCGAGAACCACGCCCGTTGGGCTGAGCGCTGGTGGCGCCTCCGGCGTGAGACCGACGGCATCCAGCGCAAGATCGACGGCCGCACCAACTCCGTCGCCAAGACGTTCGACCGCATCTGCGAGCTGCTCGTCGAGATGGGCTACCTCGGCGTCGGCGGTCAGACGGTCACCGCTGACGGCGACCGCCTGCGCCAGCTCTACACCGAGAAGGACCTGCTCGCCGCCGAGTCGCTGCGCGAAGGGGTCTGGCGTCGTCTCGACCCACCGTCGCTGGCCGCCGTCGTCTCGACGCTCGTGCACGAGCCGCGACGGGAGGAGACCGGGCTCACCCCTCGCTGGCCCAACGACGACGTGCGCGAGGCGTACGACCGGATGATCCGGATCTGGTCCGACCTCGAGGACGCCGAGGGCGCCCTGACCCTCCCACGCACGGGTATGCCGGACGGTGGCCTCGCGTGGGCCATGCACCGGTGGGCGAGCGGGCAGCGCCTCGAGGACGTGCTGCGGGGGACCGACCTCGCGGCCGGGGACTTCGTGCGTCGGTGCAAGCAGGTCATCGACCTGCTGGGTCAGCTGACCGACGCGGCGGACCCTGAGCTGGCGACGACCGCGCGGCGGGCCAGTGACGGCGTCCTGCGCGGGGTCGTGGCGGCCGACCGGCTCGACTGAGGGCGGAGGCCCCGAGCCGCCTCCCGTGCAGCCGGACGATTGTCGTCGCGAGCACCCGGTCGGCTATGGTTGGGGCACCGGTCGACGTTTTTGGTGCTCGTGTCTTCACACGCTCGCAAGGAACGCCATTGCGAGCGCAACTGTTTCTTCAGGGTTTCTGGAAAGTGGTCGCGTCTCTGCCGACCGGGGGTCGCTGACAAGCAACGACTCACTTCCACCCAAAGGAGAAAAACATGGCACAGGGAACCGTCAAGTGGTTCAACTCGGAGAAGGGCTTCGGCTTCATCGCCCCGACCGAGGGTCCCGACGTCTTCGTCCACTACTCGGAGATCACGGGCAACGGCTACCGCAGCCTCGAGGAGAACCAGGCCGTCGAGTTCGACGTCGAGCAGGGCCCCAAGGGCCCGCAGGCGATGCGCGTCCGCGCTCTCTGATCGCTCGCTGATCTCGTCGGACCCACAGTCCGCACGACGAAGGCCGGTCCCCTCGGGGACCGGCCTTTCGTCATGCCGGGTTCGAGTCGTGCTGTGCCTGCCGGGCGCCTCCGAGGACCCCGAAACGGCCACGATCACCCGAGCTGGGCCCGAGGGCCACGCCGGAGTCGCGGCCGAACGTGGGGGTGAGCGTCGCGCTCAGGTGGTGCTCAGAGCCGGGTCACACGCTCGAACGGGCTGTTGACGCGGACCACGCCGGACTCGAACTTCAGGGTCACCGTGGCGGGGCTGCACGAGACGACGACACCGAGTCCGTGACGCAGGTGGGAGACCCGGTCTCCGACCGAGAACTCCTCGATGTCCGGCGCAGGGGCCGGCCTGAAGGGGCTGCTGGAGAGGTGGCGACGGCGGTCGGGCGTTCCATGGGTGGGCACCCTTCAGTATGCGCCTTTCCGGGGCCTGGTGGTGACCCGCGGGTAGCCCTCGGACGCTCAGGCGTGCGTCGGGCCGACCGAAAGGTGACCGTACCGTGACCGGTCGGACGGTCCGGTGCCGGTGCTCATGGTCAGTCGATCCCGAGGGCGGAGATGACCCGGTCGAAGGACGACGTGAGGCCGTGCTCGACGGCCAGGCGTGACATCAGGGCAGGGTCGGCCACGGCGCTTGGTGCGGCCAGGTCGACGTCGGGCACTGCGGCGTCCTTGGCCACGGCCACGACGCGTGGGGCGGCGTCGAGGTAGTCGCTGGCGGCCTCGAGTCGGGCGCGCTGGGCGCCCTTGATGGCGGGGTCGCCGTCAGCGATCGCGGCCCGGACGGCCTCGAGGGTGCCGTAGGTCGTGATGAGCTTGGCCGCGGTCTTCTCGCCGATGCCCGCGACGCCGGGCAGGCCGTCGCTCGTGTCGCCCCGCAGGACGGCCATGTCGCCGTAGGCGGGCCCGGTGGCCACGCCGTACTTCTCCGCCAGGAACGCCTCGTCGACGAGGTCGGGGGAGCGCACGCCGCCGCGGGCCGTGTAGACGACACGTACCTGGTTCGCGTCGTCGACGAGCTGGAAGAGGTCGCGGTCGCCCGTGACGATGTCGACGGGCATCCGGCCGCTGAACGCGGTGGCCAGCGTGCCGATGACGTCGTCGGCCTCGTAGCCGTCGACGCCGACCCGAGCGATGCCCAGCGCCGTCAGCGCGTCGACGATGATGGGTACCTGGACGCCGAGGGCCTCGGGCACGGTCTCGCCGGCGAGCTCGTCGGGCCCGGGCTCGGCGACGCGGTGGGCCTTGTAGGACGGGATGGCCTCGACTCGGAACGCCGGGCGCCAGTCGTTGTCCCAGCAGGCGACGAGGTGCGTCGGGCGACCTCGCTCGACGAGCGAGGCGATCATGTCGAGCAGTCCACGCACAGCGTTGGTCGGCACGCCGCTCGGCCCGATCACCTCGGGCACGCCGAAGAAAGCGCGGAAGTAGAGCGACGCTGAGTCGAGCAGGAGCATCCTGGGGGCTCGGGACGGCATACGCGAGAGGGTACCGGTCCCGGCGCCGAGCGCCGCGGCGACGGCGGTGCCGTAACGTCGACTCATGGGGCGAACGCGTCTCACCCGACTCCTCCTGGTCCTCGCCGGTCTGAGCATGCCTCTCCTGGCATGCTCGGCGGGCGACAGCACGACCCCCGCGGGCCCGTCCGCCACCGCCTCGACGTCGCCGGCCGCATCTCCCTCGGCGGTCGCCACGCAGACTCACGTCGGCGACTGGCAGATCGTCGCCTTGGGTGACTCCGTTCCCTACGGAAGTGCCTGTGACTGCTCGCCGTACCCTGCGCTGACCGGCGCCGAGCTGAAGGATGTCTCCGGCACAGAGACCCTGACCACGAACGACTCGATCCCCGGCTACAGGACGTCGGACGTCCTCGAGCAGCTGCGGTCGGACGAGACGGTCAGGTCGCACGTCCGCACGGCCGACGTCCTGCTGCTGGAGGTCGGCGCCAACGACGTCCTCTACAGCCCGACCTGCGGGTACGACGCGCACTGCTACGACGGCGCCGTCTCGGCGATGAGCGGTCGGCTGCAGGAGATCGCCGCCAGCATCCAGGAGCTGACGGCGGGGCGGCCCGTGCTGGTCGTGCTGCTGGACTACTGGAGCGTCTGGCTCGGAGGACAGTACGCGGCCGCAAAGGGCCAGGCCTACGTCGACACGGCGGCGTATGTCACCGACCAGGTCAACTCGGTGGTCGCGTCCCGCGCCGCAGCCTCGACATGGCGGTACGTAGACCTCCGCGCGGCGTTCAAGGGCCCGACGTACGCCTACGACGAGACGCACTACCTCGCCCCGGACGGCGACCACCCGAACGCCGCGGGACACGGACGGATCGCGGAAGCCACCGTCGCCGTCATCCGCGCGCCTCTTCACCCCTAGGACGTCCGCGCGAGCCGTCGTCCACTGCACTAACCTTCGGGCCATGGAAGATCTCGACCGCCGGCTCGTCGGCCTGCTGCTCACGGACGGCAGGATGAGCTACACGGACCTCGGCAGGGCGACGGGCCTGTCGACGTCGGCGGTGCACCAGCGGGTCCGGCGCCTCGAGGAACGGGGCGTCGTCACCGGCTACACCGCGCAGGTCTCACCCGACGCGCTCGGGCTTCCGCTCACGGCACTCATCTCGGTGACGCCCTTCGACCCGAGCGATCCCGACGACGTGCCCGAGCGGCTGCGCCACATCACCGAGATCGAGGACTGCCACTCGGTCGCCGGCGTCGAGAGCTACATCCTCAAGGTGCGGGTGCAGACGCCGGCCGACCTCGAGGACCTGCTGGCGCGCATCCGCTCAGCCGCGAGCGTCTCGACCCGCACGACCGTGGTGCTCTCGACGCCGTGGGAGGGCCGCAGCGCCTCGGCCGAGCCCCGCGAGACCGACTGAGCCCCGAGTCAGCCGGTCGGACGGGTCCGTGTTCACGCCGCCGCGCACGATGGCGACGCTCTCGTCCGCGGCAGGGTGGTGGCCGGGTCCGGTTCAGCACGGAGGGGCGTTCAGAGCTGCTCGATCGGCTCGAGGGCCGGGGAGCCCACGACGACAGTGACGTCGGCGAGACCGCGCCGCCGCGTCGCCAGGCTCCGATGCCACCACCAGAGCCCGAGTGCGGCAAGCGTCATGGAGCCTGCCACGACGGCGAGGGTCGTCAGTGAGCCGCTCACGAGCGGTGAGACCGCCCCGGCCACGAGCGCGTTGACGCACGTGCTGAGGAAGGACTGGAACGAGGAGACGGCGCCACGCTCCCGCGGCCGCAGGTCGAGCAGCGCGATCGTGAGGATCGGGAAGACGAGGGACACGCCGAGCGAAGCGGCGGCCACGGGAACGACGGTCCACGGCAGCGTGGGCTCGTCGATGAGCGCCTGGTAGGCGACCGCGAACACGCCGCCGGCGAGGGCCACGAGGAAGCCGGCGAGGACGAAGGCCCCCTGTCGCACGCGACCGGCCAGGCGCCCCGTGAGGAACGAGCCGATCATCATGGTGACGACGAGYGGGACGAAGAGCACGCCGAAGTCGCGCTCGCCGAGCCCCAGGTGGTCGACGACGATGGCGGGCGCCGAGGAGATGTAGAGGAAGAGGGCGCCGAAGTTGAGGGCGATGGCGGCGCTGAGGCGCAGCACCGCGCCGTCGCCCGCGGCGGACGTGAACGACGTGAGCAACGGCCGCGGCCGGAACGGGACCCGCTCAGCGGCCGGGTGCGTCTCGGGCAGCGACGTCAGCGTCAGCACGACGAGGAGCACTCCGTAGCCCGCGAGCACCCAGAAGATCGTGCGCCACGACCCCCAGCCGAGGATGGCACCGCCGACGATCGGCGCGAGCGCCGGGGCGATGGCGAAGATCATCGAGATGTGGCTCATGAACCGCTGGGCGTGCGCCCCGTCGAAGAGGTCGCGCACCACCGTGCGCCCGACGATCATCCCGGCGCCGGCGACGAGGCCCTGGGCGCCGCGGGCGCACAGCAGGAGCGGCATGCTCGGCGCCAGCGCGCACAGGGCGCTGGTGACGGCATACAGCGCGCAGCCGGCGAGGATGACGGGACGACGACCGAGGGCATCGGACAGTGACCCGTGGAAGAGGCTCGCGACCGCGAAGGCGACGAGGTAGACGCTGACGGTCTGCTGCATCGCGACCTTGTCGACGCCGAGGTCGCGGGTCATCACCTCGAACGCCGGGAAGATCGCGTCGATCGTGAACGGCCCGACCATCGTCAGCGCCGCGAGGACGAGGACGAGGACGAGCTGCAGCTGCGGCACGCGCGCTCGCGCCGGGGCGTCGCGGGACGCCTCGTGGGTCAGCGTCATGCGCGACCGATCCGGGCACGACGGGCTCGGGTGACCGACGCGAGGTCCTCGGGCGCCAGGCCGATGTCGAAGCCGCGTCGGCCGCCGGAGACGTAGACCGTCCCGAAGCCGTATGCCGTCTCGTCGAGGACCGTGGGCAGCGCGCGCTTCTGCCCCACCGGGGAGATGCCGCCGACGACGTAGCCCGTGCTGCGCTCGGCCGCTGCGGGGTCGGCCATCGTCACGCTCTTGACGCCGAGCGCCGCGGCGACGGCCTTGAGGTCGAGCTGGCCGTCGACGGGCACGACGCCCACCGCCAGTGTCGCGCCGGTGTCGACGAGCAGGGTCTTGAAGACGCGCGAGGGCTCGACGCCGAGCGAAGCCGCCGCCTCGAGGCCGTAGCTCGCCGCCGCGGGGTCGTGCTCGTAGGGGTGGCGGGAGTACGGGATGCCGGCGCGGTCGAGGGCGACGGTGGCCGGCGTCGACGGACCGTCGGCCGGGCGCTGCCTGGCCATCAGGCGTCGCCGACGGACGCGAGCCCGTCCCAGATCGTCGTGACGACGAGGTCGGTGGCCTCGTCCGCCGTCGTGCCCGGGTGCGTGCTGCGCCAGACCGCGAGGCGCTCGCAGCCGCCGATGAGGATCTCGGCCATGACGGTGACCCGGCGCGCCTCGAGGGGCTCGAACGCCGGCAGCGTCCGCAGGCCCTCGGCGAACGCCTTGGCGGTCTGCTGGCGGATGCGTTCGACGGACGCCGAGGCCTCGCCGATGAGGGCTCCCTCGGTGCGCAGCAGCGCGAACGCCTGGTCGTGCTCGTCGATGAAGGAGAAGAACGCGTGCACGACACCACGCACCCGGTCGCGGGCCGGTGCGGCCGGCTGGGCCACCCACGAGTCGATGAGGGCGGCGAGCAGCTGCCCACGGGCCCGCTCGATCGTCGCCGCCAGCAGGCCCTCCTTCGACCCGAAGTAGTCGTAGATGAGGGGTTTGGTGACGCCGACGAGCTCGGCGATCTCGTCCATCGTGGCGGCCTGGATGCCACGGGCCGAGAAGACCTGCTCGGCCACCGCCAGCATCTGCGCCTCCCGCTCGGCGCGAGGCATGCGGACGCGGGTGCCGGGGGAGCGGGAAGTCACCGGCGCAGTCTACGGGTGCCCTCGCGCGGCTCCATGACGCAGAGCTCGTTGCCGTCGGGGTCGGCGAGGGGGACCCCGCAGGCGTCCCCGTGGCCGGCGTCGAGCCGCGTGGCCCCGAGCGAGAGGAGGCGCTCGACCTCGGCGCCGAGGTCGTCGCGTGTCGTCGGGCTCACGTGGAGGTGCATGACGTTGCGCCCCGACCTCGGACGCACGGGCGGCCCTCCCCAGGCGATCTTCGCGCCGCCGCGGGGCGACTGGATGGCCGTCTCCCCGTCGTGGTCCCAGACGAGCGGCCAGTCCAGGGCCAGGCTCCAGAAGAGGCCGACCTCGCGGGTGCCGTCGCAGGCGAGCTCCCCGAGGAACGCGGTGTCGGCGAGGAAGGTGTTGCCCGCCTCGATGACGCAGAGCTCGTTGCCCTCCGGGTCCGCGAGCACGATGTGCCCCTCCTCCGGTGTCTGGCCGATGTCGAGGTGTCGGGCCCCGAGCCGCAGGGCCCGGTCGACCGTCGACTGCTGCTGCTCGGGCGTGGTGCTGGTCAGGTGCAGGTGGATCTGGTGGGGCCCGGTCCTGCGCTGACGCCCCGGCAGGAACCGAATCGAGATCCCCGGGTCCTCACCCGCGAGCACGAGGCCGTCGGCGTCGGTCTCCCGCTCCAGCAGGCCCGCCCAGAAGGCTGCGAGGCGGAGCGGGTCCGACGCGTCGATGCAGAGCTCGATGAGGTTGCTGGTCATCGGACGCTCGTCTCCGCTCGGTCGATGCACGTGGACGCGAGCCACGCTAGGTGGCGACGGGTCAGGGTGACAACGCAGTTCTCGGTCCGGTCCCGGGACGACGTGTGGCCCGGGACCGTGACGGTCCCGGGCCACACGGCATACGTGCTCGTGCGCGGTGTCAGACGAGCAGCTGCGACTCGGCGGCGGCGCGGCTCGTCGCAGCCTGCTCGGTCGCCTCGGCGAGAACCGACTCGTGGTCGACCGACTGGTGCCACCACTGCTGGCCGGCCTCGGGCAGCGTGTAGATCGGGTCGTAGTAGACGTACTCGCGCGACATCGCCTCGGTGTCGTCGCCCTCGATCGACGTGCGGTAGTTCTTGCGCCAGTAGGAGATGCCGCGCTCGGTGTCGTACTCCTCGACCTGGTGCACCCAGCGCTTGCCGACGAAGGGCACGTCACAGACGATGCGCGGGGTCGAGAAGCCGGGGAGGTAGCCCATCATCGAGTGCTGGAGGTGCTGGGCCTCGGCGAGCGAGAGCCGCCAGTGCTCGGCGAAGGGGATCATGTCGCACATGTAGAAGTAGTACGGCGTGATCTGGGCGCCGTCGGCGAGCCCGAAGCACAGGTCGAGCAGCTGCTCGGTGGTGTCGTTGACGCCGCGCATCAGCACACCCTGATTGCGCACGTCGCGGACGCCGGCGTCGAGCATGGCCTTCGAGGCGCGGGCGACGGACGGGGTCAGCGACTGGGCGTTGTTGACGTGCGTGTGGATCGCGAGCGAGACGCCGCGCGAGCGGGCCTTGGCCGAGACGCGGGCCACGCCCTCGACGACGTCCTCGGCGAACCAGTGCTGCGGCAGCCCCATGAGGGCCTTCGTCGCGAGTCGGATGTCGCGGATGTTCTCGATGTCGAGGAGCTGGTCGATGAACGCCTCGAGGTTCTTCCACGGCATGTTGGCGACGTCGCCACCGGAGACGACGAYGTCACGCACGACGGGCGACGTGCGGAGGTAGTCGAGCATCGCGGCGTAGCGGTCGACCGGCTTGAGGTCGAACTTCAGCTTGGCGACCTGCGGCGTCGAGTTGCCGACGAGGTCCATGCGGGTGCAGTGGCCGCAGTACTGCGGGCAGGTGGGCAGCAGCTCGGCGAGCACCTTGGTGGGGTAGCGGTGCGTCAGCCCCTCGGCGACCCACATGTCGTGCTCGTGCAGCGAGTCGCGCGACGCGTGCGGGTGTGACGGCCAGTCGGTGCGGCGGTCGGAGAAGACCGGCAGCATGTAGTTGCGGATCGGGTCGGCGTAGAAGGCCTCGGTGAAGTCGTGCCCGGCCGACGGCATCGGCGAGTCCGTCGACGGGACCATCGTGTTGAGCATCTGCGGCGGGACGAGCATCGACATCGTCGCCCGCTCGCTCTGGTCCTTGGCGAGGTCGTCGTAGAAGCGGTCGTCGAGCAGGTCACCCATGAGGGCTCGCAACTGCTTGATGTTCCTGACACAGTTGACCCGCTGCCACTGTGCGCTGTCCCAGTCGGCCTGGGTGATGCTCGCCCAGCCCGGGAAACGCGTCCAGTCGGGCTCGACGAGCTCGCGTCGCCGGTACGCGTAGGGCTGCTCAACCTTGCTCATGCGGAGAACAGTAACGGCAGGGACGGTCTCGCTCAAACACGTCCAGCTCACGAAATTGTGAAGATACCGCCGACGTGCCCCTATGCTGACGCAAGATCTCCGGTTTCCGTCCGTACATACAGAAGGATTTGTGAACGTGTCAGACCCGACGTCGGCCGCCCCGGATCGCACGGACGCCGCCCGCGTGTCGTCGCCCGTCGGCCTGCACCGTGTGCTCGAGCCCACCGGCGACGCCATCACCCTCCCGCAGGCGGCGCGGCGACTCGACGCCAGCCCGAAGCTGTGGCCCGACGAGGTCCGGATCGCGGTCGAGACGCTCAACCTCGACGCGGCGTCCTACCGGCAGCTCGCCGAGAAGCACGGCACCGACGGCACCGTCGACGGGGGAGCCGTGCGCGCCGAGGTCCTCGACATCGTCGCGACGCGCGGCAAGATGCAGAACCCCGTGACCGGCTCGGGCGGGATGCTCATCGGCACGGTCGAGGAGGTCGGACCGGACAGCACGCTCGGTCTCGCGGTCGGCGACCGCGTCGCGACCCTCGTTTCGCTGTCCCTGACCCCGCTCGCCATCACCGACGGCCTGGCCCGCTGGGACGGCCTCTCCGAGCAGGTGCCGGCCGAAGGCCACGCGATCCTCTTCGGCCGCAGCATCGCGGCCACCCTGCCCACCGACCTCGACCCGCACCTGGCGCTCATGGTCATGGACGTGTGCGGCGCGCCGGCGCTCGTCGAGCGCGTCGTGGGGGAGTATGCCGCCCGCGGCGTCGCGCCGACGGTGGCGGTCCTCGGCGGGGCCGGCAAGTCCGGCTCGCTCTCGCTGGCGGCCGCTCGCGCCGCCGGCGCCGGTCGGACCATCGGCGTCGTCCCGGTCGAGCGCGAGCGCACGGTTCTCGAGGGGAGCGGCCTCGCCGACGCCGTCGTCCTCGCCGACGCGCGGTCGCCGCTCGGCCTGGCGGCAGCCGTCGAGTCCGCCGGGGGACCGGCCGACGTCACCGTGGTCTGCGTCGACGTGCCCGGCTGCGAGCAGCCCGCGATCCTCGCGACCGCGCAGGGCGGCACCATCATCTTCTTCAGCATGGCCACGAACTTCGCCGCGGCCGCCCTCGGGGCCGAGGGCCTCGCCGCCGACGTGCGGATGCTCGTCGGCAACGGCTACGTCCCCGGCCACGCCGAGACGGCGCTGCGCCTCCTCCGGGACGTCCCGGCCGTGCGGGCGCTCTTCGAGGGCCGCCTCGCCACCGAGAAGGMAGGATCTGACGCATGACCCGCCCCAACGCCATGCTCGAGCTCGACCCGGCCGTCGTGCGCCGGGCCCGCTCGCTCGCCCGCAAGGCAGCCGCCCCCGTCGTGAAGATCGCGCGCAGCCACACCACGGTGTCAGTGGAGCGCGCGACCCTGCGCCTGGCCGGTCTGGCCGGCGCGGACCACGAGCGCGTGCCGTGGGTCAACCACCTCGTGACGGCGGTCCGCGACGAGGTCGGCCTCGAACACGGCGTCACGACCCCGGTCTACGACGCCCTGCTCCGCGGCGAGGCGCCCGACCTGACCAGGCTCGCCCAGAAGGCGGCGAGCGGCAACGTCTCCTTCCGCCTGCCCTCGGGGCGCGAGGCCACGGCGGCCCGCAGCGCCGCCGCCAAGGGGGTCGGTGTGGGTCTGCGCACCATCGACCGCTCGCGCGCCACGCGTGACCGTCTCATCAAGCGTCACGGCGACCCGAGGACCAAGCCGTGGATCTACCTCATCGTCGCGACCGGCGACATCTACGAGGACATCCCGCAGGCCCAGGCGGCCGCGCGTGAGGGCGCCGACATCATCGCCGTCATCCGCTCGACCGGTCAGTCGCTCCTCGACTACGTGCCTGAAGGCGCGACCCGCGAAGGTTTCGCCGGGACGTACGCGACGCAGGAGAACTTCCGCCTCATGCGCGCGGCGCTCGACGACGTGAGCAAGGAGCTCGGTCGCTACGTCCGGCTGACGAACTACGCCTCGGGCCTGTGCATGCCCGAGATCGCGGCCCTCGCCGGCATGGAGCGTCTCGACATGATGCTCAACGACTCGATGTACGGCATCCTCTTCCGCGACATCAACCCGATCCGCACCTTCGTCGACCAGCGCTTCTCGCGGCAGGTCCACGCCCGTGCCGGGATCATCATCAACACGGGCGAGGACAACTACCTCACGACCGCCGACGCGGTCGAGGCCGCCCACACGGTCACGGTGAGCCAGCTGCTCAACGAGCGCTTCGCCAAGGAGGCCGGCCTCGAGGACTGGCAGCTGGGCCTGGGCCACGCCTTCGAGATCAACCCCGAGATCCCCGACAGCTTCCGGATGGAGCTCGCCCACGCGATGCTCGCCCGACAGCTCTTCCCGGACGCGCCGCTGAAGTRGATGCCGCCGACGAAGCACATGACGGGCGATGTCTTCCGCGGCTACCTGCTCGACGGCTTCTTCAACCTCGTCGGGGCCATGACCGGTCAGGGCATCCTGCTCGTCGGCATGATGACCGAGGCCGTCGTGACGCCGTTCCTCTCCGACCGCGACCTCGCGCTGCAGAACGTCCGCTACGTCATGAACGCCGCGAGCGGACTGACCGAGGACTTCCACCCGCCGCGCGACGGCTACATCCAGACCCGCGCGCGCCAGGTGCTCTCCGAGGCCGTCGACCTGCTCGACCGCATCGTCACCGACACCGACGCCGCCGGCGACGCGCCGCTCCTCGCGGCCATCGCCGACGGCACCTTCGGACTCATGAAGCGACCGGCGACGGGGGGCAAGGGTCTCGACGGGGTCAGCGAGCGCGCCGACGACTACGACAACCCGGCGACCACGGCCCTCGACGCATGGACCCCTCCGGCGAAGGAGACCGGCCGATGAGCGCCGCGAAGCAGCAGCCCGAGCAGGCAGCCACGTCCTCGGCCCCGCAGGGAAACATCATCCGGCCCTACGGCGACACGACCGGCGACGGCATGGTGCAGATGTCGTTCACCCTGCCGCTGCCGCACGACAAGAAGGCCGAGGGCGCCGCGCTCCAGCTCGCCCGGAAGATGGGCCTCGACCCGGCGCTGCTCGTGCACGCGAAGGCGATGGGTCCCGACTTCACCTTCTTCGTCGTCTACGGCAGCTCGACGCACCTCGTCAACCTCGACGACGTCCACGTCGTCGAGCGCGAGTACCCCCTGCTGTCCGCCAAGGACGCCAACCTGACGATCAAGAAGCAGCTGCGCCGCAAGCTCGTCGTCGTCGGTGCCTGCATCGGCACCGACGCCCACACCGTCGGCATCGACGCGATCCTCAACATCAAGGGCTTCGCGGGCGAGAAGGGCCTCGAGTACTACCGCGAGATCAAGGTCGTCAACCTCGGCGCCCAGGTGCTCGTGCCCGAGCTCGTGGCCCGGGCCCGCGCCGAGAAGGCCGACGCCGTCCTCGTCAGCCAGGTCGTCACCCAGAAGGACGCCCACATCCACAACACGACCCAGATGTCCGCGGCCTTCCGCGAGGCCTACCCGGCCGGGCAGGTGCCGATCCTCATCGCCGGCGGACCGCGCTTCGAGGACGGCTCCGAAAAGGCCCTGGGCGTCGACCGGATCTTCGGCCGGGGCACGACCCCGGGCGAGGTCGCCAGCTACCTGGTCCACGAGATCAGCCTCCGGAAGGGAAAGAAGCCATGAGCGAGACCACCACCGACCCCACGGCGCCCGAGCCCCTCTCGGCCACCGCGCCCACGACGCCGGCCACGGCCTCGGCCACTCCGGCGAAGCTGACCCGTGCGAAGGTCGGGCTGCGCATCACGCACCGCCGTTACGTGCCCTACGGTCACGCCCACTACGCCGGCAACCTCGTCGACGGCGCCTACTCGATGGCGGCCTTCGGCGACGTGGCCACCGAGATGTGCATCGTCACCGACGGTGACGAGGGCCTCTTCGCCTCGTACAGCGACGTCCAGTTCCGTTCGCGGATCACGGCCGGCGACGTCATCGAGATCTCGGCCGAGATCGTCCGCGTCGGCACCCGCTCCCGGGAGATGGACTTCGAGGTGCGCGTCGTCGGGCGTGGCAACCAGGAGCGCGGGGAGTCGGCGGCCGAGATGCTCGACCCGCCGATCGTCGCCACGACCGCTCGTGGCGTCGTCGTCGTGCCCTGAGCGCTGACGTCCCGGCCGCACGGCATACGGTGAACCCCGTGCGGCGTCTCCTCCTGTCCCTGCTCGGCGGCGGACTGCTCTGCCTCGCGTTCCCGACCTACGACGTCTGGGTGGCCGCACCGGTGGCCCTCGCGCTGTGGGCGTGGGCCTGGGCCGGCTCCGGGGGCCGTCGAGGCTTCCTGCTCGGTCTCGCCGGAGGGCTCGTCTTCTTCGTGCCGACGCTCAGCTGGTCGGGCATCTACGTCGGCGCGCTGCCGTGGCTCGCCCTCGCGACGCTGCAGGCCCTCTTCGTCGGCGTGGCCGGCGGCCTCTACGGCTGGCTGAGCCGCCGGGGGAGTGTCCGCCCGTTGGCGTTCGCGCTCGTGTGGGTCGTGGCCGAGGGCTTCCGGGCCCGCGCCCCCTACGGTGGCTTTCCCTGGCTCAAGCTGGCCTTCGGACAGGCCGACTCGCCGTTCGGTCGCCTCGTGGCACTCGGTGGCGCGCCGTTCGTCGGCTTCGTCATCGCGCTCAGCGGTGGCCTGCTCGCGCTCGCCGCCCAGCACGCGCTGTCGGCGGTTGCCGAGCGCCGGGGGAGCGGCGCCACCACCCCGCCGCGATCGCGTATGCCGTCCCGTCGCCTCGCCCTGCCCGCCGTGGGAGCGCTCGTGCTCGGCCTCGTGGGGCTGGCCGTCCCGTTGCCGACCGACGGCCCGACGGCCCAGTTCCTCGGCGTCCAGGGCAACGTGGCGCGGCCCGGTCTCGACTTCAACGCCGAGCGCCGCCAGGTCCTCGACAACCACGTCGCGGCGACGCTCAAGGCCCAGGACGACGTCGACGCCGGGCACGCTCCGGCCCCGGACCTCGTCGTCTGGCCCGAGAACGCCTCGGACATCGACCCGCTGCGCAACGCCGACGCCAAGGACCTCATCCTCGAGACCGTCGACGCGCTGAAGCGACCCCTCATCGTCGGGGGCCTGCTCGAGGAGCCCGTCGGGTTCGTCTCCAACGTGGCCCTGCTCTTCGAGCCCGGAAAGGGCAACACCGACCGCTACGTCAAGCGCCACCCGGTGCCGTTCGCCGAGTACATCCCGAACCGGTCCTTCTGGCGGAACTTCAGCGCGGAGGTCGACCTCGTCACGCGCGACTTCGTCCAGGGCCCCGCGCCCGGCGTCTTCCGCGTCACGACGGCCTCGGGCCAGCAGATCCGGGCCGGCCTCGCCATCTGCTTCGAGGTGGCCTACGACGACATCATGCGCGACGCCGTGCAGACCGGCGCCAACGTCCTCGTGGTCCAGACGAACAACGCGACCTTCGGCTACACCGCCGAGTCGCCCCAGCAGCTGGCCATCAGCCGACTGCGAGCCATGGAGTTCGGCCGCTCCGTCGTGCACGTGTCGACGGTCGGCCAGAGCGCCCTGATCACGCCCGACGGAACCGCCCACCAGGTGACGTCGTTGTTCACACAGGCGGTGGTCAGAGGAGCACTACCCTTGCGGGACGCCACGACGCTGGCGACCCGGGTGGGGGAGGCCCCCGAGTGGGTCGCCGCCGCCGCACTGCTGACGATGCTCGCCCTGGGTCTTCGCAGCGGCCGCCCGGCAGCGCCGGAGACAACGAAGGAAGAGGATGACGACGACGCAGCGTGAGCCGGTGACCCGAGTGGCCGTGCTCATCCCGACGTACAACGAGCGGGACAACCTGCCCGGCATCGTCGCGCGGGTGCGCGCGAACGTGCCCGCCGCCGACGTCTTCGTGCTCGACGACGGATCTCCCGACGGCACCGGACAGGTCGCCGACGACCTCGCGTCCTCGGACCCGCAGGTCCACGTCGTGCACCGCTCCGCCAAGGAGGGCCTCGGCAAGGCCTACCTCGCCGGCTTCGCCATCGTCCTCGAGCGCGGCTACGACGCCGCCGTCGAGATGGACGCCGACGGCTCGCACCTCCCCGAGCAACTCCCGTCGCTGTTGGCCGCGCTCGGCGAGGCAGACCTCGTCATCGGCGCACGGTGGGTCAAGGGCGGCGAGGTGCGCAACTGGCCGGCTCGCCGCAAGGTGCTCTCGGTCGGTGCGAACCTCTACACCAAGGTGCTGCTCGGGATGACGGTCAACGACGCGACAGCGGGCTACCGCGTCTACCGCGCGAGCGCGCTGCGGACCATGGGGCTTCAGGGCGTCGAGTCTCAGGGCTACTGCTTCCAGATCGACCTGACGCTGCGTGCCGTGCGCGCCGGGCTCACCGTCGTCGAGGTGCCGATCACGTTCGTCGAGCGCGAGGTCGGCGTGTCGAAGATGGGCCAGGACATCGTGCGTGAGGCGCTGACCAGCGTCACGAGGTGGGGCATCGAGCACCGCGTGGGCCAGCTGCGCTCCGTCGCCGGCCGGGTGCGTGGGCGCGAGCCCGTCGGGGACCAGTCGTGAGCGGCCCCACCGGTCCCACTGGCTCGTCTCGCGGTCCGTCACGGGCCAGACGAGTGCGCCTGACGCGTCTGGCGGTCGTCGCGCTGCTGCTCCTGCCGGTCATCGAGATCGTCGTCATCGTCGCCGTCGGCCAGGCCATCGGCGGCTGGCCGACGTTCCTGCTGCTCGTCGCGACCTCGCTCCTCGGGGCGTGGCTGATCCGTCGCGAGGGCGGCCGGGCCTGGCGCGCGCTCGAGCAGGCCGTGCGCAGTGGCCGGATGCCGGCCCGCGAGATCGCTGACGGCGTCGTCGTGCTCGTCGGCGGCAGCCTGCTCGTCCTGCCGGGTTTCGTCACCGACGTGCTCGGCCTCGTCCTCGTGCTCCCGTTCACGCGGCCCGTCGCGCGCAGCATGCTCGCTGCCGTCATCTCACGCCGCCTGCTCGCCCAGACCGAGCGCTTCGCCGGGCCCACGGTGGCCGGACAGCCCGCGACGCCCGTTTGGGAGCAGGAGCAGACACCCCATGGCCCGCAGCGCTCGTCGACGAGTGACGAGGTCGTCGAGGGCGAGATCATCGACGACGAGGACTGAGCCCCGCGCTCGTCCCTCTGCGTCCCGGGTTCGAGGTGGTGACGGCACGCACCTCGCTGTCGCGATCACCTAGAGCCGGGACGACGGCATCGTGGGGTCGGGTTCAGAGCCTGCGGGCATGCGAAAAGCCCGCCTCCACGATCGTGGTGGCCGGGCTCAGAGCGTGCGGGTATGCGAGAAGCCCGCCTCCACGATCGTGGTGGCCGGGCTCAGAGCGTGCGGGTATGCGAGAAGCCCGCCTCCACGAACGGGGCGGGCTTCTCGGTGGTGCGCTCTGGGGAGGTCAGGCGGTCTTGCGGCGTCGCGGCTTCTCGCCCCGCGACTCACGCAGGAGCGTCAGGCGCTCCTCGAGGAGCTCCTCCAGCTCGGGGATGGAACGACGCTCGAGGAGCATGTCCCAGTGCGTGCGCTGGTGCTTGACCGGCTTGGCCTCCGGCTCGGGTCCGCCGCCCTGCAGCTTCGCGTCGAGTCCGCAACGGCACTCCCACGTGGGAGGCACGTCGGCCTCGATCGAGAACGGGAGCTCGGTGCGGTGACCGTCGGCGCAGACGTAGACGGTGAGCTGACGCTCACTCGGGACGACGTTCTCGTCGGACTCCATGCTCCTCGCGCCGAGGTTGGAACCGCGTAGTGCTCGATCGGCCATGTGGACCCCTCCAAGACTTATGCCCTTGTGACACCTCGCTGGTGTCTTACCCTCACAGACGCTTGAACGAGCGGAACGGTTGACTTGTTCCCCGGCGGGCGGCGAAGTGTAGGCGTTTCTCAGATGACGGCGGGAACCGGGTTGCCGGCCTGCACGATGCCCTCACGCATCCGCACCTTCGACAGGAGCACGCCGCCGATCGCGAAGAAGACGATGAGCGCGATGATCGCCCAGCGGTAGCTGAGGGTGAACTGGTAGACGAGGCCGAAGATGAGCGTCCCGAACCAGCTCGTGCCGCGCTCCATGGCCTGGTAGAGGCTGAAGTACTCCGCCTCGCGGCCGCGGGGGATGAGCTGGCTGTACAGCGACCGCGACAGGGCCTGCGTGCCGCCGAGCACGAGGCCGATGAGCAGGGCGAGCGCGAGGAAGATGACGAGCGACTTCGACGGCAGGAGGAAGGCGAAGACGACGACGACCGTCCAGAGTCCGATCCCGTAGAGGATCGTGCGCCACGCCCCGATCGAGGCGGCCACCCGGCCGAAGAGCCGCGCGCCGGCGAACGCGACGAACTGCACGAAGAGGAACACGCCGAGCACGGTCGTCTCGGAGAAGCCGAGCTCCTTGGAGCCGTAGACGCTCGAGCTGCCGATGACCGTCTGGATGCCGTCGTTGAAGAAGAGGTATGCGACGAGGAACAGCTTCGTCTGCGGGTAGTTGGCGAGGTCGCGGAAGGTGCTGCGCAGCTGCGCGATGCTGCCGCGGACGATGCCGGCCGAGCGCTCGACGGGGGTCTCGACCGTGCCGGTCAGGTGGCGCAGTCCTAGGTACGGGATGATCGTGAAGCCAGCCCACCAGAGACCCGCGGACAGGATGCTGATGCGTGTGGACAGGGCTCGGTCGAGCCCGAGGTCCTCGTGGAAGAAGTCGAGGGCGAAGTTGAGCGCGAGCAGGATGCCGCCGCCGAGGTAGCCGAACGCCCAGCCCTTCGAAGAGACCCGGTCGCGTTCGTTCTCGTTGGCGATCCGGCACAGGATCGAGTCGTAGATCACGAGCGAGGACCCGAGGCAGATGCCGGCCACGACGACGAGGACGGCGCCCAGCTGCCAGTTCGTGCCAGCGACGAAGAACATGAGGCTCGCCGCCAGGGCGCCCGCCCACGCGAAGCCGGCAAAGAGCCGGGTCGGTCGGGGACTGCGGTCGGCGATGGCGCCGATGAAGATGAGGATGATCGCCGACAGGATCGTCGTGAAGGTCACGGTGAAGAACCACAGCGAGCCCGGCGCCACCGGGATGCCGAGCACCGAGAGGTTCGTCGTGCAGTCCTGGCCGTCCGGCAGCCCGGGGCAGGCCGCCTGCTCCGCGACGGACGTGAGGTACGGGCTCATGAGCACCGTCGCCGTGGTCGTGACGTAGGCCGAGTTGGCCCAGTCGTACCAGTACCAGGCCCGCTGCTCCCGGGTCTCCGGTCGCGCGGCGTTGACGACGGCGTTCGACATGCGAGGACTGTCCCACACGGGGCAGCGCAGGGGCAGGGGGAGAGGCCGAAACACGCCGCAGCGTCGGGCGCCCGGGGTCAGCGGACGGCATACGCCCTCTCAGCGGTCGACGTCGCGGGCGTCAGGAGGTCGTCACGCGCTGGCACAGACGTCCTTTCGTCATCGACGACACGGCCCTGACGCCCACCTGAGCCCCTGGCTCCCTCCACCTCCCCTGCTCAGTCGGTGGCAGGGGAGGGGAGGGGGCGCTGCTGGACGTCGGGTGTCGTCGTCAGCAGCTCCCACGCCAGACCGTGGGCGAGCACGACGAGGCAGACGACGGCGAGGGCGGCCGTCTGTAGCCCACTGAGACCGACCGCACCGCCCAGCTCGGGCGCAGCGGCGACCAGGACGATGACGGCGTAGAGCATGGCGACCACCCAGCGGTGCCGCCGGAAGGGGCCCCGGAGTCCCGAGCCGTCCGACCCGAGGGGGCCGCGGTCGGCGCGGACGAGCCGCAGGGTCGACCAGGCACCGACGAGGGAGACGAGCCCGAAGGTGGAGCGCCAGAGCCAGGGCTGGGTGGGTGCGACCTGCGCGAAGAGGCCCATGAGGCCGGGAAGCAGGAAGGTGAGGTAGACCCCGCCCACGAGCCGACGGGTCTCCTCATCGGCGAGCAGCTCACGCCGGCGGTCCAGGGCGGACCACCAGAGCCCGACGAGCGTGAAGCACGTGGCCGAGACGACGGCATAGAACGTGGAGAGGTCCATGCGGCTTCCTTTCCCTCACGGAATCGTCCCACCGTCGATCGGAGCGGGGCCTCTCGTTTAGCCCTAAAGTATTGGGATGGGAAGCGGGTCGGGTGACCAGGTCGGGCGGATCATCCAGGCCTGGCAGCGGGAGAGGCCCGACGTGGACGTGTCGTCGATCGGGATCATCACGCCGGTCGTGCGGCTCGCCGCGATCGTCATGGACCACCGGGCCCACGTGCTGGCCACCCACGGCCTCGAGCAGAGCCACCTCGACGTCCTCGCGACGTTGAGACGCAGTGGCGCGCCGTACCGGCTCACCGCGGGCGAGCTGTCCCGGCGCTGCCGCGTCACGGCCGGGGCGACGACGCAGCGCGTCCAGGCCATGGAGGTGCTCGGCTTCGTCGAGCGCGTCCGGGAGGAGCCGGACCGGCGCACCGTGCACGTGCAGCTCGCCCCGGAGGGACTCGCCCGGCTCGATGGCATCTTCGCGGACGTCATGGCCGGCGACGAGTCCCTGCTGGCCGGTCTCGAACCTCGGCAGCGCGCCGGTTTGGAGGAGCTGCTGCGCGCGTGGCTCGCCGTGCTCGAGCCGGGCGGCCGGGCCTTCCGGGGCGAGGTCACCCCTGAGTGAGGACGACGAGCTGCTGGGTGGCGCGTGTCATGGCGACGTAGCGGTCGACGGCACCTTCGATGCCGTCACCGAAGGAGTCCGGATCGACCAGTACGACGAGGTCGAACTCGAGGCCTTTCGTCAGCGTCGGACTGAGCGACCGCACCCGAGCCCGCTCCTCGAGGCCGGGGGCGCCGATGACGCAGGCCGTTCCGTCGGGGTGCGCGTCGAGCCACGTCGCGAGCACCGCCTCGAGGTCGGCGGCCGGGCCGTGCTGAACGGGCACGCCGCTCTCGCGGATCGAGGTGGGCACGTTCGCGTCGGGGAGCGCGGCACGGATGACGGGCTCGGCCTCGAGCATGACCTCTTCCGGAGTGCGGTAGTTGATGGTCAGTGACGACAGGGTGACCCGGTCGAGACCCACGCGACTCAGTCGCTCCTGCCACGTCTCCGTGAACCCGTGCCGGGCCTGGGCGCGGTCGCCGACGATGGTGAGACTCCGCGACGGGCAGCGGGACAGGAGCATCTGCCATTCCGCGTCGGTCAGCTCCTGGGCCTCGTCCACGACGACGTGGGCGAACGGGCCGGCCAGCAGGTCGGGGTCGACGGTCGGCCCGCCGTCGTCGTCGAGGGCGCTGCGGAGGTCGTCACCTCGCAGCATCGACATGACGTGCATGTCGGAGTCGTCCGAGGCGATGAGGTGCTCGACGACCGCGGCGCGTTCGGCGCGCTCCGCCGCGAGGGCCGCCTCACGCTGTCGTCGGCGTCTCGAGACCTCCGGGTCGCYGAGCCGCATCCGGGCCGCGTCGAGCAGGGGAAGGTCCGACACCGTCCACGCGTCCGGCTTTGCTCGCTGCAGCCGGCGCACCTGCTCGACCGTCAGGGTCGGGGCGCACCGACGCAGGTAGGCGGGGACGGTCCAGAGGTCGCCGACGAGGTCCGCGGCATCGAGGAGCGGCCACGTCCGGTCGAACCGTGTGCGCAGCTCCCGGTTCTGCTCGAGCGAGCGGCGCACCATGACGGGGGTGGCCTCGAGCTCGACGTCGGCGCCGTCGTCGTCGATCCGGTCCTCGAGGTCGTGCCGCTCGACGAGGATCGTCAGCAACGCCTCCCACACGTCGTCGCGGGCCTCGTTGTGCGGCGTGCCGAGAGCGGCGGTGCAGGCCTCGGCCCAGTCGGCGGGGGAGAGCCACACGTCCGCCCACGGCGTCACGACCTCCATGCCGCGGGTCGGCGGCTCCTCGTAGAGCGCCACGGCCGGCTCGATGGCCCGGACGAGGCCCATGGACGCCTTGAGCCGGGCCACCTCCGGGTCGGTCTCCGGGGCCGCCGCGTCACCCTCGGGAACGAGGTCGCGCAGCGTGCACGTCTGCACACCTTCTTCGCCGAGACTGGGCAGCACATCGGAGACGTAGGCGAGATAGGGCTCGTGCGGGCCGACGAAGAGCACGCCGCCCCGGCGGTGGCCGAGGCGCGGGTCGGAGTAGAGCAGGTATGCCGTCCGGTGGAGCGCGACCACCGTCTTGCCCGTGCCCGGGCCTCCGTCGACGACGTGCGCGCCTCGGGAGCCCGCGCGGATGATGGCGTCCTGGTCGGCCGCGATGGTGCTCAGGACGTCCCGCATGCGCGGCGAGCGGCTCGCGCCGAGCGAGGCGATGAAGGCGGACTCGTCGTCGAGGGCCACGCGTCCGTCGAGACCGTCCGTGGTGAACACCTCGTCCCAGTAGTCGCTGATGCGTCCCCGGGTCCAGCGGTAGCGGCGGCGGCTCGCGAGACCCATGGGGTTGCCGTGGGTGGCGCCGAAGAACGGTTCGGCTGCAGGGGAGCGCCAGTCCAGGAGCAGCCGGCGCCCGGCGGCGTCCGTGAGCCCGAGACGGCCGATGTAGACGGGGTGAGAATCGTTCTCGGGGACGATGTGCCCGAGGCAGAGGTCGATGCCGTAGCGGCGCAGCGTCCGCAGGCGGGCGCTGAGGCGGTGGACCTCCTGGTCGCGGTCGAGCGCGGCCTGGCCGGTGCGTGCCGGTGCCCGACGGGCGACGTCGAGACGGTCGGACAGCTCGGCGATGGTCGCGTCGAGGGTCTCGGCGATGGCGGCGAAGTGGAGGTCGTCGTGGGCGATGAGGGCCGGGTCGGCCTTGGGTGCCAGGTGGTCGCGAAGGTCGAAGGCGCTGGTCGTCAGCGGGTTCACGCAGTGGGCTCCGTCCCGAGGTTTCTGGTGTCGGCCAGTGATTCTCGGTGACGACGGGGGTCTTGCCGCAAGACCCCCGGTGCGCTATACGTTGGAAGTGGAAGGAAGCGCGCGACGCTTCCTTCCTTTTTGCTGCGTCGGCTCAGGGTGATGCGCCTCTCGTCACTTCCCCCATAACGCCGATAATCGACATTATGTCACTTTGGCTGGAGAAGGCCCTCCCCGGAGACCGCGCTCTATCCGTGGTCCTGGACCACGCTGCTGCGCCGTAGCCTTGCTCGTGATGCAGTGCGACTACTTCGACGCCGGCCGCTGCCGCTCCTGTGCCCTCATGGGTGTGCCGTATGCCGTCCAGCTCGCCGACAAGGACGAGCGCTGCCGACGCGTCCTCGCCGACGTGGCCCCGGACGTCGCCTGGCTCGACCCCTACCCCAGCGCTGAGTCGGCCTTCCGCAACAAGGCCAAGCTCGTCGTCGGTGGCGTCACCGGCGCGGTGACCGTCGGGATCCTCGACGCCGACGCGAACGGCGTCGACCTGCGTGGCTGCGGCCTGTACGAGCCGCCGCTCCAGCGCCTCATCCCCCGGCTCGCGTCCGTCGTCGACGAGATCGGCCTGGAACCGTACGACGTGGCCTCCCGCCGCGGCGAGCTGAAGCACCTCATCCTCACCCTCTCCCCCACCGGGGACGTCATGCTCCGGCTCGTCCTGCGGTCCCGCCGTCACCTGGCCCTGCTCGAGTCTCGCCTGTCGTCGCTCCGGGCCCGGCTGCCTGAGGTGTCGGTCGTCACGGTGAACCTCCAGCCGGAGCACAAGGCCGTCCTCGAAGGTGACACCGAGATCGTCCTGACCGAGAGCGATGACCTCGCGATGCCCGTCGGCGACGTGGTCCTCCACCTGCGCCCCAACAGCTTCTTCCAGACCAACACCACCGTCGCCGCCGGCCTCTACCACCAGGCGCAGGCGTGGACGCGCATCGTCGACCCCACCACGGTCCTCGACCTCTACTGCGGCGTGGGCGGATTCGCGCTGCACTGCGCTCGAGCAGGCGCTTCCCACGTCCTCGGCGTCGAGGTGTCGGCCGAGGCCGTGCGCAGTGCCGAGACGAGTGCGTCCCGGTTGCGCGCCGAACACCCTGACCTCGGCCGGCTGGAGTTCCGTGCCGGCGACGCCACGGACGTCGACGCGCTCGACCGGGACCTGCCGGGATCCGACCGGACGATGGTCGTCGTCAACCCGCCGCGTCGCGGGATCGGCCCGGACCTGGCCCGATGGCTCGAGGGCTCCGGCGCCACGCACGTGACCTACTCGAGCTGCAACGTCGACAGCCTGGCCCGTGACCTGGGTCGCATGCCGTCCTACCGGGCTCGCGAGGCGCGTCTCTTCGACATGTTCCCCCAGACGTCGCACCATGAGGTCATCGTCCTGCTCGAGCGTGAATCAGGTTCTCAGTCAGTCGGTTACGCGTCAGGAGGTGTGTCGACGTGACGGGTGCACCCGAGACTCCCTGGACGGCGCCGGACGTCGAGCGGCCGGGTGGCTCCCTCGTCGCGCCCGAGGCGCAGATGTTGCCCGAGATGCTCGCCTGGCACCGCTCGACGCTGCTGTCCACGTGCTCGGGGCTGACGGGCGAGCAGCTGGCCGAGCGGTCGGTCGCCCCCTCGGCCCTCAGCCTGCTCGGACTCCTGCGCCACCTGCGCAAGGTGGAGCGGGTCTGGTTGCGCCAGCGGGTGGCGCGCGAAGAGGTCGAGTCCCTGCACGGCTTCGGGAGCGGTCGGGACCTCGACTTCGACGACCTCGACCCCGCGACCGCCAGAGCCGACTACGAGGCACTGCTCGCCGAGTGGGTGCTGGCCGACCGGGCCGTCGCGGGACGCAGCCTCGACGACGTCGTCGAGTCCGGCGACGACCCCTTCTCGCTGCGCTTCGTCTACCTCCACCTCATTGGTGAGTACGCCCGGCACAACGGCCACGCCGACCTCGTGCGTGAGCGCGTCGACGGTGCCACCGGTGCCTGACCCGGTGCGATCGTCACCGGACCCCATTCGGCTGGCGAGGATCCAGCGGCGCTTCAGCGAGTTCGCGACGGAGTATGCCGCTCTTCCGCTCTACTCGACCGTCTGCCGACACGTCGCCCACGACGACGAGACCGCGTCGCTGCTGCTCGCGGCCAGGCCCGGGCAGGCTCGGCCCGTTCTCTGGCTCGCCGCCCTGCACCACCTCGTCCTGCGCAACCCGGATCTGCCTGCGGCCCGGTGGTATCCGAGTGTCACCGGGGCGGCGAGCGTCGCGACGGGCGACCCGTGGCCCGACGTACGGCTGACGGTCCTCGACCACGTCGACGAGCTGACCCGGCTCATTGCGACGCACGGCACCCAGACCAACGAGGTGAACCGAGCCGTGTATGTCGCCGTAGGGCTCGCTGCGGCGACAGTCGACTCCGGCGACGTCCCGCTCGCCATCGTCGAGCTCGGTGCGAGCGCCGGCCTGCTGCTCGGCGTCGACCAGTACGCCGTCGAGCTGTCCTCGCCCACCGGGTCGGCACTCCTGGGCGACGGCGGCTCTGCGGTCCGGTGCTCGGGTGAGGACCGTTCCGGCGTCGGGGCGCTGCTCACGGCGGCCGGAGCTGCGCTGCCCGCCGTGCGTGGCCGCGTCGGCGTGGATCTCGAGCCCGTCGACCTCGCGTCAGTCGACGAGGTGCGCTGGCTCGAGGCGTGCCTCTGGCCGGAGGTCCCGGGCCGCATCGAGCGCTTCCGCGCCGCTGCCGACCTGCTCCGCCCCGACCCTCCCACGGTGCTCCGTGGCGACATGGTCGACCGACTGACGGACGCGGTGACGCTGGCGCGCACTGACGCCGGCGGCGGCGCGCACGTCGTGGTCCTCAGCTCGTGGGCGATGACCTACCTCCCCGCACCGCGTCGTCGCGACCTGGCCGCGGTCCTCGACGAGCTGGCCGGGACCGTCTCCCACCTGTCGTGGCTCACCGCCGAGCCGCGCGGGTGCGTTCCGGGCCTCGACGAGCCGGAGGTCGCCCTGGAAGGGAACACCGTGCTCGGCTTGCAGCGCTGGCGCCACGGACACGCGCTCCCTCCCACGGTCCTCGGGACCTGCCACCCGCACGGCGCGTGGATCGACGCCTCGCTGCCACCATCCCCCAGCTGACCCTGCCTCTCGAGGCCCTGCGGATGTCCACGGCTCGCCTGCCCTGCGCCGGTCACGTCGAGTACCGCGCGAACGTGCAGGACGTCGGATGGCAGCTGTCGGTCAGGGACGGGGCCACCGCGGGCACGGTGGGACAGGGCAAGCGCGTCGAGGCGGTCAAGATCCTGCTCGTCCCGAAGGCCTTGTGACCCGAGTGCATCTGGATTGCATAATGTCGATTATGGGCGGATTGTATTGTGCCGCAAAGGAATTCATCAACGCATGCGGCGACCCAACCCTGCCGCGTACGCGTCGAGGGCCCGGAGCACCGTCGGGGCGCGGTAGACGCGGTTGCGTCGGTGCCCGGTCGACTCGAGCAGGATGCCGTCGTCGACGAGCCGCTGCAGGGCGGCCTGCGCCGTGGGGGCCGAGACCCCGAGCTCGCGCACGACGACCCGCGCCGTGACGACGGGCTGGCGCAGCAGCAGGTCGAGCATCGACCAGGCCGCGGAGCCGGCTCTCGCCGTGACCTTTGCCGCCCAGTCGGCGCGCACCTGTCGGAGTGTCACGACGAGCCCTTCGCCGATGTGGGTGCCGTTGCGCGCGGCCTCGGCCACGCATCGCAGGATGGGCTCCACCTCTCCCCCGCGGTAGGCCGTCAGCGCGGCGAAGTAGTCGTCGCGGATGGCGAGGAGGCCGGCGGAGATCGGCACGGTGACCCGACGGATGGCGCCGGTGTGGAGCAGGACCGAGTGGAGCAGTGCCCGACCCGTGCGGCCGTTGCCGTCGGTGAACGGGTGGATCGTCTCGAACTGGGCGTGGGCGAGGGCGGCATGCGCGAGCGGCGGCAGGTCGTCGCGGTCCATGAAGGTCACGAGGTCGGCCATCAGGGCCGGCACGTCGGAGGCCACGGGCGGTACGTACTGCGCCTCCCCCGGGTGGAGGGGGGACCCACCCACCCAGACCTGTTGCTCACGCCAGCGGCCGGCCGGGTGCAGCGACTGCTGCGCCATGAGGGCCCGGTGCATCGCGAGCACGGCGTCCTCGTCGAGTCGCCCGGCGAGGTCGAGCGCGGCCTGCATGGTGCGGACGTTGCCGAGGATGACGGCGGCGTTGGCGCGGTTGCCCTCGCCGATCTCGGCCTCGGCGAGGGCCCGTGCGGACGAGGTGAGGTTCTCGATCTGCGAGCTGGCCGCGCTCTCGGACCGCAGCAGCACCGAGGCGAACGGGGCGATCTCCCCCGCTCCCCCGGCGTCGAAGGTGGCGAGCAGCCGGGTGGCCTCGTCGAGGTCGGCGGCGAGGTCTCCGGGCAGCACGAGCCCGGCACCGGCGATCGGGGGCACGACGGCCGCCTCGAACGTGGCCGGTGTGGACCGCTGGGCGCGTCGCGACAGGTCGAGCAGGCCCTCGACGGACTGCCAAGGGACCGTCGTCGAACCGAGCGCGGGCCACGTCGTGTCCATGTCGATGAGACCTCCTTGGTAAAGGTTAACGCACAACCTTTACCAAGAGTGCTCCGTCGTCAGGCGTGCGCGACGTCCACGGGTGCCTCGACGATCCACCACGCGGCATACGGGCTCAAGGACGCCAGCCCGTCCGCCCCACCGAAGACCGGGTAGCCGGCGAGCGCGTCGAAGGGGTGCGCGATGCCGACGTCGGCGAAGTGGCGCACCTCGACCGTCTGCCACGACGTCGTGACGTTGTAGACGCAGACCATCGAGCCGCTCGGGTGCGTGCGGACGACCGCCAGCACCCCGTCGTCGGTCTCGAGGATCACCCTCGTCTGCGCGGAGGCGTGCAGCTGCGGCAGCCCCGCGCGCACGCCCGCCAGATGGCGCAGGCCCTGGAAGACCTTCCCGGAGACGGTGTCGAGGTCGCCGCGCCGCGCTGCGACGGCCCAGTCCAGCCGCTCCCGGTGCGCCCACCGGTTGTCGTCCTCGTGACCGGGCTCGCGCGCCCAGTCGGGGTCGTTCGGCAGGCCGAGCTCGTCGCCGCTCCACACGACGGGGACACCTCCCCAGCCGGCGACGACCGCGTGGGCCAGGAAGAGGCGGGCGAGTCCCTGACCGATCCCGTCCCCGTCGTCGCGTGCCTCCGCGTCGGCCAGCCCCGTCAGAGATGCCGCCGTGCCGCTGATCCGCTTGTCGCCGGTCGCAGCGTTGTGCTGGAAGACGAGACCGTGCGCCCAGGACCCGGGATGGTCGCCGGAGTACCAGTTCGACAGGAACCGGCGGTGCGCATAGCCGTCGAGACCCGCTGACGCCGCGTCCCCGTCGTCGATGGCCCACCCGATGTCGTCGTGGCACCGGACGTAGCAGATCCACGTGCCGCTCGGCGGGGTCGTCGGGAGCGCCGAGAGGGCCTGCTTGGTGAGTCCGGTGCTGCCCGTCGCGAGCATCGACCAGACCTGCACCATGAGGCTGTTGTGGTAGGCGAGATCGCTGACCCGGCCGGCGTGCTCGCCCTGCCCGAGGTACTGCACGAGGTCACGCGGTCCGACGATCGCCTCGGCCTTGAACGCGAGCGCCGGGCACGCGATGCGCGCCACCGTGCGCAGCGCCTGCGTGACGGCGTGGACCTCCGGCTGGTTCTGGCAGCTCGTGCCGAGCCGCTTCCACGTGAAGGCGATGGCGTCGAGCCGGAGCACCTCGACGCCGAGGTTGGCCAGGTACAGGACGATGTCGGCGTACTCGACGAGGACGTCGGGGTTGGCCCAGTTGACGTCCCACTGCCACTCGTTGAAGGTCGTCCACGCCCAGCCGCGAAGCTCCTCGTCCCACGTGAAGTTGCCGGGCGCGAAGTCCGGGAACACCTCGGGCAGCGTGCGCTCGTACGCGTCCGGCATGACGCGGTCGGGGTAGATGTGGAAGTAGTCCCGGTAGTGCGACTCCCCCGCCTGGGCACGCCGGGCCCACTCGTGCTCGCGCGCCACGTGGTTGAGCACGAGGTCCAGCACGAGCGAGATGCCTTGCCCCCGAAGGTCGCTCGCGAGCCGGCGCAGATCCTCGACATCTCCGAGATCCGGCCGGACGGTGCGGTAGTCCTGGACGGCGTAGCCGCCGTCGTTGTCCCCCTCTCGGGGCTGCAGCAGCGGCATGAGGTGCAGGTAGCTGACACCGAGGTCGCGGAGGTAGCCCACTCGGCCCCGCAGGCGGTCGAGGTCGCCGGCGAACCGGTCGGTGTAGCACGCGTAGCCGAACATGTCCGGCTGCTGGAGCCAGTCGGGCCGCAGCAGCCGGCGCTGGTCCAGGCGTCGCAGCTCGGGTGAGCGCTGCTGGTAGCCGGCCACGGCGCTCTCGACGAGGCGCAGGGCGAGCGCCGAGACGTCGTGCTCGGGGTAGAGGACCATGAGTGCCGCGACGAGGTCGTCGGACCAGCGCTCGAGCCTCAGCTCGATGGTCTCGCGGTCGTGGTCGTCGAGCCCCGCGAGCAGCGAGTTCACCGACTCCGTCGTCGGTCGGACGTCGTGCGCAGCGTCGCTCATGGCCCGATTGAACAGCACCCGGCGTCTGCGCGACAGGGGCACGTTGGCGTCATCGCGGGCAGGTCACTCGAACGGGCTCGGGTCCCCGGCCCCGACGCGGGTCACGACGGGGAGGCCGTCGGAGTAGTCGACGACGGTCGTCGGCTCCAGGCCGCACTCCCCCGAGTCGATGACGGCGTCGATGACGTGGTCGAGACGGTCCTTGATCTCCCAGCCGTCGGTCATCGGCTCGTCGTCGTCGGGCATGAGCAGCGTGCTCGAGAGGATCGGCTCACCCATCGCCCTGAGCAGCTCGCGGACGACGGGGTGCTCGGGGATGCGCACACCCACGGTCTTCTTCTTCGCGTGCAGCAGGCGTCGTGGCACCTCCTTCGTCGCGGGCAGGATGAAGGTGTACGGGCCGGGGGTCACGGCCTTGATGGCACGGAACACCGAGTTGTCGAGGTGCACGAACTGGCCCAGCTGGGCGAAGTCCGAGCAGACGAGCGTGAAGTGGTGCTTGTCGTCGAGGTGCCGGATCCGCATGATGCGCTCCTTGCCCTCCGGGTTGTCGAGGGAGCAGCCGAGCGCGAAGCAGGAGTCGGTGGGGTAGGCGATGAGCCCGCCGGACCGCAGGATGTCGACCGCCTGGCCGATCGCCCGTGGCTGAGGGTCCACCGGGTGCACGTCGAAGTACTTCGCCATGGGGCCACCCTGCCATGCTGGGGCCATGAGCGAGCAGACGGGTGAGGGCCGGATCGTCGCCGGCGACGGCGCGCACGACGGCATCGAGGTGTCCGACAACCCCGACCGCGGGCGCTTCGAGCTGCGCGACGGGGACCGTGTCATCGGGGTGGCGAGCTACGCCGTCGTCCCGGGTGCCACACCCGAGGTGCCCGCCCGCGTCGTCTTCTTCCACACCGAGGTCAGTCCGGCGTACGAAGGCCAGGGCCTCGCCGGGCGCCTCGCCGCGTACGCCCTCGACGCCACGCTCGCGTCGGGCCGGTCCATCGTCGCGCTGTGTCCGTACATCAAGGTCTACCTCCGCCGTCACCCGGAGCCGTATGCCGCCCACGTGCTCGCGCCGACGCGGGCAGACGTCGACGCGGCCGAGCGGGCGGCGGCGGCCGCAGGGTGAGCGACGGGTGACCCGCCCCCACATCGTCGTCGTGGGTGGCGGCATCGTCGGGTCGGCAGTGGCCCGTAGGCTCACCCTGTCGACGCCGCGCCCCGAGGTGACCCTCGTCGAGAAGGAGATGGCGACGGGTCGGCACCAGACCTCCCGCAACAGTGGTGTCGTCCATGCCGGTCTCTACTACGCGCCCGGCTCGGCCAAGGCGGCGCTCTCGCGTGAGGGCGTCCGGCGGCTGCGCCGCTACTGCGCCGACCGGGGTCTGCCGTACGACGAGGTGGGCAAGCTCGTGGTCGCACTCGACGAGGCCGAGGACGAGGGTCTCCGCACCATCGAGGCACGCGCCCGGACCAATGGTGTGCCGGGTCTGCGTCGGCTCGAGCCGGGTGAGCTGCGTGAGGTCGAGCCGCACGTCGTGGGGCTCGCGGCGCTGCACTCCCCCACGACGGCCATCACCGACTTCGCCCTCGTCGCCGCGGCGCTGCTCGCGGACGCGGCGTCCGCCGGCGCCGTGGTCGTCACGGGCTTCGAGGTCACGGGACTCGACCACCGCGGCACTCGCGTCGAGGTGCGTGCCGCCGACGGGCGGCGCCTCGTCGCCGACCGCGTCGTCCTCGCGGGTGGGCTGCACGCCGACCGGCTCGCGAGACTGGCCGGCGACGGGCCCAGCCCGTCGATCGTGCCGTTCCGCGGCGAGTACCACCGGCTCGTGCCGTCGGCCGAGCACCTCGTGCGCGGCCTCGTCTACCCGGTACCCGACCCCCACTACCCGTTCCTCGGGGTCCATCTGACGAGGCGCGTCGACGGCAGCGTGCTGCTCGGTCCGAACGCCGTGCTCGCGACCGCTCGCGAGGGCTACCGCCGTCGGGACGTCGACCTCGACGTCGTCCGGGAGCTTGTATGGTCCCGCGGGTTCCTGCGGTTCGCCCGCGCCAACCTGCGGACGGGCGTGCACGAGGTCCTGGGGTCGCTGAGCCGTCACGCGTTCGTCCAGCGGGTCAGGCGCTACGTTCCTGAGATCGGCGACGCAGATGTCGTCCCGGCCGCTGCCGGCGTCCGGGCCCAGGCGATGGATCGGGACGGTGCGCTCGTCGAGGACTTCCGTTTCAGTCGCGTCGGCTCCGTCCTGTGCATCCGCAACGCGCCGTCGCCGGCAGCAACCGCATCCCTCGCCATCGCAGACCTCGTCGTCGACCGGCTCGACCTCGGCTGAAGGGCCGCGGTCCGCCTCGGCGGTCGTCGGTCACTGCTTGCCGAAGTAGGTGCTCGCCTCCATGGCGTCGACGACGGAGTTGCCTCCATGGGCGTCCTTGGACCAACCGATGACGTCGAGGCCGGCATCGATGCCGACGACGGCCGGCGCGAAGGTGCCGGCGAGCCCCGCCCACTTCGAGACCGTGATCTCGGGCCCGTGGGTGGGGTTGACCGCGATCTGGGTGCCCAAGGCGTTCGGGAGCGGGTCGTCGCCGACGAAGGGCACGTGGTCGACGAAGGAGCCGAGCGGGTTCTGGAGCGTCGTGAGCAGCTCCCCGCGCACGTGGTAGTTACGGATCTGGCCCGGGGAGTAGCCGGCGTCCCCCGTGCCGAGGGCGCCCGCGGCCAGCACGGTGTTGGGGTGCACGCCCGCCGCGTTGAACGTCACGGCGGGGATGTCGGTGGCGACGGAGGCGGTGCTCGCGAGACCGCCACCGAGGGAGTGACCGGTGATCACCAGGTTCTCGCTGCCCACCGCCCCGGCGAGGCCCCGGGCGAGCGCGATCGCCGCGAGGTGCTGACCGCTGAGGGCCCCGATCCCTTGCTGGAGGTTGGTGCCCCAGTCGGCGAGGGAGGACGTGCCGGCGAAGGCGAGGACGTACTGGCCCTCGTCGTTGCGGTAGACGGCCGCGTCGAAGCCGTCGCGGCGGTGGAGGGTGTCCGGGTCGATGCCGAGGCCCTCGAGGGCGCCGGCGTCGAGCGGGGTCCAGCCGTCGACCGCGCTCGGGTGGTAGACGTTGTCGGCCACGTGGGCGAGCTCGAGGTCGATGGCCTGTGGCGACGTCCCGCGCACCTGCTCACCGAGCGGGATCGGCTCGGCGGTGGCGTCGGCTCCGACGGAGCCCGACCCGCCCAGGCCCGGGAACGGGTCTGGGAAGCCGATCGGGCCGGGCAGCACCCCGTCGGCGCCGCTCGTCCCTCGCTGCGCCCGCGCGTTGTCGGTGAGGCGCCGCGACATCGTCTCGAGCGTCGATCCGAGGTCCGCCAGGGCCGCCGACGCGGAGCGCCAGCTCTCCTGGGCCGACTGGGCGTCGTCGCCACCCCAGGAGCGGCCGATGACCGCGAGCGCCCGGGTCCCGGTCGCACGGATGCCGTCCACCTCGGTGGCGCACGCCTTGAGCTCGCGAGCGGTGCCCTCCAGGACTGCGGGGTCTGCACCCTTGCGGTAGAGCACGGCGGCCTCCTGTCGACGGTGGGCCCCACGGTAGGTGGGAGCCGCCCGGCGGGGCCATGGGGAGGACTCCCCAGCGTGTCGCGTCGCTGCGGACGTGACGACGCCCGGTCAGGCCCCGGAGGGCCGACCGGGTGCTCCCGTCATCGAGCCCGCAGGTCGGTGAGCATCGCCTCGAAGGGCGTGACCTGCTCGAACGGGTCGACCCGATCGGCCCGCGGCGAACCGCTGACGAGGCCCGCGAAGGCGGCACCTGCGCGCTCGATCCGGTCGCCCAGACGGCCGGCGTCGACGCTCCCCCAGTCCTCGCTGGCCGCGAAGACCGCCACCGGTGCGACGAGCGCGCCGAGGTGGGCGAAGAGCGGGCGGAGGGCGTGGTCGATCGCGAGGGAGTGGCGGGCCGTGCCGCCGGTCGCGCCGAGCAGCACCGGGGTGTCGCGCAGCGCGTCCTTGGGGAGCACGTCGATGAGCATCTTGAACAATCCGCTGTACGACGCGGCATACACCGGGGTGGCGACGACGACCGCGTCCGCCTCCGTGATCGCGTCGAGACGTACCTGCAGGTCGGGCGAGGCGAAGCCGGTCAGGACGTGGTTCGTCAGGTCGTGCGCGACCTCGCGCACGTCGACGACCTCGACGACGACCTCGCCGACGTCGTACCGGGCGAGCGCCCGGACGGTGGCCTGGGTGAGGCGGTCGGCGAGCAGGCGCGTCGACGACGGCTGCGTGACGCCGGCCGTGATGACGGCGAGGTGGAAGGTGGTCACGGGATGAGCTCCTTCTCGGGGGTTGCGGCGGCGAGCTGGCTCGCGTGGGTCGGGGCGTCCGGGACGTGGGCGGGCTTGAGGGCGGCGAACTCCTTGCGCAGGACGGGCACGACCTCCTCGCCGAGGATGTCGAGCTGCTCGAGGACGGTCTTGAGCGGCAGGCCGGCGTGGTCGAGCAGCCACAGCTGTCGCTGGTAGTCGCCGGCGTACTCGCGGAAGCCGAGCGTCCTCTCGATGACCTCCTGCGGGCTGCCGACGGTGAGCGGGGTCTGGCTCGTGAACTCCTCGAGCGACGGACCGTGGCCGTAGACGGGGGCGTTGTCGAAGTACGGACGGAACTCGCGCACCGCGTCCTGGCTGTTCTTCCGCATGAAGACCTGCCCGCCGAGCCCGACGATGGCCTGGTCGGCGCTGCCGTGGCCGTAGTGCTCGAAGCGGCGACGGTAGAGCTGGACCATCTGCTTCGTGTGGCTGGCCGGCCAGAAGATGTGGTTGGAGAAGAAACCGTCGCCGTAGTAGGCCGCCTGCTCGGCGATCTCGGGGCTGCGGATCGAGCCGTGCCAGACGAACGGCGGTATGCCGTCGAGCGGGCGCGGCGTCGAGGTGAAGCCCTGGAGCGGGGTGCGGTACTTCCCCTGCCAGTCGACGACGTCCTCGCGCCACAGCCGGTGGAGCAGCGCGTAGTTCTCGATGGCGAGCGGGATCCCGTCGCGGATGTCCTTGCCGAACCACGGATAGACCGGGCCGGTGTTGCCGCGGCCCATCATGAGGTCCATGCGCCCGTTGCTCAGGTGCTGCAGGGTGGCGTAGTCCTCCGCGATCCGCACGGGGTCCGTCGTCGTGATGAGGGTCGTCGACGTCGACAGGACGATCCGCTCCGTCTGGGCGGCGATGTACGCGAGCGTCGTCGTCGGGGCCGACGGGATGAACGGCGGGTTGTGGTGCTGTCCGGTCGCGAAGACGTCGAGCCCGACCTCCTCCGCCTTCTTGGCGATGGCGACGGTGGCCTCGATCCGCTCGTGCTCGGTCGGCGTACGGCCCGTCGTGGGGTCGGTGGTCACGTCGCCGACGGTGAAGATCCCGAACTGCATGTGTCCCAGCTCCTTTTGATTGACGATTCAATCATACTGAACATCGAGGGGGTCTCCCCCATTCCCGGGCGGTCCGGCGCGCCGCCGGTGCTGTGGGATCCTGTCGCGGTGAGCGCTGAGATCTCCCCCAAGGACCGCTTCATCACGGTCTACGGCCGCAATCCGGTCCACGAGGTGCTCCTCGACGGTGACCTCCTCGTCGACAAGGTCGTCATCGCCGACGGTGCCCGTGGCAGCGGCCTGCGCGAGATCCAGCAGGCGGCTCGCCGGCAGGGCGTCGAGGTGCAGTACGCGAGCGCCGAGCGCGTCAAGAAGCTCGCCGGCAACGGGCGGCAGGACCAGGGCGTCTTCGCCGACGTCGTCGCGCCGCGGATGCGCCCCCTCGAGGCGGCGCTCACCGAGGACGCCGGCTCGCTGCGCGCCGTGCTCGTGCTCGACGGCGTGACGACACCTGCCAACGTCGGCATGATCCTGCGTTCGGCCACGGCAGCCGGCGTCGACGGCATCGTCGTCCCCCGCAAGGGGGTCGCCTCCCTCGACCCGCTCGTCGTCAAGGCCTCGGCCGGCGTCGCGTTCCGGGCGCCCATCCTCAAGGCGTTCACCGCGGCGGAGGCCGTGAGCGACCTCAAGCGCTCCGGCTTCCACGTCGTCGGGCTCGATGCCGGCGGCGACGACGACCTCTTCGCCGCCCACCTGCCCGAGCCCGTCGCGTTCGTCCTCGGCAGCGAGACGGCGGGGCTGACGCCCGAGGTGGCCGAGCTCGTCGACACGTGGGTGTCGATCCCGATGGCCGCCGGCGTCGAGTCGCTCAACGTCTCGGCCGCAGCTGCGGTCGTCTGCTTCGAGCTCGTCCGCCGCGCGCGCCTCTGACGCGACCGCGTCAGCCGCCCCACTTCTCGGCGAGGGCGCGGACGACGGTGATGTTGCGCGCCGTCCCGACCGCGCCCGTCAGCTTCTCGATACGGGTGTTCGACAGCGTGGCCGCCTGCACGCCGTCGGAGAGGAAGAGCACGACGTCGTTGCCGACGACGCGCGCGCCCTCGGTGGCGACGTCCCACTCGTGCAGGGCGGCGACGCCCTCGGGGTCGAGGTCGCCCGTCATGAACGTCACGTAGCGCTTCGCGTCCGCGGCGATGGGCGAGTCGAGGGCCTCGGCCTCGTCGGCCAGCGTCCGCAGCTGCGCCGGGGTGCGCACGACGACAGGCACGTCGAAACCGAACTCGGCGCTGATGGCCCGGCGCAGGTCGGCCTCGACCTTGGCGGCACTCCGCGTGGACGAGCGGACCTTGAGGTTGCCGCTCTGGATGTGCGTCTCGACGTCCTCGTAGCCCTCCGCCTCGAGCAGCGTGCGCAGCGACGCCATGCGCACCTGCCGCTTGCCGACGTTGACGGCGCGGAGGAACCCGATCCACACCGGCACGTCAGGCCCCCACCGCGCTGAGGGAGCAGGTGCCGCGGCCGACGGTCTCGACGCGGCCCCCCACGTGGACGGCCCCGTCGGCGTCGATGTCGAGCAGCAGGCGCGAGGGGCGTCCCACGGCCGTGCCCTGGCTGACGACCACCGAGACGTCGCGGGCGCCCTGGGAGACGAGCCAGCCACCGAGGTTGGCGCACGCCGACCCGGTCGCTGGGTCCTCGAGGACCGCCTGACCCTGGGTGTAGAAGAGCCTCGCCTCGATGCTCTTGGGCCCGGTCCACGCCCACGCGTACACGTGCGGTGCCCGCGGCGGGGACGTCATGTGCACGGCCATGAGGTGTGCGTCGGGGTCGCAGGCCCGCACGGCGTCGACGGAGTCGAGACGCACGAGCAGCTGCTCGACGCCTGCATCGACCCAGGACGCGTCCGAGCGCACGACGAGCATGCGGTCGATGCCGAGCGCCTCGGCCAGCTCGGCGCCGCTCGAGGTCACCTCGCGCACTGTCGCAGGCCGGGCCGCAAGGCGCCAGCCCCCGTCGACGCGCCCCACGGGGATGCGTCCCGCCGGCATGCTGAGGTGCACGCTGTCGAGGCCGCCGCCCAACGTCGCGACGACCTCCGCGGTGCCGAGGGTGGGGTGCCCCGCGAAGGGCATCTCGTGACCGGGGGTGAAGATGCGCACGGCCGCGTCACCCGTCGTGGCTCCCTCGCCGATCGACGTCACGAAGGTCGACTCGCTGAGGTTGAACTGTCGCGCCCACGCGAGCATCTCGTCGTCGGAGAGTCCACCCGCCTCGGGGAAGACGCACAGCGGGTTGCCCGAGAAGGGCTCCCCCTCGATGGAGAAGACGTTGAGCAGGTGGAAGGGCAGGTCCATGCACCCGAGTGTGCCGGAGCGCCGGCCCGGACGGCAGGGTCGAAGGGCCTGCCACGCCGATACTGTGGCGGCATGGCCTCTCCCGACGGTGTCGTCCCCGGCAACATCTACCTCTTCCGGCACGGCGAGACCGAATGGTCGCTGAGCGGACAGCACACCGGCACGACAGACCTCCCGCTCCTGCCCGAGGGCGAGGCCGCGGCACGTGAGCTCGCCGACGTGCTGCGCAAGCACCGGTTCGAGCGCGTCCTCGTCTCCCCCCTCCAGCGCGCCAAGCGCACGGCTGAGCTCGCCGGCCTCGGGGACTTCGAGGTCGAGCCGCTGCTGCGCGAGTGGGACTACGGCGCCTACGAGGGCATCACGACGAAGCAGATCAGCGCCGAGATCGGCCACCCGTGGGAGGTGTTCGTCGACGGCGTGCAGCCCGGAGTCACCCCCGGTGAGACGGTCGAGCAGGTGTCGGCGCGGGCCCAGCAGGTCATCGACAAGGTCTGGCCCGACCTCGAGCACGGCGACGTCGCGCTCTTCGGGCACGGCCACGCGCTGCGCGTCCTCACCGCGACCTACCTCGGGCTCGACCCGCGGTTCGGCCAGCAGCTCATCCTCGACGCGGGCTCGATGAGCGTGCTGACGCACCACCGGTCCACCCGGTGCCTCGGGATGTACAACCTCTCCCCTTGGCGCCTGCTCTCCGACTGAACCCCGCGCGAGGAGGCTGTATGCCGTGTCCCCGGGCACACGGCATACGCGGGTTGCGCGGTGGCGCAGTGGGACCCGCCGCTGCGGTCACTCCCGGGGGAGCTCCCAGGTGTGCACGGGCTCGTTGGCCATCATGCCCTCGATGTAGTGACGCAGCATCTCGCGCAGGGCCTTGTCACGCGTCAGCCCGCGTGCCTCGAGGCGGGCCACGCACTCGGTCTGCCACCACGCGCCGTTGACACCGGTGAGGCAACGCTGCTCGATGATCGTGAGGAAGCGGTCCCGCACGGCCGCCGAGACGCCCCACCGCTCGAGGCCCTCGTGGGCCATCGGGAGCAGGCGCCGCAGGACGAGCTCGGTGGAGGGCACGTCGCCGAGGCCGGGCCAGTAGGTGCGGGCGTCGATGCCGAGCCGCGCGCCCTCCTCGAAGTTCGACTCGGCGGCGGAGAAGCTCATCCGGGTCCACACCGGACGGTCCTCCTCCGCGAGCACCCGCATCGTGCCGTAGTAGAACGCGGCGTTGGCCATGACGTCGGCGATGCTCGGACCCGCCGGCAGGACGCGGTTCTCGACGCGCAGGTGCGGGCGGCCGCTGACGATGTCGTAGATCGGGCGGTTCCAGCGGTAGACCGTGCCGTTGTGCAGGCGCAGCTCGCGGAGCTCGGGCACCTCGCCCCGCTCGAAGACCTCCTCGGGCTCCTCGTCGTAGAGCTCGGGAAGCAGGGCCGGGAAGTAGCGGACGTTCTCCTCGAAGAGGTCGAAGATCGAGGTGATCCACCGTTCGCCGAACCAGACCCGGGGCCGCACGCCCTGGTTCTTCAGCTCGACCGACCGGGTGTCGGTGGCCTGGGTGAAGAGCGGGATGCGCGTCTCGGCCCAGAGCCGCTGCCCGAGGAAGAAGGGCGAGTTGGCGCCGAGGGCGAGCTGCGGGCCGGCGAGGACCTGGGCGGCGTTCCAGTGGTCGGCGAACCGCTCCGGCTGGACCTGGAGGTGCAGCTGGATCGAGGTGCAGGCGGACTCGGGCGCGAGGCTGTCGGAGTAGCGCGCGATGCGCTCGCCCGTCGGACCCTCGAGCTCGAGCCAGACGTCCTCGCCCCGGGCGTCGAGGACGGCGTTGTTGAGCGCCGCGTAGCGGATGTTCTCGCTGATCCAGTCGCCCTCGAAGTGCTCGGGCATGACCGTCGGCAGGATGCCGATGGCGACGATCCCGGCGTGCGCCTCGGCGGCCTTCTCCGAGGCGCGGTTGAGCGACTGGCGGAGGAGCTTCTCGAGCTCGATGGCCGAGTCGCCGGGCAGGGGTCGGGGGTGGACGTTGAGCTCGATGTTGTAGCGCGCGAGCTCGGTCTGGTAGTCCTCGTCGGCGATCTGCTCGAGCACCGTCTTGTTGTCGAGCTTGGGGCCGAGGTCCTCGTTGACGAGGTTGAGCTCGATCTCGAGACCCGTCATCGGTCGGTCGAACTCGAACTCGCTCTTGCCGAGCATGCGTTCGAACACGTCGAGGTCGCGGCGCACCTTCTCCCGGTACTGCTGCCGCTGCTCACGCGTGTACCTGGCCTGTTCGACATCGGCTCCCACGTGCCGAGACAACCACACTCGGGGTCCCGGCGCGAGAGGCGCGCACGGACTGGTCACCACGGGTCCGGTCCTCGGCCCCGTGGTGACCAGTGTCGCGCGGGGCCGCTCAGCCCTCGAAGGCCTCCGGCGGCGGGCACGAGCAGACGAGGTTGCGGTCGCCGTAGGCGCCGTCGATGCGGCTGACCGGCGGCCAGTACTTGTCGGCGGCGTTGATGCCGACGGGGAAGGCGGCCTCGGTGCGCTCGTAGGGGTGGTCCCACTCGCCCGCGATGCCTCGGGCCGTGTGCGGCGCGTGCCGCAGCATGCTGTCGCCGACGGCGACCTCACCGGCTCGGATCGCCTCGATCTCGGCGCGGATCGCGATCATCGCGTCGCAGAAGCGGTCGAGCTCGTAGAGGTTCTCGGACTCGGTGGGCTCGACCATGAGCGTGCCCGCCACCGGAAAGCTCATCGTCGGCGCGTGGAATCCGTAGTCGACGAGGCGCTTGGCGATGTCGTCGACGGTGACGCCGGTCTCGGTCGTGATCTGGCGCACGTCGAGGATGCACTCGTGCGCGACGAGGTCGTCGTGGCCGGAGTAGAGCACCGGGTAGTGCTCGCGCAGCCGGGCGGCGATGTAGTTGGCGCCGAGGACAGCCATCTGGGTGGCGTGCCGCAGGCCCTCGCCGCCCATGAGCCGGACGTAGGCCCACGAGATCGGCAGGATGCTCGCCGAGCCGTAGGGGGCCGCGGACACGGGACCGACCCCGGACTCGGGCCCGGCCTCCGCCGCGAGCGGGTGGTTGGGCAGGTGCGGGGCGAGGTGCGCGCGCACCGCTACCGGGCCCACACCGGGACCGCCGCCACCGTGCGGGATGCAGAAGGTCTTGTGCAGGTTGAGGTGGCTGACGTCGGCGCCGAACGTGCCGGGCTGGGCGAGACCGACGAGGGCGTTGAGGTTGGCGCCGTCGACGTAGACCTGGCCGCCGGCCTCGTGGACGAGCTCGCACAGCTCGGTGATCGTGTCCTCGTAGACGCCGTGCGTCGACGGGTAGGTCACCATGATCGCGGCGAGGTCGTCGCGGTGCGCCTCGACCTTGGCGCGCAGGTCGTCCATGTCGACGGTGCCGCCGGCAGCGGTCTTGACGACGACGACCTTGAGGCCCGCCATGACGGCCGAGGCCGCGTTGGTGCCGTGCGCGCTCGCGGGGATGAGGCAGACGCGGCGGTGCCCCTCACCCCTGGCCTGGTGGTAGGCGTGGATCGCGAGCAGCCCCGCGAACTCGCCCTGGGAGCCGGCGTTGGGCTGGAGCGACACCGCGTCGTAGCCGGTGATCTCGCACAGCCACGACGACAGGTCGTCGATGAGGGCGCGGATGCCCACCGTCTGCTCGGCCGGGGCGAAGGGGTGCAGGTTGGCGAACTCCGGCCAGGTCACCGCCTCCATCTCGGTGGTGGCGTTGAGCTTCATCGTGCACGACCCGAGCGGGATCATGCCTCGGTCGAGGGCGAAGTCGCGGTCGGACAGACGGCGCAGGTAGCGCAGCATCGCCGTCTCGGAGTGGTGCGCGTGGAAGACCGGGTGCGTGAGGAACTCGGATGCGCGCGTCTGCGCCTGGGGTATGCCGTGTGCCCCGGTCGTGCTCACGCCGGCGGTGACGTCGTCCGACGGCGTCACCCCGAAGGCGTCGAGGACCGCGAGCACCGTTGCCGGCGTGGACGTCTCGTCGAGGCTCAGCGACACGCGGTCGGCGTCGACGCGCCAGACGTTGATGCCCCGGTCGGCGAAGGCCGTCGTGACCTCGTCGGCTCGACCGGGCAGCACGACCGTCAAGGTGTCGAAGAACGCCGTCGTCTCGACGTCGAGCCCGCCGTCGAGAAGGGCACCACGCAGCGCGGCCGTCAGACCGCTGATGCGCCTCGCGATGGCCACGAGGCCCGCGGGACCGTGCCACACGGCATACATGCTTGCCATGACGGCGAGGAGCACCTGCGCGGTGCAGATGTTGGACGTCGCCTTCTCGCGGCGGATGTGCTGCTCACGCGTCTGGAGTGCCAGGCGGTAGGCCTGGTGCCCCTCGGCGTCGACCGAGACGCCGACGAGGCGACCGGGGATCTGGCGCCCGAGGCCGCGGTGGACGGCCATGTAGCCGGCGTGCGGGCCGCCGAAGCCCATCGGGACGCCGAAACGCTGCGCGCTGCCGACGGCGATGTCGGCCCCCCACTCCCCCGGCGCGCTGGCCAGGGTCAGGGCGAGCAGGTCGGCGCAGGCCGTGACGAGTCCCTTCGCCTCGTGGACGGCGGAGGTCAGCGGGGCCCAGTCGACGAGCTCGCCGGTGGCGTCGGGGTACTGCACCATCGCCCCCACGACGGCGCGCCCGCCTGCTGCTGCAGAGAGCGAGTCGCCGTCGCTGACGGCTCGGAGGTCGGCCACGGCGAGGGGCAGCCCGAGCGCCTCGGCGCGGGTGCGCATCACGGCGATCGTCTGCGGGAAGAGCCGCTCGTCGACGAGCACGACCGCGTCGGCCGGCGCCTTGCTCGCGCGACGCATGAGCGACATCGCCTCGGCGGCGGCGGTCGACTCGTCGAGGAGGGAGGACCCCGCCACGTCGAGGCCGGTCAGGTCGCTGACGACCGTCTGGAAGTTGAGCAGGGCCTCGAGCCGGCCCTGGGAGATCTCGGGCTGGTAGGGCGTGTAGGCGGTGTACCAGGCAGGGTTCTCGAGCACGTTGCGGCGCACGACCGGCGGGGTCACGGTGCCGTAGTAGCCCAGGCCGATGAGCGAGGTGAGGACGGTGTTGCGAGAGGCGAACCCGCGCAGCTCCTCGATGACGGCGCTCTCGCTGGCGGCCGCCTCGATGCGCAGGGGCGATTCGGACCGGATGGCGCCGGGGATGGCGCGGTCGCACATCGCGTCGAGGCTCGGCTGGCCGACGACCTCGAGCATGTGGCGCACGTCGTCGCCGGCTGGGCCGACGTGACGGCTGACGAAGTCGGCCATCACGGTCTCGGTGGACGTTCCGGTGGTGACGGGCACGAGCTGGTCGATCGACATGCGGGCTCCTGACGGGTTCGAGCGGACGACACACGCTCCCCGTCTGTCGAGCACCGTGGGGTGCCTCCAGAGTTGCCTCGCCCGCGTGGTCCTGGCGCCTGAGAGGTTCCGGGGATGTTGCCCCTTCGGCGCCTCGCAGGTGCTGGGCACCCCGAGGACTCTCCCACGCAGGGTCGATCGGCACCCCCGAATCTACCAGCAGGTGGCCGGGGTCCCGGCACGGACAAGGCCCGGCCGGAGTGTCCGGTCGGGCCTTGTCGAACGGTCGTCGGCGAGGTGCCCGGGTCAGGCCAGTCGCCGGGCCTGGCGGCGCGCGTTCAGCTCGTCGTCGGGGTGGTCGGCCGGCGCGTCGTCGTCGGCCCGCTCGCTCGGCAGCAGGGCGAGCTCGCCCTCGACCTCGCGCCACACCCGGCCGACGGCGATGCCGAAGACTCCCTGGCCGCCCTGGACGAGGTCGATGACCTCGTCGGCCGACGTGCACTCGTAGACCGAGGCGCCGTCGCTCATCAGGGTGATCTGCGCCAGGTCCTCGACGCCGCGCTCGCGCAGGTGGCTGATGGCGACACGGATCTGCTGGAGCGAGACCCCGGTGTCGAGCAGTCGCTTGACGACCTTGAGCACGAGGATGTCGCGGAAGCCGTAGAGGCGCTGGGTGCCGGAGCCGGTCGCGCTGCGAACGGACGGCTCGACGAGACCCGTGCGGGCCCAGTAGTCAAGCTGTCGGTAGGTGATGCCGGCCGCCTTGCAGGCGGTCGGACCGCGGTAGCCGGTGTCCTCCGACAGCTCGGGCAGGTCGTCGGTGAACAGCAGGCCCTGGGACCCGGCGGGCATGACCCGACCGGCGTCGTGCRCGTCCTCGATGGCGGCCATGCCGTCCTCCTCCTGCTCAGGCTGCGAGCCGCGGTGGTGCGTGCGCGCAGACGACAACCGGATAACTACAGTCACGTCGTTCTTCTGACGGTAGGCCGCCACCCCCGTTCGGTCAATCACCACGGGCACGAGGCCACGGCGTGTCGAGAGGCCGTCGACAACATTCAGGTACTACGTGAAGGTGAGGGTCTCACCGGAGTGCTGGTTCTGACGGTCAGTCCGGCCGATCCGGCAGGTCGGGACGGTCGCCCGGCTCTGCCTCGGGCGCGGGGCCCTCGAAGTCCTCGGCGGACACGTGGTCGAGGAACTCCTTGAAGCGCTCGACCTCGTCGTCCTCCTCCGAGGAGACGACGATGGCCGCCTCGTCGAGGATGCCCGGTTCGACGAGGACCTTGGCGCCCGTGCGCAGGGCGAGGGCGATGGCGTCGCTGGCTCGCGAGCTGACCTCGGCCTTGCCGTCGATGATGAGCGCTGCGTGGAAGACGGAGTCCTTGAGGGCCACGATCCGCACCTCGGTCAGCTCGTGACCGAGCACGGCGAGGACGTCGCGCATGAGGTCGTGGGTCAATGGTCGCGGCGGCACGACACCCTGCTGGGCGTAGGTGATCGCCGCGGCTTCGGCCGCGCCGATCCAGATCGGCAGGTAGCGCCCGCCGTCCCGCTCACGCAGCAGGACGATCGGCTGGTTCGTGGGCATCTCGACGCGTACGCCCAGGACATCGACCTCTCTCACTCCTCCACCGTACCCCGGCCCGTGGACGGTGGGGACGGCCTCAGCGGGACAGGCCGGCGCGGACCAGCGCGACGTGCAACGCGATGCAGGCAGAAGCGATCTCGCCCGCTCGCTCCTCCCGCGTGCCGCTCCCGGAACGCGTGGCCAGGACCTGGTCGACGAGGCCGATCTCGCGGTCGGCGGCGGTGCGGAACGGACGCAGGTGACGCGCCTCGAGGCCGTGTCCGGCGAGGGTCCGGGCTGCGGCGGCGATCGCCAGCGCATCGTGGCCGAAGTGGCCCTTCTCGTCGGGCTGGAGCAGTCCGTACGTCTCGAGGGCGAGCATCGTGTCGCGGTCGATGCCGGTCGCCTCGCGCAGCTCCGGGCCCGTGAGCGACACGTCGCTTCGAGCCGTCAGGTCGTGCGGCGTCGGGACCTCGGGGTCCGCCGAGGGCGCGGGCGGCCGGGGCCGGCCACCCGACTCCCCGCCGGGATCCGACAGACCACGGTCGAGCGCGTCGAGCGCCTCCCGGATGACCTTGAGCGGCCAGTAGCGGTCGCGCTGCGCGGACAGGATGTAGTGCAGCCGGCGCACGTCGTCGTCGGTGTAGGTGCGGTAGCCCGAGGCCGTACGGTGCGGCAGCACCAGGCCCTCGGCCTCGAGGAAGCGGATCTTCGACGCGGTGACGTCGGGGAAGTCCTCGGAGAGGGCCGCCAGCACCTTGCCGATCGTCAGACGGCGGGGTGCCGGCGCTCCCCCGTCGCCGGACACCGTGGCTGCGGTCATGCGGGTGATTGCTGGGGCGCTCCGGACGAGTAGTAGACGAGGCGGAACTTGCCGATCTGGACCTCGTCACCCTGGTGCAGGGGCGCCTCGTCGATCCGCTCGCGGTTGACGTAGGTGCCGTTGAGGGAGCCGGCGTCGCGGACGACGTAGCCGCCACCCTGCGCGACGAACGCCGCGTGCTTGCGCGACACGGTGACGTCGTCGAGGAAGATGTCGGAGTCCGGGTGTCGGCCGGCGGCCACCTCCTGGTCGTCGAGCAGGAAGCGGGCGCCCGTGTTGGGACCGCGGAGCACGACGAGCAGGGCGGTCCCGGGTCGCAGGGCCTCGATGGTGGCCTGGTCCTCGGCCGTGAGGCCCCGGGCGTCGACGGTGTCGACGTGGTCGCTGTCCAGCGACGGCACGCCTTGGAACCGCATGGTGCGGGGTTCGACGTTCATGTCGTCGGGGTCGGGCAGGTCGCTCGACATGCGGTCCTCCTCTGTGGTGCGGGCGGATTCGGGTCCATCCACTCTAGTTGACCCGGGCGGGTCGGAGCCTGCCCCAGCAGGGCGGCGGACAGGCTGCTGTCGGGCGTCAGGTCAGCGACGCGGTGTACGTCGAGGCGTCCATGAGTCCCTCGACGGCCGAGGCGTCGGCCAGGCGCAGCTCGAACATCCAGCCCTCACCGTAGGGGTCGGAGTTGATCAGCTCGGGTGAGGAGTCCAGGGCGGCGTTGGTGGCCGTCACCTCGCCCTCGAGGGGGGCGTAGACGTCGCTGACCGACTTCGTCGACTCGACCTCGCCACACGAGTCCCCGGGCGTCACGGTGTCGCCGACGGCCGGCAGGGACACGTAGACGACGTCGCCCAGCGCGTCCTGGGCGAAGGACGTGATGCCGATGCGGACCACTCCGTCCTCGCCGACGCGGACCCACTCGTGGTCGCTGGTGTAGCGCAGGTCGGAGGGGTAGTCCAGGTCGCTCATGTCGCTCCTTCGTCAGTGGACGGCCCCGGTCGGGGTCGCGGTGGATGCGCGTGCTGCTGGGCGCTGGTGTCGCCGGTGATGCGGTGGCACCTGAGAGGATGCCATGCCCGCGCGACGAGCGCAGGAAGTGGGCCCCACCGAGTGCCGCAGCGGTTGGTCGCGCGTCGTCGCCGGCACCCCGGTGCCGTCACTCGACGGGCTTCGCGTGGGTCATCTCGGTCGGTCGGTGCAGCGAGGTGATCTCGACGAGGCTCGACTCGGTGACGCTGGCCTCGGCGCCCTTCTGCCGCACCGACTCGACGATGCCGCCGGGGATCGTCATCGCCGACGAGAGCGTCTTCGAGTCACCGATCACCTTGATCACGAGGGGCCGGGTCACCTGCACCCCGTCGACGAGGATCTCGCCGTCCCGGTCACCGACGAACGACGAGGCCACGACGCGGACACCGCCGACGTCGATCGACTCGGCGCCCGCGTCCCGGAGCTCCTGGATGATGTCGAGGACGATCGGACCGGTCACGGCGTTGGTCGGGTCCGTGATGCGCAGCGTGATGCCGGGACCCTTGGCCGCGAGGGTGCCGGCAAGGATGCCGAGGGTGTCGACGCGTTTCTGTGCCTGCTCGAGGGCCTCGGCCGCGGTGCCCGTGCCGTTCTTGAGCCGGTCGCGGGTGGACTCGAGCTCGCGCACCTGCTGGTCGAGGCGGGACGAGCGCAGCGAGATGTCGTCGAGCACCCGGACGAGATCGGTCTGGCTCAGCTCGTCGAGCCCGCGCTGGTTGGTCAGCTGCACCTGGGCCGCGATGCCGGCACCGAGGAGCACGGCAAGCAGGGCCGCCAGCAGGTTGGCCCGGGTCGCGCGCGGGCGGCTCATCTTGAGCAGGCGCGTCCACGCGGCCTGCCCCTCGACGGGCACCCGGCTCGTCCCGTTCTCGGGCGCACCCGATGGCGTGATCTCGGGCGAGGGCGCCTCGGACGACGGTGCGTCGGGCGACCGTGACTCGGCGGCACCGGCGTCGAGCACGGGAGCCGGAGCCACGGCTGGTTGCGCTGACGGCTCCAAGGGCGACGTCACAGCCGGTCCCGCAGGCGATTCGAGCGCGGGCTCGGTCGGCGGCTCGGGAGTCGGCTCAGGAAGCGACTCAGGAAGCGACTCAGGAAGCGACTCAGGAAGCGACTCAGGAAGCGACTCAGGAAGCGGTTCGGTCGGCGTCTCCGGAGCCGGCGCGCTGTCGGTGGTCTTCCCCTCTGCGGCGTCGACGAGCGGCTCCGGCCGGTCGACAGGAGTGGGAGCGGGACGACCCTTCTTGCGCTTGCCCATGCTCAGGCCTTGAACAGGTGCCGGCGGATCGAGGCCACGTTGGAGAAGATCCGCACGCCGAGGACGACGACGACACCGGTCGAGAGCTGCGAGCCGACGCCGAGCTGGTCGCCGAGGAAGACGATGAACGCGGCGACGACGACGTTGGACAGGAAGGAGACGACGAAGACCTTGTCGTTGAAGATGCCGTCGAGGATTGCGCGGAGGGCGCCGAAGACGGCGTCGAGAGCGGCGATGACCGCGATCGGCAGGTACGGCTGGAGCCACACGGGCACCGAGGGATCGAGGAAGAGCCCCACCGCGAGTCCGGCCAGAAGGCCGAGAACTGGGATCACGAAGGGTTCTCCTGACTGGTCGGTGACGCCGGGCTGCCGGTCCCGGAGTCGGTGGTGCCGCTCGGGGTGTCCGAGGGCGAGGGCGCCGTCGACGTGCCCGAGCCGGTCGGGGCCACACCCGCACCCGCGCTCCGCTTCGGGGCGGTCGTGCCCTGCTGCAGCGTCGTGGCGCCCGGCGTGGTCGAGCCTACGGGCGGACCGACGGGCTCTGCGACCTCGAGCCGCACGGCCGAGTCTCCGGGCACGGTCAGGGAGTCGCTCCCCGCCATGATCGACCGGATCTTGTACTCGTCGGTCAGCTGGGAGAGGTAGAGCCCCGCGAACGAGGGCTCGAAGAGCTGCTGCATGCCCTGGGAGTCGCCGAGGGCGGTGATGACGTAGGGCCGTGACAGCGGTCGGAAGTCGACGATGATCGCCTGTCCGGCGAACCGGATGGCGGCCGTGGAGCTGAGCCGGTGCCCGTTGATCGAGATCGCCTCGGCTCCGGCCCCCCAGAGGCCGTTGACGATGATCTGGAGGTCGCCGGAGGTCACCCGTCCCTCCTGGAACCCGCTGCTCGGGCGGGTCCCCGCGTCGGCGCCGGCGTCGGTCGAGGCGGCGTCGTCGAGGGTCAGCGTCAGCCCGGGCCCCGTGAGGGGCACGGCTCCGGCCTGGACCTCGAGGTCCTTGATGGTGCTCGTGAGGTCGGTGCCCCCCGACTGCTGGAGGGCGAGGGCCTCGTAGTCACGCACCTGCTTGCCGAGGGCGGCCACCTTGGCCTCCTGGTCGGTCCCGTGCTTCTGCAGCGCCTCGATGCGCGTGACGAGCTCCTTCTTCACGGCCGCGGCAGCGGTCGGCTTCGGTCGCAGCGACTGCGCCGCCACGGCGAAGAGGAAGCCGGTGAGGATCGCCAGGACGACGACGAGGACGGTGCGCGTGGAGGTGGCTCCGGGCAGCCCGGCCGCGACCCGTCGGTCGGCGGCCTCTTGGTAACCCGCGTCGAGGGGCCGCTCCATCATCGTCGTCAGCAGCGTCATCGACTCGTCCGGACGCCGCTGGGGGCTCATGGGGTCACCACCTGAGGGCGCTGCGCCAGCACGAGGCGGGCGTGGACGGCATACAGCACGGCGGCGAGCCAGTAGAGGACGACGCCCCACCACGCGAAGCCCCAGCCGATGGGGCGGACGAGGTCGCCGAGCCAGTCGTCACGGTGCGCGAGGAGCAGCAGGGGGAAGGCGTAGAGCAGGTTGAACGTCGCGGCCTTGCCGACGAAGTGAACGGGCAGGCCGAGCTGTCCCTTGCTGCGCAGGTAGAGCAGCATCAGGGCCATGACGACCTCGCGGGCGAGGAGCACGACGACGAGCCAGACCGGGATGATCTCGCGCCACATGAGCCCGACGAGGGTCGTGAGGATGTACAGCCGGTCGGCGATGGGGTCGAGGAACTGGCCCAGGCGACTCTCCATGTTGAACCGACGGGCGATCTTGCCGTCGAGGTAGTCGGTGACACCCGAGAACAAGAGCAGCAAGAAGGCCAGCCCGTCGCGCTCCGAGACGATCGCCCAGAGGAAGACGGGCACGCCGAGAAGCCGGAGCACCGACAGCACGTTGGGGATCGTCAGCAGGCGCTCCGTCACGACGTGCTCGCGCTCGCCCGCTCTCTCGACCTCCACGGCGGCAAGCCTAACGGGCGTCCGGAGTGGCCGAGATCCGTGCCCGGCATCGATCCGGACACGACCCCTCGTCGAGCGAGGAGGGAGTCCGCGAGGAACGTGCGAGGGCCGGTGCCGCGGGTGCGTCCACGCCGGTCTGCTCTGGCACACTCGGCACCATGCCCGGCGGACACTCGCACAGCCATGACCACGGAGCCCGTGCAGCGTCCGGCACCGTCGCCGTCAGCACGCTGGCCCGAGTAGGCCTCACCCTCCTGATCACGCTCGCTGCCGCGGCCACGATCTTCGGTCTCGTGCGCTACTGGCCGGCGGAGTCGCAGGCGGCCGTCCGGGTGGGCACGTCCGACTTCGCGGCTCCCGGGGTGACCTTCCCCGTCGCCGAGGTCCAGCGGGTCCTCCCGGTCTGCGAGGGGGCCGAGGGCAGCACGGCGGGCGGCCCCGCCGCCGGCCAGGGCGGTGACGTCGTCGACGGCAACCCCACCTGCGGCGCGATCACGGTGCAGCTCGAGCAACCCACCGCGAGTTCCGGCGACGTGCGTCCGGTCGTGTCCGTCTCGGTGCCTCCCGCGGTCTCCACGTCCGGCCTGCGCGAGGGCGACACCGTCATGCTGCTGCGGACCCCGCCCCAGGACACGCAGCCCGAGACGTACTCCTTCCTCCAGGTGCAGCGCGGGGCTCCCCTGTCGCTCATGCTCGCGCTCTTCCTCGTCGTCGTGGCGGTGGTCGCGCGGTGGCGCGGGATCCTGGCCCTCGTCGGTCTCGTCTTCGGCGGCTTCGTCGTCGTCAAGTTCATGCTGCCGGCCCTGCTCGAGGGCCAGTCGGGGCTGCTCGTGGCCCTCATCGGTTCCTCGGCGATCATGTTCGTCGTCCTCTACCTCGCCCACGGGCTCTCGGTGCGGACGAGCACGGCCCTCGCCGGCACGCTCTTCGGCGTCGCGGTCACGGCGGGTCTGGGTCTGCTCGCCGTCGACCTGGCACGCCTCAGCGGGGTGGCCAACGACGAGGGTGCCACCCTGGCCTCCTTCGTCACGACGATGAACCCGCGCGAGCTGCTGACGTGCGCGTTCATCGTCGCCGGTCTGGGGGTCCTCAACGACGTGACGATCACGCAGTCCTCGGCCGTGTGGGAGCTGCGTGCGGCGGCCCCCTCGATGGGGCGACGGGCGCTCTTCCAGTCGGGCATGCGCATCGGGCGCGACCACATCGCCTCGACGATCTACACGATCGTCTTCGCGTATGCCGGTGCCGCGCTACCCGTGCTGCTCCTCCTCTTCCTCTACGAGCGGCCTGTGCTCGAGATGCTCCAGACGGAGTCGCTCTCGGAGGAGATCGTGCGCACGCTCGCCAGCGCCATCGGCCTCGTGCTCGCCGTACCCGTCACGACGGCGGTCGCGGCCCTCACCGTCGGTGCAGCGCGGACGCGTGCGCCGGTGGACGGCGACGGACGCGGCCCGGGTCTGCCGCGCACGGTCGACGAGCCGGAGCACCAGGGCCCCACCGCAGTTGACCTCGTCCGGGCTGCGAGCGGGCCGCCGGCACCCACGACGCGGGCCGAGGCACGCTCGAGGATGTCCTCCTCCTGACCGGTTCGTGCCGTCACCGAAAGACCGGCACCGCCCGCGACTGGCACCTGCGCCGGTCACCTCGCAGCTCGACTCTGCCGGCGCTCGTCGGGCTTTCAACCAGTTCTCGGCAACCACTAGGCTCGCCGCCATGAACCATGTGACGACCCTCGAGGCGTACGACGACGACCGGGGTAACCGCATCGAGTTCAGCGGGAGCGTCGACAAGAACATCCGGGTGAAGTTCAAGGGACGCAACAACGTCCTGCGTGTCGCGAGCCAGCAGAACATCGCCCAGCTCTTCGTCGACTTCGACTGCGACGACGGCCTCGTGGAGATCGGCAGCAGCCGCGGCGTGCCGGGTCTCCGCGCGGCGATCCGCGTCGGGGACGGCTGCCAGGTGCGGATCGGCAAGAACGTGTCGTCGACGACGACGGTGGCGATGTCGACGGCGGAGGGCACGTCGATCACGATCGGCGACGACGTCATGATCGCGTCCGACATCCAGATCCGCGCCGACGACGGCCACCCCATCTTCGACGTCCGCACCGGCAAGCGCGTCAACGCGGCCCGGTCGATCGTCATCGGCAACCACGTGTGGCTCGGCCTCGGCGCCTGCGTCCTCGGTGGCGTGACCATCGGCGACGGCACCGTCGTCGGCATGCGCTCGGTCGTGACGCGGTCCCTGCCCAACAACGTCGTCGGCGCTGGCTCACCGGCGAAGGTCGTCAAGCGGAACGTGGCCTGGGAGCGCCCGCACCTCACCCTCGACCCGCCCTACCGGAAGCCGACCGTGGCCTCGGTCAAGAAGTCGACCGACTACTGGACCCTGACCGTCGACCCCGGCAGCAGGCCGTCACGGAGCCGCGAGATCTACGCCGGCGCCCGCCGACGCACGCGCCGGAGCCTCAAGGCCGTCCGGGCCAGGGCCGACACTCTGACCCGTCGCGCCTGAGCCCGCCAGGGGCTCTGAGGATTCTGGGGAGTCCGGGACGCTGACGCTCAGGAGACCGTCAGCACCGCGGTCCACGTCGACCCACCGGACTCCGTGAACGTCACGGTGACCGACGCCGCGTTCGAGCCGGTCTTCGTCGCGGAGACCGGGGCGGTCGAGGTCGTGGCGTTCGCGGCCACCGTGACCGTCCCCGTGGCGGCGTTCTTGCCCGTCGAGGACCAGTTGATGGTCTCCGTCGAGCCGCTGTAGGACACCGCCGTCTGCGTGCCGCTGCCAAAGCCGACGTTGGCCGCGATGACGGCGTTGTTGCCACCGGCGACCGTGCACGTGAAGGAGGTGCCGACGGTTCCGGAGCAGCTCGGCGTCGCCGCGATGCCGTTGACGGTGACGCCCGAGAAGATGAGCCCGGCCGTCTGGCCGGCGACGACCCCCTGGCTCAGCGATGCGGACGTCGACGCCGAGTGGTTCGTCGTGCCGGCATACGCCGCCGTGACCGACCGGGTGCCGGTCGTCGTGAAGGTCGTCGTGCACGTGGCGACACCCGACGCGCTGAGGGTCTGCGTGCCGGACGAGCAGCTGATCACCGTCGAGCCGTCCCTGAAGGTCACGGTGCCGGTCGGCACTCCCCCGCCGGGAGCCGTGGCCGCCACGGTCGCGGTGTAGGTGACGCTCTGGCCGCTCCGGACCGTCTGCGCCGAGGTCGTCAGGGTGGTCGTCGTGGCCGCCGGCGCGACGACCTGGCTGACGGTCGGCGAGGTCGACGTGAGGTGGTCGGCCGAGCCGGAGTAGACGGCGGTGACGCTGCGCGTCCCGGCAGCCGTGTGGGTCACCACGCAGGTCGCCGATCCGGAGCCGAGGGTCTGGGTGCCGCCCGTGCAGGCCAGGGGCGTCGAGCCGTCCTTGAAGGTGACCGTCCCGCTCGGGACGCCGCCTCCAGGCGCGGACACCGACAGGGTGGCCGTGTAGGTCACGGGCTGACCGACGGTCGAAGGGTTCGCCGACGACGTGAGTGACGTCGTCGTCGATGCCGGGGCGACGACCTGCGACAGCGAGGACGACGACGACGCAGCGTACGGTGCCGACCCGGCATACGCCGCCGTGATCGACCTGGTGCCGGCGGACGCCTGGGGCACGGTGCACGTCGCGGTGCCGGAACTGAGCGTCTGGGAGCCGCCGGCGCACGTCATTGCGGAACTGCCGTCGCGGAACGCGACCGCCCCGGTCGGTGTCCCGGGGGCCGCGCTGACGGTGGCGGTGTAGGTCACGGGCTGCCCGACCACCGACGGGTTGGCCGACGACGTCACCGAGGTGCTCGTGCGAACCGAGGCCAGGACGGTCACGGAGGCGCTCGATGCGCTCGTCGCCGTCCACCCGGAGCGCACGGCGACGACGGTGTAGCGGTAGCTCCCATCCGGTAGCGCAGCGTCGCTGCAGGACGTCGTGGCGACGAGAGAGGAGGGCGACGTGCCGCAGGCGGCGACGGTGGCAGCGGAGGCGACGTCGGTGCGGTCGACGCGGTAGCCCGTGGGAGCCACCCCCGTCGTCGGCGCGGACCATGCGACCGACACGGTCGTGGCCCCGTCGGCTGCCGTGGCCGTGACCGACGTCGGGGCCGTGAGGATCGCCGTCGGGGCCGTGCCAGTGCCGCGTCCGGTCACGGTCCAGGACGCCCAGGCGGTGCCGGACACCGTCATGAGCACCACCAGCAGGACGGTGACGTGGAGGGCGCGCACGCCGCGGCTCGGGGCTGCACGGCGTGCGCGCGTCTTCGGGGGTGTCGGGGCGGGCATCAGTTGCTCGCCGTCCCCGACCACGTGAGCGCGAAGCTCTTGTTCTTGCAGACGTCCTGGTTGACGTTGGGGAGGTTGCGCAGGCGGATCTGCGCGGTCGCCACTCCCTGGCCGGGAAGAGTGACCGAGCCGCGTGACGGGACGAGCAGCACGGAGCTCGTCGTGACCGAGGGCTGGCGCAGCTCGAGGTTCGCTGCCGAGGTGCAGCCCGGTGGGGTGCTGTCGGCCGCGACGGCGACCGTCAGGGCCGAGACCCTGATGGTGACGGGGTTCGGGTTCGTGACCGTCACCGAGAGGGGACGCCACACGCCCGGCACGAGGTCACCGACGCTGCCCGCGACGGTGAAGGGCGGGCCGCTCTCGGGCAGGCCCTTCTGGTGGGTGAACGCGTAGGCCGTCGTCGCGGACACGTTGCCCGCTGCATCGACGGCCTGGACGGCGAGCTGGTGCTGCCCGTTGTTCGAGGTGTCGATGAGCCACGTCAGCGGCGACATGCACGTGGTCCAGGCGCCGTTCTCGAGGGAGCAGCGAAACGTGGCCCCCGCCCCGGCGCTGGTCCAGCTCGCGGTGTTCGTCGCGTTGCTCGTGGGGTTCGCCGGCACCGTGGTCAGCACGGGAGCGGGCGGTGCCACGGTGTCGACGACCCAGCCGTATGCCGTGGGGGTGCTCTCGGCGCCGGCAGCGACCGTCACGACGCTGAAGGTGTGCCTGCCCTGCGCGAGGCCGGTGTAGGTGACCGGGCTCGCGCACGCCGTGAAGGAGGACCCGTCGCGGGCGCACCGGAAGCCGGCACCAGACAGGGCCGCGAAGGCGAACGTCGCCGTCGTGCTGGCTGACGGGTCGGCCGGACGCGAGGTGATGACGGGGCTGACGACAGAGTGGCCCGAGGCCGCACGGGGCATCCCGTGGACCGCGACGAGGAACGCGACGAAGACGCCGAGCAGGGCCAGGGCGGTGTGCCTGGCGTTCGTCGGCGTCATCATGGGACTCCCCCCGTCGTGGTCGATGCGGGTCAGCGCTTCGTGCGGTCGTGCGAGGGACGCGGAAGGGGCGGGGCGCCGGGGTCGATGCGGCGTCCCACCCCTCCCGGGTCTCAGCTGGCGACGTAGTTGATGGTCACCGTGGCGCCCTTGCAGGCGTCCTGGTTCGTCGTCTTGTTGTTGAACTGGAGGGTGTAGTCGACGGTGGTCGTCGCGGCCGGCGCGAGGTCGACCGACGTGATGGCGAGGGAGGCGGCCGTGGCCTCGGAGACCGGGGCCACCGCGCCGTTCAGCTTGTAGTCGGTGCCGTCGCAGTCCGTCTTGTTCGTCGTGACGTAGGCCTTGACCGCCTGGATCTTGTAGTTCTCGGTGCCGGTGTTCTTGACCGTGGCGGTGACCGTCTGCGCCGAGTCCCCCGGGTACATCGCCGTCGCGCTGCCGCCCGTGACGAGGAAGACGTTGCTCGCTCCGGCCCGCGTGGTGGCCGTGCCGGTGCCACCACCGAGGCTCGTCCAGTAGGCGTAGGCGCCACCGGCGGTCGCGAGGCCGATGGCCCCGGCTGCGAGGAAGGCTGCGGACTTCTTCTTCTTGGAGCTGGACTTCTTCTGAGTGCGCATGGTGATCCCCATGACCTTTCCCTCGAGTGGCTCTACCGGTTCTTGGTGTGCTGCTGAGGGAACAGTGACACGCGATTCGGCCGATTCAGGGGCACCTCGGACAACGTTGCGCATACCTTGCGGGTTGCTTGTGGCCACGGTGGAGACCTTGCAGTGACGGCCGGGACACCTTGCACAACAAGCGGATTCAGACCCCGTCGACGGCACGCGCGACCAGCACACGAGCGAGGGCACGACGAAGGGCCGCCCTCTCCGTGGAGAGTGCGGCCCTTCGTCGTTCGGTCGGGCTGACAGGATTTGAACCTGCGACCCCTTGACCCCCAGTCAAGTGCGCTACCAAGCTGCGCCACAGCCCGAATGCCCCTCGGGGCGAAAGGAACATTAGCGCACCGGATGCCGCTGGTCCCAATCGGCCCCCGTGAGCGGCCGTGTGCCCCGTCGGGACAGCGGCAGGTCAGCGCCGGCGCTTCTCGCGGACGCGGACCGAGACCTCGATCGGCGTGCCCTCGAAGCCGAACTGCTCGCGCAGGCGACGCTCGATGAAGCGGCGGTAGCCGGCCTCGATGAAGCCCGACGCGAAGATGACGAAGCGCGGCGGACGCGTCGAGGCCTGGGTGGCGAAGAGGATGCGGGGCTGCTTGCCACCACGCAGCGGGTGCGGGTGGGCGGCCACGATCTCGCCGAGGAAGGCGTTGAGCCGGCCGGTGGGGACACGGGTGTCCCACGACTCGAGGGCGGTCTCGATGGCGGGCACGAGGCGGTCCATGTGACGGCCCGTGCGCGCGGAGACGTTGGCCCGGGGAGCCCACGGCACCTGGACGAGCTCCTTCTCGATCTCGCGCTCGAGGTAGTAGCGGCGCTCCTCGTCGAGGGTGTCCCACTTGTTGTACGCGATGACGAGGGCTCGGCCCGAGTCGATGACCTGCTGCACGACACGGATGTCCTGCTCGGCGATGGGCTCCTCGGCGTCGATGAGCACGACGGCCACCTCCGCCTTCTCCAGGGCCGTCTGGGTGCGCAGCGACGCGTAGAAGTCCGCGCCCCGGCTCTGGTGGACGCGGCGCCGGATGCCGGCGGTGTCGACGAAGCGCCAGGTCTTGCCGCCGAGCTCGATGAGCTCGTCGACCGGGTCGCGCGTGGTGCCGGCCACGTTGTCGACGACGACGCGCTCGGAGCCCGCGAGACGGTTGAGCAGGCTCGACTTGCCGACGTTGGGGCGCCCGACGAGCGCCACCCGCCGCGGACCACCCTGGGCGTACGCGCCGTGCGCAGACACGTCGGGCAGCACCTCGAGCACGGCGTCGAGGGCGTCGCCGCTCCCGCGGCCGTGTACGGCGGACACCGGGAACGGCTGGCCGAGGCCGAGGCTCCACAGCATCGCCGCGTCGGCTTCGCCGCGCTGGTCGTCGACCTTGTTGGCGACGAGCACCACCGGCTTGCCGGAGCGGCGCAGCAGCTTGACGACCGCCTCGTCGTCGTCCGTCGCGCCGACCGTGGCGTCGACGACGAACATGACGACGTCGGCGAGGTCGATCGCGATCTCGGCCTGCTCGGCGACGCGCAGGTGGATGCCAGTGGCGTCCGCCTCCCAGCCGCCGGTGTCGACGATGGTGAAGCGGCGCCCGCCCCACTCGGCCTCGTAGGAGACGCGGTCACGCGTCACACCCGGCACGTCCTCGACGACGGCCTCGCGGCGCCGCAGGATGCGGTTGACCAGGCTCGACTTGCCGACGTTGGGTCGGCCGACCACGGCCACGACGGGCAGCGGGCCCTGCCCCGCGCCGTCGTCGGAGATCGGCCCCTGGGCGTCGAGCAGCGCCTGGTCCTCGGGGCTGAGCTCGAAGTCGTCGAGCCCGGCGCGCAGGGCGCGCTCCACGGCGGCGTCGTCGACGGAGGGGTCGGCGGTCGAGATCGGAGCGCCCTCGTCGATGGGGCGGGCGGTCTCGTCAGTCACGGTGTCCTCGAATCAGTGAACGTCTGTTGAGGAACCATTCTCCACCCGCGAGCGGCGTACATGTGACGCGAGGGCGTCCCGCAGGTGGTCACTGGCCAGCCGGAGGCGGTCCCGACCGGGCGCTGAGGGGTCGACGACGAGCCGGAACGGGTCCCCGAAGTCGACGAGAAGTCGCGACCGGAAGGGCGGCCAGTCGTCCTTCGTCGCGCCCGGGACGCGAGTCCCGCTGACCGCGACCGGCACGATCTGCGCGTCGGTGCGCAGCGCGATCCAGGCGGCCCCGTGGTTGACCTGGTGGACCTCACCGTCACCGCGGTTGCCCTCGGGAAAGATCCCGACCGCACCCCCGCCCTCGAGGACGGCGCTGGCCGAGGCCAGCGCCGCGCGGTCTCCGACGGAGCGGTCGACGGGGATCTGGCCGACGTTGCGGATCGTCCAGCCCCAGAAGCCCGAAAAGGCCTCCTGCTTGACGAGGAGGCTCACGGCGCGCGGCGCCAGGCCGAAGACGAGGGGCCCGTCGAGGAACGCCGCGTGGTTGGCGACGAGGATGACCGGCCCCGTGAGCGGCACCCGCTCGGGGTGCAGGGCCACGCCCCGGTAGAGGGTGCTGAAGATGACCTTGCCGATCGGGCGGCCGATCCGGGCCCGGTTCGGATGGGGAGCGACCGCCTGGCTCATGCCCGGGCCGCTTCGACCACCTGGAGCACCGCCTCGACCGAGCCCTCGAAGTCGAGGTGCGACGTGTCGATCGTCGTGACGCCGTCGGCGGCCACGGTGAACTCCGACACGGCGGAGTCGGCCTTGTCGCGGTCGACGATCTGGGACCGGGTCGCCGCGACGGCGGCGGCGTCCGCAGCTCCGTGCAGCTCGGTCGAGCGTCGTGCGAGCCGGGCCTCCTCGGAGGCGGTGAGCAGGATGCGCACCGGCGCATCGGGTGCGACGACGGTCGTGATGTCGCGTCCCTCGGCCACGACACCGCCGGTGGCCGCGGCGGCCTCGGAGATGAGACGGCGCTGGAGGACCCGCAGGATCTCGCGGACGGGGACGACGGTGGCGACCGCGGACACGTTCGTCGAGATGCCGGTCTCGCGGATGGCCGCGGCGACGTCGGTGCCGCCGACCTCCACCGTCGGCGCGTCGGGATCAGTGCCGATGGACAGCGGAAACCGTTGCGCCGCAGCGGTGATCGCGTCGGCATCGGCGAGGTCGACACCTTCGTGGAGGCACCACCAGGTGAGGGCGCGGTACATGGCCCCGGTGTCGAGGAAGCCGTAGCCGAGGGTCCGGGCCACCTGCTTGCTGACGCTCGACTTGCCGGACCCCGAGGGACCGTCCACGGCGATGACGAAACCGGACAGGGGGTCCTCGGGGGTCTGCGGCATGCGGACGAGGATAGTGCCTCGACCGACCCGCCCCGGGACCCGCCCGACAACCGGAGCCTCAGTCGTGCACGCGCCAGCCGAGGCGGGCCAGCTCGGCTCGCAACGGCTCGACGGACGCGGGCATGACCGAGATCTCGGCGACGCCGACGGCCTGCCCGAGCCCGTGCTCGAGGTGGAGGTCCTCGAGGTTGATGCCGGCGTGGCCGACGTCCGTGAGCAGTCGGGCCAGTGATCCCGGCTTGTCGGGGACGACGACGGAGACGACCTCGTACGCCGCGGGAGCCGCACCGTGCTTGCCGGGGATCCGTGCGTGGCCGAGGTTGCCGGCCTCGAGGACCCGGCTCAGCGTGCCGAGCGAGCCGGCGCCGTCGGCGTCCACGAGGGTGTCGAGGGCCCCGACGACGTCGTCGACCTGGTCGCGGACGTGGCGCAGGACGTCGCGCACGGCGGGTGCGTTGCCGGCGAGGATCTGGGTCCAGAGCCGCGGGTCGCTCGCCGCGATCCGGGTCACGTCGCGCAGTCCCTGGCCGGCGAGACCGACGGCGGACTCGGGCAGCTCGCGCAGGCACGCGGCGACGATGCTCGCCGCGAGCTGGGGCACGTGCGAGACGGCTGCCACGGCTTCGTCGTGCTCGTGGGCCGGCATGACCCGCACGGCGGAGCCGACGGCGAGGGCGAGCTCCCTCACGCGGCGCACCGCCGCGTCGGTCGAGGCCTCGTGCGGCACGACGACCCACGCCCGGCCGTCGAAGAGGTCAGCCCGGGCGGCTGCGGCGCCCGAGCGCTCGCGACCCGCCATCGGGTGCGACCCGACGTAGCGGCTCGCGTCGGCGCCCGAGTCGAGGACGACGCGGAGCACCGACTCCTTGACGGAGGCGACGTCGGTGACCACCGCGTCGGGCCACCGGCCCAGCGCGTCCACGACGACGCGAGCGGCGACGTCGGGCGGCGCCGCGACGACGACGACGTCCGGGGCGTCCGTCACGTCCTCGGCCATGTCGCCCGCCCGGAGGTCGCGCGCCAGCTGGACGGCCGTCGGTGAAGGGTCGTCCAGCGACACCCGAAATCCGTTGTTGGACAGCGCGATCCCGAGACTGGTCCCGATCAGCCCTGCGCCGACGATGCGGACGTGCGTGCTCACCCCGTCAGCGTAGCGAGCCGCTCGTCCCGGGCCCGGGACGTCCGGATCACAGACCGGCGGCCTTGTAGAGCGCCCCGATCTCGGCCTTGTTGAGGCGTCGGGTGCGCCCGGACTTGAGGTCGGCGAGACGGATCGGGCCGACCTCGGTGCGGACGAGCTCGAGGACCGGGTGCCCGACCGCCTCGAGCATCCGGCGCACGACGTGCTTGCGGCCCTCGTGGAGCACCACCTCGACCATGGCCTTGCCCGGCTGGTGGTCGACGATCCGGAAGGAGTCGACGCTGACGGGACCGTCCTCGAGCTCGACGCCCTCGCGCAGGCGCTTGCCGACGTCGCGCTGCACCGGGCCGCGGATCGTCGCGACGTACGTCTTGAGGACGCCGTATGCCGGGTGCTGCAGCCGGTGGGCGAGGTCGCCGTCGTTGGTGAGCAGGAGCAGGCCCTCGGTGTCGGCGTCGAGCCGCCCCACGTGGAAGAGGCGCTGCTCGCGGTTGCCGACGTAGTCCTCGAGCGAGATGCGGCCGAGCTCGTCGTGCATGGTCGTCACGACGCCCTTGGGCTTGTTGAAGGCGAGGTAGACGCGGTCCTCGTCGAGGTTGACGCGGACGCCGTCGACGTGGACGACCTGGGTCTGCGGGTTGATGCGCACGCCGAGCTCCGTGACGATCTGGCCGTCGACCTCGACGCGCCCCTGCTCGATGAGGTTCTCGCAGACACGCCGCGAGCCGACGCCGCCGGCGGCCATGAGCTTCTGCAGGCGCACGCCGTCGGGGTCGTGGACGTCGATCTCGGGTGCGGGCTTGCGGTCGGGCAGCCTGGTGGGCTGGCTGGCCTTCGTCGAGCCCGCGAAGCGCGGGCCGGAACCCTTGCCGCCGGTCTTGCCGCCGGCGCTCTTGCCGCCCGCCACGGGTCGGCCGCCACGGCGGGCGCCGCCGACGCTTCCGGGGGCGCCGGTGGGCCCGGACCCCTTCTTGCGCGGCTGGCGGGGGGACCTGGAGTACTCGCTCATGCGTGTCCTTCCTCGATGAGCTCGTCGATGACGTCGGCGTCCGGGAGGTAGGGCGCCAACGCCGGGAGGTCGTCGAGCGACGACAGTCCCATCCGCTGGAGGAAGTAGGGGGTCGTGCGGAAGAGCATGGCACCGCTCTCGCCCACGTCCTCGACCTCCTCGATGAGGCCGCGCGACGCCAGCGTGCGGACGACGCCGTCGACGTTGACGCCGCGGACCGCACTGACCCGGGCGCGGGACACCGGCTGGCGGTAGGCGATGACGGCGAGCGTCTCGAGCGAGGCCTGGGTCAGCTTGGCCTGCTGGCCGTCGAGGACGAACTTCTCGACCACGGGCGCGAAGTCGGACCGGCTGTAGACGCGCCATCCGCCCGCGACGCTGCGCAGGGTGAACCCGCGCTGCGCGGCGGCATACTCCTCCTCGAGGGCGTGCAGGTGGACCCGCACGTCGTCGACCGGCAGCTCGAGCGCCGACGCGAGGGCGACCTCGGTCACCGGCTCGTCGACGACCATGAGCACGGCCTCGAGCGCCGAGCGGGCGCCGCCCGGGAAGTCGTTGATGTCGAAGGCGATCTGCTCGTCGGCACCCTCGCGGTCATCGGGCACCCCGGGCTCGACGGTCGCGTCGGGCCCCTGCGCCGACTGGTCACTCATCGTCTGCTCCTCTTCGTGAGGTGGCGTCGCCACCCGTCTGCTCGGTGTCCGGCGTCGGCGCGTCACCCTCGGCGCCCTCGACGTCGTCGTCGTTCTCGTCGTTCTCGTCGTCCTCGTCGAACTCGTCGTCGATGGCGATGTCGCCGTCGTCGGTGCCCGTCCAGCGGATGTCGAGCTCGCCGAGCGCCTCGGCCTGCTCGAAGGCGATCGCCGCCTCCTTGAACAGCTCGAGCAGGGCGAGGAAGCGCGCCACGATGACGAGGGTGCTGTCGGCGTCGGCCACGAGGCTGCGGAACGAGACCTGTCCGCGGTGGCGCAGGCGCTCGACGATGATCGCCGCCTGCTCCCGGACGCTGACCTGCGGTGCGTGGAGGTGCTCGAGCCCGACGGTCGGCGCCACCTTCGGCGTCATCGCCCGGGCGGCGATCATCGCGAACTGCTCGGGCGTGATGGCGATGACGAGCTCGGGCAGCAGCGCCGCGAACTCCGGCTCGAGACCGGCCTGGCGCGGGGTGATGCGCCCGGCCGTGGCCATGCGCTCACGGAAGGTGGCCGCGATGTCCTTGTAGGCGCGGTACTGCAGGAGCCGGGCGAAGAGCAGGTCACGCGCCTCGATGAGCGCGAGGTCCTCGTCGTCCTGGGGGCCCGACTGCGGGAGCAGGCGCGAGGCCTTGAGGTCGAGCAGGGTCGCCGCGATGAGGAGGAACTCCGAGGCCTGGCCGAGGTCCCAGTCGCTGTTGGCCGCCTGGGCGGTCTTGATGTGTGCGACGAACTCGTCGGTGACCTTGGCGAGGGCGACCTCGGTGATGTCGAGCTTGTGCTTGCTGATGAGGCCGAGCAGGAGGTCGAAGGGCCCGGAGAAGACGTCGAGGTGCACCTCGAAGGGGGCTGCCGAGCGTCGCGTGATGACACCGCCGGGTGTCAGCTCCTGGGTGGGTGCGACCTCGACCATCGCGTCCGGGGGCACGGCAGCGTCGTCGGCGTCGACCGCGGGGCGGTCGACGGTGTCCTGCTCGGTCATCAGATCACTGCGGATCAGGCCGCGCCGCCGCGCGCGATGAGCTCACGGGCGAGCTGGCGGTAGGCGTTGGCACCGGAGTGCTCGGACGAGTAGGACGTGATCGGCTCGGCGGCCAGGGTCGCGTCGGGGAACTTCACGGTGCGGCTGATCACCGTGTGGAAGACCTGCTCGCCGAAGTGGTCGACGACCGAGCGCACGACCTCCCGGCTGTGCAGGGTCCGGCTGTCGTACATGGTGGCGAGGATGCCGTCGACCTGCAGGCGCGGGTTGAGCCGGTCGGTGATCTTGTCGATCGTGTCGATGAGCAGGGCGACGCCGCGCATCGCGAAGAACTCGCACTCGAGCGGGATGATGACGCCGTGCGCGGCCGTCAGGGCGTTGACCGTGAGCAGGCCGAGCGACGGCTGGCAGTCGATGAGGACGAGGTCGTACTCGTCGACGACGGGGCGCAGGACGCGGGCGAGGATCTGCTCGCGGGCGACCTCACCGACGAGCTGGACCTCGGCCGCGGACAGGTCGATGTTGGCCGGCACGAGGTCGAGGTTGGGCGTGCGCGTGTGCTGGATGACGTCGTGGATCTCGTGGCCGCGCTCGACGAGGAGGTTGTAGATCGTCGTGTCGAGCTCCTGCGCGTTGACGCCGAGACCGACGGAGAGCGCACCCTGCGGGTCGAAGTCGATGACGAGGACCTTGCGACCGAGCTCGGCCAGCGCGGCACCGAGGTTGATCGTCGTCGTCGTCTTGCCGACGCCGCCCTTCTGGTTGCACATGGCGATGATGCGCGCGGGACCGTGGCTCGAGAGCGGCACGGGGGTCGGGAAGTCGGGCAGCGGACGGCCGGTCGGGCCCATGGCCCCGGAGCCGGCGGACTCGGTGCCGGGCAGGTGCGCGACCCGCGGGGCGGCACTGACCGGACTCTGTCGGGGCTGGTCGAGGTCCTCGGACGGCACGGACTGCATGGTGTCGTGTGACTCCTCGTTCACCGGGTGTTCCACTCCGCTCGGCCTTGCCCTGGGATGCTGCGGTCAGCCTCGCGCTGATCACGAGTGACCTTATCAGCGGGCACGGGGGTGGGCGCCCGCATAGACCTCGCGGAGCCGGTGGACCGACACCATCGTGTAGATCTGGGTCGTGGTCACCGAGGCGTGCCCGAGCAGCTCCTGGACGACGCGGACGTCCGCCCCGCCGTCGAGCAGGTGGGTGGCGAAGGAGTGGCGCAGCGTGTGGGGCGACACGTGCTCGGTGAGGCCGGCCCGCTCGGCTGCGCGCCGGATGATCGCCCAGGCCGACTGCCGCGAGAGGCGCGCCCCCCGCTGGTTGAGGAAGAGCGCCGGACCCCCTAGTCCGTGCGTGGCGAGGGCCGGACGGCCCCGGACGAGGTATGCCGTCACGGCCTCGACCGCGTAGCGGCCGACGGGGACGACGCGCTCCTTGCCTCCCTTGCCGTGCAGCCGGACGGACGCCACTCCCCCGCCGTTCGGGGCGGTCCCGGAGCCGTCTGCGGGTCCGGCGGTCTCGATGTCGTCGACGTCGAGGTCGACGGCCTCGCTGATGCGGGCGCCGACGCCGTAGAGGACCTCGAGGAGTGCACGGTCGCGCAGCGACTCGGGCGTGTCGCCGACCGATGCCGCCGCGAGCAGCCGTTCCACGGCCTCGATCGGGATCGCCTTGGGCAGCCGGGCGGGTGGCTTGGGCGGGGCGACGTTGGCCGCCGGGTCGCCGGCGACCTCGCCCTCGAGCGCGAGGAACCGGTGGAAGCCGCGCACGGCGACGAGGGTGCGGGCCGCGGACGAGGCCGCGAGCCCGCGCTCGCGCAGGGAGGCGAGGAAGTCGGTGACGTCGGCCTCGGTGACCCGGCTCGGGTCGTCGATCCCCTTGGCCGCCAGGAACGCTGCGTAGGAGCGCAGGTCGCGGGCGTAGGACTTGAGGGTGTTGTCGGACGCGCCCTTCTCGACGCGGACGTGGTCGAGCCACCCGCGGACGTCGCGCTCGACGCGCGAGGGCCGTGCCGCGGGTGGCTCGGTGACGACCTGCTCGGTCAGGACAGGGCCTCGTCGAGACCGACCGACGTCATGCCATGGGCCTCCGCGACGCCGGCGTAGGTGACGTGCCCGTCGTGCGTGTTGAGACCGAGTCCGAGCGCGTGGTCGGCGCGCAGCGCGTCGCGCCACCCCTGGTTGGCGAGCTTCACGGCATACGGCAGCGTCGAGTTCGTCAGCGCGTAGGTGGACGTGTTGGGCACGGCGCCGGGCATGTTCGCGACGCAGTAGAAGACCGAGTTGTGCACCGTGTAGGTGGGGTCGGCGTGCGTCGTCGCGTGGCTGTCCTCGAAGCACCCACCCTGGTCGATCGCGATGTCGACGAGCACGGAGCCCGGCTTCATCTGGGACACGAGCTCGTTGGAGACGAGCTTGGGGGCGGCCGCACCGGGGATGAGCACGGCCCCGATGACCATGTCGGCCTCCTGGACCTGCTGCTGCACCGTGAGGCGGTTGGAGGCGAGGCCGTGGACCTGGTTCTCGTAGCGCCAGAAGGACATCCGCAGCTTGTCGAGGTCGGTGTCGAGCAGCGTGACGTCGGCACCCATGCCGAGCGCGATGTTGGCGGCGTTCTGGCCCGACACGCCGGCACCGAGGATGACGACCTTGGCGTTGGCCACGCCACCGACGCCGCCCATGAGCACGCCACGGCCGCCCTGGGCGCGCATCAGCGCGTGGGCACCGACCTGCGGGGCGAGACAGCCGGCCACCTCGGACATCGGGTAGAGCAGCGGCAGGGCCCCGGACGGCAGCTGCACGGTCTCGTAGGCGATGCCGGTGACCTTGCGCTTGACGAGCTCCTCGGTGAGCGGCTTGTCGGCCGCGAGGTGCAGGTACGTGAAGAGGGTCAGGCCCTCGCGCATCCGGTGGTACTCCTCGGCCACGGGCTCCTTGACCTTGAGCACCATCTCCGCCTCGCCCCAGACGTCGTCGGCGGAACCGAGGATGCGGGCGCCTGCCGCGACGTAGTCGTCGTCGCTGATCTGCGAACCGACGCCGGCGTCCTTCTCCACGATGACGTCGTGACCGTTCTCGGTGAGCTCGTGGACGCCTGAGGGGGTGATGGCCACGCGGTACTCGTGGTTCTTGACCTCGCGGGGGATGCCGACCTTCATGCTGCTGCACTTCCTTCCGGACTGACTCGACCATGGCGCCGTTGCCGTGGTGAGAAGGGGCCCGCAGGGGCCGCGAGCCCACTGTATCCATGGGTGTCACGGCCCGGTCACGACCTCCTGCAACTGCCGCTGACCGGCCCGGCCTCGTGCCACAGTGTGGTCACCGCCATGCGCGGCCGACGAGCTCGGAGAAGGAGGGGCCGTGACCGATCCGCCGGCGCAGGAGGGATACAGCTGGCCGGTGGCGCCGGCCGGTTCACGGCCGCCGAGGCGGCGTAGGCCCTCGCGGTGGCGGCCGGGCGGGCCCGGCATGGTGCTGACGCGGCGCCAGGGCGTCGTCGCCGGCGTGCTCTTCGCCGTGGCAGCCGTCTGGGGGCCGATCTTCCAGGGCGTGGAGCCACCCGAGGCGTTCGTGCTGCTCGTGATCGGCCTCGCGGTCGCCGCGGCGGCCACGGCTCTCCCGGCACTTCGCTCGTTCGCGGGGGGCTTCCTCGTGGCCTCCCTGGTGGGAGGATTCGCCGCTTTCATAGCCCTCGTCGTGTTCTTCGTCGTCGTCTTCGCCAACATGGGCCCGTGAAGCTCTACGCAGACACCCCCGCCCGACGCACCCGACAGCTGCTGTCCGACGTGCTCATGCTCCTGTGGATCGGCCTCTGGGTGTATGCCGGTCGCCAGGTCCACGACACGGTCGAGCAGCTGCGTGCCCCTGCGGACTCGATCACGTCGGCCGGAAAGTCGGTCAACGGGGCCCTCACCGGCGCGGGCGACCAGGCCGGGCAGCTGCCGCTCGTGGGTGACCAGCTGAAGACGTGGCTGACCCAGGCCGCCGGGTCCGGCACGACGCTGCAGCAGGCCGGGACGTCGATGGCCGACACGGTCGACACGCTCGCCCTCGGGCTCGGGATCGCCCTGGCGCTCGTGCCGATCGTCCTCGTCCTCGTGGTCTGGCTCTACGTCCGGGTTCGCTTCGTGCGCAACGCGACCCAGTCGCAGCGCTTCATCGACGCCGGAGAGGACCTCGACCTCTTCGCGCTCCGCGCCATGGCGACGCAGCCGATGCGCGCGCTGGCCCGCGTCTCCGACGACCCGGCGGGTGCTTGGCGCCGCCAGGACCGTGAGGTCATCCGGGAGCTCGCCCTGCTCGAGCTGCGCGACCAGGGCCTGCGGCCGCCGCCCGGCACCTGACCTCCGCACGCGGTCGGTCGCGCACCTCGGGTCAGTCGGGTCAGTCGGCTCGCGTGACCTGCGGCACGAGGTCGTCAGCCGGCGGGGTCCACGCGTCGGCGGTGGCCGGGACCTGTTCGCCGCTGCGGATGTCCTTGACCTCGTCGCCGGACTCCCCCGCCCCGGGGAACCACACGTAGGGGATGCCGCGACGCTCCGCGTAGCGGATCTGCTTGCCGAAGCGGGCTGCCGACGGTGCGACCTCGCAAGCGATCCCGCGGCGGCGCAGGGCCGTGGCCACGGCGACCGCACCCTCGCGCGACTCGTCGTCGGTCAGGGCGATGAGCACGGCGGCAGGCGTCGAGCGTGACGCGGTGACGAGCCCGCGGCCGATGAGCAGGCCGAGGATGCGGGTCACGCCGATGGAGATGCCGACACCCGGATAGGTGTTCTTCCCGTCGCTGGCGAGGGCGTCGTAGCGGCCGCCGGAGCAGAACGACCCCCACGACTCGTGCCCGACGAACTGGGTCTCGTAGACGGTGCCGGTGTAGTAGTCGAGGCCGCGCGCGATGCGCAGGTCGGCGACGAGCTTGCCGGGGGCGTGGGCCATGCCGGTGCGGATGACGTTGGCCAGGGAATCGATCCCCTCGTCGAGGAGCGGGTGCTCGACGCCGAGGGCCCGGACCTGCTCGACGAAGCCGAGGTCGGCCGAGCGGATCGCGGCGAGGGCGAGGCACTGGTCGGCCTGCTCGTCCGTCGTGCCCGACTCGACGAGGAGCACCTTGACCTTCTCCGGGCCGATCTTGTCGAGCTTGTCGACGATGCGCAGCGTCCCGATGACGTCGGTGATGCCGATGCCCTGGTAGAAGCCGTTGGGGATCTTGCGGTCGTTGACCTGGATGACGAAGTCGCCCACCGGGAACCGGCTGAAGACGTCGGCGATGACGAGCGGCATCTCGGCCTCGAAGTGCGGCGAGAGCTGCCCCACGTCGACGACGTCGATGTCTGCCTGGGTGAACTCGCGGTAGCGCCCCTCCTGGGGTCGCTCCCCACGCCACGCCTTCTGGATCTGGTAGCGGCGGAAGGGGAAGGCGAGCTTGCCGGCGTTCTCGAGGACGTAGCGCGCGAACGGCACGGTCATGTCGAAGTGCAGGCCCCAGCGCGCGTCGTCGTCGCTGCCGCCGGCCAGGCGCGACACGGCGTAGATCTCCTTGTCGGCGTCCTCGCCCTGCGCGCTGAGTCGCTCGATCGGCTCGATGGACCGGGTCTCGACCGAGGAGAAACCGTGCAGCTCGAAGGTCTCCCGGATGACGTCGAGGAAGTGTTGCTCGACGATGCGCTCGGACGGGAGGTACTCGGGGAAGCCGCTGATCGGCATGACCTTGGCGGCCTTGGTCTGCGGGGTGCTCACGCGGGCAAGTCTCTCAGGTAGGGGTTGGTGGCGCGTTCGTGGGCCATGGTCGTCGCCTGGTAGTGGCCGGGCAGCACGAGCGTCGTGTCAGGCAGCGGCAGCACGACGTCACGCAGGCTGCGCTGCATCGCGGCCGAGTCGCCGCCCGGCAGGTCGGTGCGGCCCACCGAGCCGGCGAAGAGCACGTCACCGGTCACCATCGTCCGGTCGACGTCGACCTGGTCCCGGATGCCGTCGGGCACCCGGTCGATGCCGAACATGACCGAGCCCTCGGTGTGGCCGGGGGCGTGGAGCACGTCGAACTCCATGCCCGCGAGCGTCAGCCGGGTGCCGTCGGTGATCTCGACGACGTTGGTCGGCTCGGTCCACGTCGCCGCGGCGCCGAACTGCTGCTCGAGCATCGCGACGAGGCCCGGGTTGCTGCGTCCGAGCAGGTCGTGCAGGCGGTAGCGGTCGTCCGCGTGGATGTAGGCAGCCGTGTCGGCGCCGCAGACGGGGGTCACCGAGTAGACGTGGTCGACGTGACCGTGCGTGAGCAGCACCGCGGCCGGCCTCAGCCGGTGCTCCGTCAGCACCTCGCGCAGCGTCTCCTCCACGCCGATCCCGGGATCGACGATGACGCACTCCTCCCCGGCACCCGCGGCGAGCACGTAGCAGTTGGTGTCGAACGCCTGGGCGGGGAAGGCAATGGTCAGCACGCTGGGAGCCTAGCGACGCACCCCCACCGAGGCGGACGGCATACGCCCTCGGGACTCAGGACCGACACACTGGGTATGCCGTCCGCAGGGCTTCCGGGCGCAAATCCGCGCGCCGGAGGGGAGATGTCACGGACTCGTGACCCGTCCCGCTGCGTGCGCGCCGCAGTCGTTCCATAAAATGACCGAACGCCCGGGGACAGCCCATGTGGCCCGTACGAGGAGAGGTTCGTGACCAAAGAGCAGGAACGCGCACGTGCGCGCCGCCGCCACGAGGAACAGCAGAAGACCGCCAAGCCGCCGGTGAGCGACTCGACGCGCGACAAGCAGGTCTTCGGTGTGATCCTCGCGGTCATCCTCGTCATCGCTGCGGCCATCGTCGTGCCCAAGCTCGTCGGCAGCTCCGACACCGCCACCCCCGCGGCCGGGTCGACGACCCCTGCGAGCACCCCGACGAGCTCGGGCGGGCTCGCTGCAGGCCAGAAGCTCGCGGCCGGCTGCACCGCTCCCCCGGCGAACCAGACCACCCCGAAGCAGCAGAAGCAGGTCCCGGCCAAGGCCACGGCTGCCGGCAAGACCTTCGTCGCGACGGTCAAGACCACGTGCGGCGACCTCACCTTCGAGCTCGACGGGACGAAGGCGCCGCAGACCGTCGCCTCGTTCWTCAATCTGGCCAAGACCGGCTTCTGGGCCCCGAGCCCGTGCCACCGCGTCACGACCGAGGGCATCTACGTCCTGCAGTGCGGCGACCCCACCGGCACCGGTCAGGGCGGCCCGGGCTACACCTTCGGCATCGAGAACGCGCCCAAGGACGGGAAGTACCCCACCGGTGTGCTCGCCATGGCGCGCACCTCCGACCCGAACAGCAACGGCGGCCAGTTCTTCATCACCTACAAGGAAACCCAGTTGCCCACCGACGGCGGTGGCTACACGATCTTCGGGAAGGTGACCAAGGGCCTCGACATCGTCGACAAGATCGCCGCGAACAAGGCCCTGCCCCCCAGCCCGACGGACGGAACCCCCGTCTCCCCGATCAGCATCCTCAGCGTCAGCGTGACGGAGAAGAAGGCATGACCGACATCAAGCAGCCCGAGCCGGACGACACCACCGCCACCGTGACGGAGGAGCAGCCCAGCGAGGCCGCGGTCGAACCGGCGGCCGATAACGCCGACACCGCCGACACCGTCGACACCGTCGAGGCGGTCGACGACACCAAGCCGGCCGACACGGCCGACACCGTCGAGACGGTCGACGACACCGCGCCGGTCGACACGGCCGACGCTTCCATCCCGTCCGAGCCTGCGGCGACGACCGAGACAGCCGAGGCCGTCGCCTCGGTGGAGGCCACCGAGTCCGGCGACACGACCGAGAGCGTCGAGGCTGACGCCGAGGCCGCTCCCGTCGTCGAGTCCGTCGTCGAGCCCGAGCCGGTCGCGGTGTCAGAGCCGGAGAGCGCCGAGCCTGCCGGCACCCCGCCGGAGGCAGCGGCCGAGGCGCCCGTCGCCACGCCCGAGGCCAGCGAGCCAGCCGTGGCCGAGCCCGTCGCGGCGACGGCAGACGAGCCGGCAGCGGCCGCGGTCGAGACCGCGGAGGCCGTGGCGTCGGTCAGCAGCACCGAGTCCGGTGACGCCGGCGAGAGCGCGGCGCCGTCGGATACAGCAGCGCCGGCGGAGACCGCAGCGCCCACGGAGGGCCCGGAGGGCGAGGAGGTCGCGGCACCCGCTGCGCCGTCCCCGGGGAGCATCCCCAAGCCCACGTCGATCCCGACGCCGGCGGCACTCGCCAAGGCCGTCCCGCACCCGACGGTCACTCCCGCCGCGCCGGCGCCGATCACGACCGACCACTCGGCCTCGGCGGCGTTCGGACGCGTCGACGAGAACGGCACGGTCTACGTCCGCACCAAGGACGGCGAGGAGCAGGAGGTCGGCTCCTATCCCGGCGCGAGCGACCAGGAGGCACTGACCTACTTCGCGCGCAAGTACGACGAGCTCTTCGCGTCGGCGGTGCTGCTCGAGCAGCGCCTGTCGCAGCCCGAGGTCCCGTCGAAGGACGTCGGTGAGGGCCTCAAGACCCTCGCGGCACAGGTCAAGGACGCGACCGTCGTCGGCGACCTCGACGCCCTCGCCACCAAGCTCGACGAGATCCAGTCCGGCCTCGCCGCCAAGCGCAACGTCGAGCAGCAGCACCGCGCCGAGGCGCGGCTGGCCGCCACGGCCGAGCGCGAGAAGATCGTGGCCGAGGCCGAGTCGATCGCCGGCCAGCCGGAGAACCGGATCCAGTGGAAGACGAGCGGCGCCCGGATGCGTGAGCTGCTCGACGAGTGGAAGGCGCACCAGCGCTCCGCCACCCGCCTCGACCGCGAGACGGAGTCGAACCTGTGGCAGCGTTTCAGCAGCGCCCGCAACGGCTTCGACAAGGCACGACGCAGCCACTTCGCCGGGCTCGACGCGCAGCACGCCGACGCCAAGGGTGCCAAGGAGCGGCTCGTCGCCGAGGCCGAGAAGCTCGCGACGAGCACCGACTGGGCTGCCACCGCAGGGGCGTTCAAGCGCCTCATGGACGAGTGGCGCCGCGCCGGTCGGGCCAGCAGGTCCGACGACGACAAGCTGTGGGCGCGCTTCAAGGCTGCGCAGGACACCTTCTTCACGGCGAAGGACGAGGTCGTCGCCGCCGAGGAGGAGCAGTACCGCGGCAACCTGACCGTCAAGGAGGCCCTGCTCGTCGAGGCAGAGGCGATCCTGCCCGTGACCGACCTCGAGAAGGCCAAGGGCCAGCTGCGCGTCATCCAGGACAAGTGGGATGCCGCCGGCAAGGTCCCGCGGTCCGACATGGAGCGCGTCGAGAAGGCCATGCGCCGCGTCGAGCAGACCGTGCGGGACGCCGAGGACCGCAAGTGGAAGTCGAGCAACCCCGAGGTCGCGGCCCGTGCCCGGGCCATGGTCGACCAGCTCGAGCGTGCCGTCGCGGACCTGCAGGACGACCTCGCCAAGGCCGAGGCGTCCGGCAGCGCGAGCAAGATCAAGAAGGCCCGCGAGGCGCTCGACGCGCGTCAGGTCTGGCTCGACCAGGCCCGCGCCGGCGTCGCCGAGTTCGGCGGCTGACGACCAGCCCCACCCACGAAAGGGCCCACCCGGCAAGCGATCTCCTCGGATGGGCCCTTTTGCGTGGCGCGTGGTGCGGTGTCCAGACGCCGACGGCTACATCGTCGACTTGCCGCCGTTGACACGGTAGACGTCGAAGACCCCGTCGATCTTGCGGACCGCCTGCATGACGTGGTCGAGGTGCGCCGGGTCCCCCATCTCGAAGGTGAAGCGGGAGATGGCCACCCGGTCGCGCGACGTCTGGACCGATGCCGACAGGATGTTGACGTGCTGGTCCGACAGGACGCGGGTCACGTCGCTGAGGAGGCGGTTGCGGTCGAGGGCCTCGACCTGCAGCTGCACGAGGAAGACGCTGGCGGAGCTCGGGGCCCACTCGACGTCGATGAGCCGCTCCGGGTTGGCCGTCAGCTGGTCGGCGTTGGTGCAGTCGACGCGGTGCACCGAGACGCCGTTGCCGCGCGTCACGAAACCGATGATCGGGTCACCCGGCACGGGGGTGCAGCACTTGGCGAGCTTGACCCACACGTCCGCCGTGCCGACGACGACGACACCGGGGTCGCCCGGCTTGCGCCGGCTCGCTGCCCGCGTCGGGACCGTGGCCTCGGCGAGGTCCTCGGTGGCGCCGTCGACGCCACCCATCGACGCGACGACCTTGCCGACGACGTGCTGCGCCGAGACGTGTCCCTCGCCCACCGCGGCGTACAGCGCCTCGATGTCCTGGTAGCGCAGGTCGGTCGCGACAGCGGTCATCGACTCGTGGCTCATGAGCCGCTGGAGCGGGAGGTTCTGCTTGCGCAGCGCCTTGGCGATCGAGTCCTTGCCGGCCTCGATGGCCTCCTCGCGGCGCTCCTTGGAGAACCACTGCTTGATCTTGTTGCGGGCCCGGGGACTCTTGACGAACTGGAGCCAGTCGCGCGACGGGCCGGCGCCGTCGGCCTTGGACGTCAGCACCTCGACGACGTCGCCGTTCTCGAGGGTCGACTCGAGGGGCACGAGGCGCCCGTTGACGCGCGCGCCGATGCAGTGGTGCCCGACCTCGGTGTGGACGGCATACGCGAAGTCGACGGGCGTGCCGCCCATCGGCAGCGCGACGACCGAGCCCTTCGGGGTGAAGACGTAGACCTCGCTGCTGCCCATCTCGAAGCGCAGCGAGTCGAGGAACTCGCCCGGGTCCTCGGTCTCGCGCTGCCAGTCGAGCAGCTGGCGCAGCCAGGCCATGTCGTTCTGCGGCGTGATCTCGCCGGGACGCGCGGGGCCGCCGCCGTTGCTCTGGTCCTTGTACTTCCAGTGCGCGGCGACGCCGTACTCGGCGCGGCGGTGCATCGTGTGCGTGCGGATCTGGATCTCGACCGGTTTGCCCTGGGGTCCGATGACCGTCGTGTGCAGCGACTGGTACATGTTGAACTTCGGCATCGCGATGTAGTCCTTGAACCGGCCCGGGACCGGGTTCCACCGCGAGTGAAGGGCGCCCAGCGCCGCGTAGCAGTCGCGCACCGTGTCGACGAGGACGCGGACGGCGACGAGGTCGTAGATCTCCTCGAAGTCGCGGCCCCGCACGATCATCTTCTGGTACACGGAGTAGTAGTGCTTGGGCCGGCCGGTGACGACGGCCTTGATCTTGGCGGCCGTGAGGTCCTCGGTGACCTGGGTGCGCACCCCGGCGAGGTACTCCTCGCGGGCCGGCGCGCGCTCGGCGACGAGACGCACGATCTCGTCGTAGACCTTCGGGTAGAGCGTCGCGAACGAGAGGTCCTCGAGCTCCCACTTGATGGTGTTCATGCCGAGCCGGTGCGCGAGCGGGGCGTAGATCTCGAGCGTCTCGTTGGCCTTGCGCTTGGCCGACTCGGGGCTGACGTAGCGCCACGTGCGGGCGTTGTGCAGCCGGTCGGCGAGCTTGATGACGAGGACCCGGATGTCGCGCGCCATCGCGATGACCATCTTGCGGACGGTCTCGGCCTGCGCGGCCTCGCCGTAGGTGACCTTGTCGAGCTTGGTGACGCCGTCGACGAGCATGGCGATCTCGTCACCGAAGTCGTGGCGCAGCTCGTCGAGGCCGTACGCCGTGTCCTCGACGGTGTCGTGCAGCAGCGCCGCCGCGAGGGTGGGCGGCGTCATGCCGAGCTCGGCGAGGATCGTCGTGACGGCGAGCGGGTGCGTGATGTAGGCGTCGCCGCTCTTGCGCATCTGGCCCTCGTGGGCGCTCTCGGCGACGGCATACGCCCGCTCGATGACCGAGAGGTCGGCCTTCGGGTGGTTCTGGCGAACTGCCGTCATGAGCGGCTCGAGCACGGGGTTGCCCGCCGGCCGGGTCGCCCCGAACCGGGCGAAACGGGCGCGCACCCGCGACGGGGTGGACAGCTCGTTGCGGACGTCCTCGCTCATGCAGAGAGTCTAGGCGGTCCCTCTGTGATCAGACGGTGAGGATGGCGTTGACCGGCCGGCCCACGAGGCGCTTGCGTCCGTCGAGGAAGGCCAGCTCGAGGACGACCTCGATCGCGGTGACCGTGGCACCGGCCCGCTCGACGAGCTGGGCGCACGCCTCGGCGGTGCCTCCGGTGGCGAGCACGTCGTCGAGGACGAGCACGCGCTGGCCCGGCTCGAAGGCGTCGGTGTGCACCTCGATCTCGGCCGTGCCGTACTCGAGCGCGTAGGACTCCTTGAGGGTCTCCCCCGGCAGCTTGCCGGCCTTGCGCACGGGCACCATGCCGAGGCCGAGCTCGTAGGCCACGGCCGCGCCGAGGATGAAGCCGCGGGCCTCGATGCCGACGACGACGTCGACCTGACCGGCATACCGCTGGGCGATGTCGCGGACGAGCTCGCCGAGGGCGGCACCGTCGGCGATGAGCGGGGTGAAGTCCTTGAAGAGGACCCCGGGCTTGGGGAAGTCCGGGATGTCACGCAGCTTGCTCGCGACGAGGTCACTGATCTGGCTCACGCCGTCTCCTGAGGTGGTCGAACGGGCGGTGCACGAACCGCCTGCGGAGGCGGGGCCGCGGATGCGGCCCCGCCGTCAGCGTCGCGACTTCGGCGCGCGCTTGGGCTGGTTGCGCGGTCCGGCCTGGGCGTACTTGTGCACGGGACGCGGTGCGCCGTCGACCGGGGAGTCGGCGCCGTCGTCGGCAGCAGCACCGGTGGCGTCCGCGCCGACGTAGGCCGGCTCGGCCACACCGGATGCTGCGGTGGCCCCCTGCCTGGCACCGTGGCGCGCGACGTACTTGTCGAGCTCACGGACGGCGGGCTCGTTGCGACGCAGGTCGACGAGCAGCGGGGTCGCGATGAAGATCGACGAGTAGGCACCGACCGCGATGCCGATGAAGAGGGCGAGCGACAGGTCGAGCAGCGTGCCCGGGCCGAGCAGCGTGAAGCCGACGAAGAGGACGGCCGCGATCGGCAGCAACGCGACGACGGTCGTGTTGATCGAGCGGACCAGCGTCTGGTTGACCGCGAGGTTGGCCGCCGCGGAGTACGTCATGCGCTTCGTCCGGAACGCGTCCGCGGTGTTCTCACGCACCTTGTCGAAGACGACGACGGTGTCGTAGAGCGAGTACCCGAGGATCGTGAGGAACCCGATCATCGACGAGGGCGTGATCTCGAAGCCGAAGAGCGCGTAGATGCCGACCGTGATGACGAGGTCGTGCAGCAGGGCCACGAGACCCGACACGGCCATCTTCCAGGTGCGGAAGTACAGCGCCATGACCGCCGTCACGATGACGAGGAAGACGATGAGTCCCCGGATCGCCTGTTGGCTGACCGACTGCCCCCAGCTCGGACCGATGAGCGACGCGCTGACCGCGCCCTTGTCGACGCCGAACTGCTGGGCGAGTGCGGTGCTGGCCTCGTCGGTGCGGTCGGCCGCAGCCTCGGACTGCACGCGGACGGTGTCCTGGCCGACGATCGTCGTGACGACGTTGCCCTCGATGCCGGCGTTGGCGATGGCGGTCTGGGCCTTCTCCTCGTAGCCCTGGCTGTTGGACACGCCCTGGACGCGGAACTCCGAGCCACCGCTGAACTCGATGCCGAAGTTCAGGCCCTTGACGAAGATGCCGACGAGTGCGAGGACGATGAGCACCGCCGAGATGGCGTACCACGTCTTCTGGCGCTTGATGAACTCGATCGAGCGCTTGCCGGTGTAGAGGTCGTTGCCGACCTGGGCGAAGTTGATCATGCCTGGGCCTTCCCATCGGCGACGCGGGCCGAGCCCACGGTGGCGGGCGGGCGCTGGACGCCGGGTGCCCCGAACTGGCCGCGGCCGCGGTAGCGGACCGCCTCCTTGGCGCCGAGGCGCTCCGGGTCGAGACCCGACCACTTGTGGCCGCCGCCGAAGAACTTCGTGCGGGCCAGCAGCTGCACCGTGGGGTGCGTGAAGAGGATGACGACGAGCAGGTCGATGAGCGTTGTCAGTCCCAGCGTGAACGCGAAGCCCCGGACGTTGCTCGAGGCGAGGAAGTACAGCACCCCGGCCGCGATGAAGTTGACGCCGTCGGCCGCGATGATCGTGCGGCGGGCGCGCTTCCACCCGGTCTCGACGGCAGCCACGAGCGGGCGACCGTCACGCACCTCGTCGCGGATGCGCTCGAAGTAGACGATGAAGCTGTCGGCCGTGACACCGATGGCCACGATGAGACCCGTCACCCCGGCCATCGTCAGGCGGAAGCCGTGCGTCGTACCGAGGACCGTCACCGCGAGGTAGGTGATGACGGAGGCCACGACGAGCGAGGCGACCGTGACGAGGCCGAGCGCGCGGTACTGGAGCAGCGAGTAGATGACGACGAGCAGCAGGCCGATGAAGCCGGCCAGCAGGCCGATGCGCAGCTGCTCCTCACCGAGCTGGGGCGTGATGTTGTCCTGCGTCTGCAGGGCGAAGGAGATCGGGAGGGCACCGAACTTCAGCTGTTCGGCGAGCTGCTTGGCCGAGTCGATGGTGAACGAGCCGGTGATCGAGGCCCGACCGTCGGTGATGACGGCGCGGGCCTGCGGTGCCGTGATGACGGCCTTGTCGAGCACGACGGCGAACTGGTCGAGCGGCGGCTGGGACTGCAGGCCGTAGAGGCGCTTGGTCACGGCCGCGAACTTGGCCTTGCCGGCGTCCTTGAAGGACAGTGCGACCTCGACGATGGAGGTCGGCTGACCGTTGGGGCCGGGCTGGTAGCCGCTCGTGGCGTCGGCGATCTCGCTGCCGTCGATCTCGCTCGGGCCGAGGACGTACTTGGTGACACGGTCCTCGCCGCACGTGGCGATGGGCTGGGCCGGGTCGTCCTGGATCTTGTCGACCGCCCCGGGAGCCGAGCAGTCGAGCGCGGTGTACTCCTTGGCGACCTTCGTCGCAGCTGCGTCGGCCTTGGCCTTGTCCCAGCCGAGCCCGACGAGGCCGGTGCTCACCTGCGTCTTGATGGCGGCCTCGGTCTGCGCGGCCGTCGGCGCGGGGGCCTCGGTGGCGGCAGGTGCCGGCGTCGTCGCCGTGCCCGACGGCGTGGCCGACGGCGTCGGGGTCACCGGGGTCGTGGCGGCGCGCAGCGCGTCGGGGACGACGCCGTTCTGGGCGGTCGCGGACGTCGAGGGCGTCGCAGTGCTCGTGGCCTTCGGCGTGCCCGTGCCGGTCGCGGTGCCGGAAGGCGTCGCCGTGCCGGTGGACGTCCCGGTCGGCGTGCCGCTCGGGTTGGCCTGGCTGGCGTTGGGGTCGAGCGCCTGCACGTAGACGGCGCGGAAGCGCAGCTGAGAGGGCTTCTTCAGCGCGTCGAGCTGCTCGGCCGTCGGCTGGCCGGGGATCGCCACGACGATGCTGCGGCCGCCCTGCGTCGTGATCTCGGCCTCGGAGACGCCGTTGGCGTCGATGCGCTGGCGGATGATGTCGACCGCGCGGTTGACCTGGCCCTCGCTGATGGTCTCGGTGCCGTTGAGCTGGGGCTGGAGCACGAGCTCCGTGCCGCCCTCGAGGTCGAGCCCGAGGCGAGGGTTCATCGACCCGTCGGCCCACTTCGTCAGGCCGGCGGCGAGACCGCCGAGGGCGAGGATGATGACGACGAGCGCCAGGAGGCTCCGTCTCGCCGACTTCTTGGTGGAGCTGCGTGCCACGAAACCCTCACTGACCGTTCTGGTGGGAACCCGGGTTCGCACCCGGCGCGTCGTCGACGGGGGCGTCGTGGGCGGGCGAACCAGCGGCTGCCGCATCGGCGGCAGCCACGTCGGCCTGCTTCATCGCCAGGGCTCGCCGGTCGAACCGGACGGTCGTGCCCTCGGCGATCTCGAGCCACGCGCTGCTGTCGTCGAGGTGCTTGATCGTGCCGTAGATGCCCGACGAGGTGACGACGGCGTCTCCGACCTCGAGCGACGAGCTGAAGTTGCGCATCTGCTTCATCCGCTTGTTCTGGGAGAAGAACAGCCAGCCCAGCAGCAGCAGGGGCAGGGCGAAAATCAGCAACGAGAGGGCCCCGTTGTTGTTCATGTCAGCTCAGTCCTTCGTGTCTTCGTCCGGTCAGCGCGCAGGCGCGCCACGACCCGTTGATCGGGTCGGCTGTCGCGTCAACGACCGGGAGCACCGGATGGTGCCGCGGCAGCGGCGATGGTGCCCGCAGGAGTCTACGTGCGCCGGTGCAGTTTGTCAGACCAAGACGGAACGGTTCCGCAGCGTGCGCGGGTCACGTTTTGGTCGCGCTCGGTGCCGGCCGCGCGACCACGCCGGGCCCGGCCTCAGGCGTCGAATCGCGCGCCGCCGGCCTCGTCGATGGGCAGGGTGGCGGTCCAGAGGGCCTGCGAGTCGTGCGGTGGGGTCAGGCCCAGGTGCTCCCAGGCGAGGCTCGAGGCGGCCCGGCCACGGGGGGTGCGGACCATGAAGCCCTCGCGCACGAGGTAGGGCTCGGCGACCGTCTCGACGGTGTCGGGCTCCTCGCCCACGGCGACGGCGAGGGTCGAGAGGCCTACGGGCCCGCCGTTGAAGCGGCGGCAGAGCGCCTCCAGCACGGCTCGGTCAAGGCGGTCCAAACCGCGCTCGTCGACGTCGAAGAGCTCGAGCGCCTGACGCGACGCGGAGTGAGTGACGCGGTCCTCGCCGTGCACCTGGGCCCAGTCGCGGACCCGGCGCAGCAGGCGGTTGGCGATGCGCGGCGTGCCGCGGGATCTCAGGGCGATCTCGCGGATGCCGTCCTCATCGGCGTCGAGCCCGAGCAGGCGTGCCGAACGGTGCAGGATCGTGACGAGGTCGGCCGCGGCGTAGTAGTCGAGGTGGCCGGTGAAGCCGAAGCGGTCGCGGAGCGGCGCGGGCAGCAGCCCGGCACGTGTCGTCGCACCGACGACGGTGAAGGGCGGCAGCTCGAGCGGGATGGCCGTCGCGCCGGGACCCTTGCCGATGATGACGTCGACCCGGAAGTCCTCCATCGCGAGGTAGAGCATCTCCTCGGCCGAGCGCGACATCCGGTGGATCTCGTCGAGGAAGAGCACCTCCCCCTCGGCGAGCGACGAGAGGACCGACGCGAGGTCGCCGGCGTGCTGGATCGCGGGGCCCGAGGTGATGCGGATGGGCTGCTCGAGCTCACCGGCGACGATCATCGCCAGGGTGGTCTTGCCGAGCCCGGGCGGGCCCGAGAGCAGCACGTGGTCGGGCGGCGTGCCACGACGCTTGGCCGCCTTGAGGACGAGTCCCAGCTGGTCGCGGACGCGGGTCTGTCCGGGGAAGTCGTCGAGTCGCTTGGGACGCAGCGCGGCCTCGACCTGTCGCTCGTCGGTGTCGCCGGCCGCGTCGACGATGCGTGCCGTCGCGTCGAAGGAGCCGTCGTCCCAGACGTCCGGCTCGGCCCCGGTGTCGAGCTCCCAGGAGCGGTCGACGCTCATCGGCCGAGCTCCTGCAGCGCGGCCCGCAACAGTGCCGACACCCCGGCGCCGTCGGCCGCGATCGGCGCGATCTTGTCGAGCGCGTCGTCGGCCTGGCGCACGGTCCATCCGAGTCCGACGAGCGCCTCCCTGACCTGCTCGCGCCACGCCTCGCCGGTGTCGAGGTGGACGTGGTCGCTCTGGCCGGCCGAGCCTGGCAGGGCGCCGAGCTTGTCCTTGAGCTCGAGGACCATCCGCTCTGCCCCCTTCTTGCCGATGCCCGGGACCTTGGTCAGCGCGACGAGGTCGCCGGTGCCCAGCGCGACCCGGACGGCGTCGGGCGAGTGGACCGCCAGCACGGCCAGCGCGAGGCGGGGACCGACCCCGGACACGGTCTGGACGGTCTCGAAGACGTGCTTCTCGTCGTCGGTGGCGAAGCCGTAGAGCGTCAGCGAGTCCTCGCGCACGACGAGACTGGTGGCGAGCTCGGTGGGCTGGCCCAGGCGCACGGACGTCGCCGTGGCCGGGGTGGTGTGGACGAGCATGCCGACACCGCCGACGCCGACCACGACCGAGTCGAGGCCGACCTTGAGGACGGTGCCGGAGAGCGAGGCGATCATCGGGGCTGGGCTCCAGGGTGGGGTCGGGCGGTCTGGCCGGTGCGGGTGGGCTGGGTGGTCGCGGCGCGCAGCCGCTGCAGCGGTGGGGCGGCCCCCGGCGGGACCCGACGGGGTATGCCGCTCCCCCGGTTGCCCGTGCGCGCGAGCACCTCGAGCCGCGCCTCCTCGAGGCGGCTCTGCGTGCCTCCGCGCCACACGTGGCAGATCGCGAGGGCGAGCGCGTCGGCGGCGTCGGCGGGCTTGGGCGGGGTGTCGAGCCCGAGGAGCCGGGTCACCATCGTCGTCACCTGCGCCTTGTCGGCGCGGCCGCTGCCGCTGACGGCGGCCTTGACCTCGGTGGGTGTGTGGAGGGTGACGGGCAGGCCGAGCCGCTCGGCCATGATCATGACGATCCCGGTCACCTGAGCGGTGCCCATCACGGTGGAGACGTTGGTGTCGGCGAAGACACGCTCGATGGCCACGGCCTCGGGACGGTGCCGCGCGAACCACTGGCGCATCTCGTCCTCGACGGCGACGAGGCGCTTCGGGGTGGGGTCGCCGGACGGCGTGCGGATGACCCCGACCTCGACCAGCGACAGCTTGCGCCCCGGGACTCCGTCGACGACGCCGACGCCGCAGCGGGTGAGCCCGGGGTCGACCGCGAGGACGCGCACGGCATACCTCCCTGGGGCGTGGGGCTCTGGACGATCCGAACAGGTGTTCGGGACAACGCTAACGGGCCTCCCCCGAAAGGACGGGAGGCACGCCGGTCTCGGCGTGCCTCCTCGTCGAACCTCGGGCGCACGAGCCCTCGGCGCGGTCAGTCCTCGTCGTCGAGCTGTGCGAGGACGTCGTCGGGGATGTCGCCGTTGGCGAAGACGTTCTGCACGTCGTCGCTGTCCTCGAGCGCCTCGATGACGCGGATCATCTTCTTCGCGCCGTCGAGGTCGAGCGGGACCTGGAGGTTCGGGACGAACGACGCCTCGGCGGACTCGTAGTCGATGCCGGCGTCCTGGATCGCCTTGCGGACCGCGACGAAGTCGGTGGCCTCGGAGATGATCTCCCACGTGTCACCGTTGTCGTTGACCTCCTCGGCACCCGCCTCGAGCACCACTTCGAGGATGTCGTCCTCGGAGCCGGCGTCCTTGAGGACGGTCACGACACCCTTGCGGTTGAAGACGTAGGACACGGAGCCCGGGTCGGCGAGCTGGCCGCCGTTGCGCGTCAGCGCAGTGCGCACCTCGGCGGCAGCCCGGTTGCGGTTGTCGGTGAGGCACTCGATGAGCACGGCGACACCGTTGGGGGCGTAGCCCTCGTACATGATCGTCTGCCAGTCGGCCGCGCCCGCCTCGGCACCCGACGCGCGCTTGACGGCGCGGTCGATGTTGTCGTTGGGCACCGACGTCTTCTTGGCCTTCTGGATGGCGTCGTAGAGCGTCGGGTTGCCGGTGGGGTCGGCGCCGCCCTGACGGGCCGCGACCTCGATGTTCTTGATGAGCTTGGCGAAGAGCTTGCCGCGCTTGGCGTCCTTGGCCGCCTTCTGGTGCTTCGTGGTGGCCCATTTGGAGTGGCCGCTCATGCAGTGTCCTCGCGTTCCGGTGACTGGCGTGCACCCGACTGCTGGAGTCGGTGCTCTCTGACGATCGAGACGAACTCGGCGTGGATCCGGCGGTCGGCCCCCACCTCGGGGTGGAAGGACGTGGCCATGAGGTTGCCCTGCCGGACCGCGACGATCCTACCGGCGGCCGGGCCCTCGCTGACGCGGGCGAGCACCTCGACGCCCGGACCGGCCTGCTCGACCCATGGGGCGCGGATGAAGACGGCGTGCACCGTGCCCGTCGTCGAGGGGTCGCCCCAGGCGTAGTCGAGGTCCTGCTCGAAGGAGTCGACCTGACGGCCGAAGGCGTTGCGCCGCACCGTGATGTCGAGACCCCCGAGCGTCTGCTGGTCGGGACGCGCGTCGGCGATGCGGTCGGCGAGCATGATCATCCCGGCGCACGAGCCGTAGGCGGGCATGCCCTCGGCGATGCGCCGCAGCAGCGGCTCCCGCAGGTCGAACGCGCGGACGAGCTTGTCCATGACCGTCGACTCGCCGCCGGGGATGACGAGGCCGTCGATGGCCTCGACCTCGGCCGGACGCCGGACCGTGACGCCCTCGGCGCCGAGCGCGGTGAGGGCTGCGAGGTGCTCGCGGACGTCGCCCTGGACGGCGAGGACGCCGATGCGCGGCACGCCGACGGCGTCGGCGCGACGGTCGGGGCCAGGGTCCGCGGCGGGGTCGGCGGTCGTGCCGGGGATGGTGCTGATGGTGCTCACCGGGTCAGCGTAGAGCGCGCGTCGTGACGGACGCCGCACGGGTCGGGCAGCGAGAACCGTCTCGGATGCCAGACGTCCGCGGAGGCGGCCCTGACATCGGCACGATGCCACCGGATACGTTGCGGCCATGACGACGGTGCACACCCACGACGACCTGACCGCCCGCGCCGAGCAGGCCGATGCCGCCTCCCCGCTCCGGGGCACCCGCGACCTGTTCACCATCCCCGACGACGTCATCTACCTCGACGGCAACTCGCTGGGCGCCCTGCCGAGCGCGGTGCCGGCCGTCGTCGACGACGTCATGCACCGCCAGTGGGGTGAGCGCTTGATCCGCTCGTGGAACGAGGCCGACTGGTGGGGCGCGCAGACCCGCGTCGGCGACCGCGTCGGCCGTCTCGTCGGTGCCGCTCCCGGCCAGGTGGTCGTGACCGACTCGACGTCGGTCAACCTCTTCAAGGCGGTCATCGGCGCCGGACGGCTGCGGCCCGGCCGCAGCGTCGTGATCACCGACCCCGACTCCTTCCCGACCGACCTCTACATGACCGAGTCCGCGGCCGAGCTGGCCGGCCTCGAGGTGCGCCGGGTCCACCCGCGCGACGCCGTGGCCGCCATCGCCGACATCGGTGACGCCCTCGCGCTCGCCTCCTACTCGAGCGTCGACTACCGCACCGGCGAGCTCTGGGACCTGCGCGCGATCACCGAGGCCGCCCATGCCGTCGGCGCCCTCGCCTGCTGGGACCTCTGCCACTCGGCGGGCGTCATCGCGGTCGAGCTCGACGAGGGCGGCGCCGACCTCGCGGTCGGGTGCGGCTACAAGTACCTCAACGGCGGCCCCGGCGCCCCAGCCTTCCTCTACGTCGCGACCCGCCACCAGGACGACTTCGACCAGCCCCTCACGGGCTGGCAGGGACACGCCCACCCCTTCGAGATGCGTCCGGACTACGAGCCCGCGCCCGGCATCACGCGGGCCAGGGTCGGGACCCCGCCCCTGCTCTCGGTGCTCGCCCTCGAGGCCGCGCTCACGGCCTACGACGGCCTCTCCCCCGCCGACGTCCGGGCGGCGTCGCTCTCGGTGACCAGCACCTTCATCGACGCCCTCGACGCGCTCGGGGTCGGCCTCCCGCTGGCGACGCCGCGCGAGCCGGAGCGCCGGGGGTCCCAGGTGTCACTGCGCCACCCCCAGGCGTTCGCCGTCGTGCAGGCCCTCATCGCCCGTGGTGTCATCGGGGACTTCCGCGAGCCCGACATCGTCCGGCTGGGCTTCGCGCCGCTCTACGTCACCCACGTGGACGCGGTGCAGGCCGCGGTCCACGTCAAGGAGGTCCTCGACGCGCGCGAGTTCGAGCGTCCCGAGTTCGCCGAGCGCGGCGCCGTCACCTGACCGCATCGTCGGGTGAATGGGTGCTGCGCCCGTCATCGGGTGGGCCGGCGTCGACCGGCGCCCGTCAGCACGTCGACGTTGTCGCTCCACTGCTCGGCGGAGCCGACTCCTCGGGGCAGCGCGCGCACGGCCGGGTCGGTGACGCTGGCCTCGAGGACCTCGACCACGGCGCCGCGCACGCCGCGGTAGGGCCGGTCCCAGAACGGCTCGACGGGGTCGGCGACGGTGGGCATCCCGACCTCGCCCTGGACCACGGCCAGCACCCGCAGCGCCTCGACGAGACCGTCCTCCCGCTGCCGCCAGTCAGGCGATGCCACCGCCCGTTCGAGCGGTCCGAGGGCGACCGCGGACCGGGGCAGCCGGGCGAAGCTCGTGCCGAGCCACTTGGCGTAGGGCGGCCAGCGCCGCTCGAGCAGGTGGCCCAGGTGCATCGCGATCCCGGCCAGCCGCGCCGCGACGACCCGCGAGCCGAGGTCGTCGCCGCACTCCCCCGTCCGGCCGACGAAGGGCAGCTCCTGCCCGAGCCGGACCCAGTCGGTCGCGACGACGTGGCGCCAGACGTCGTCGGGACACCACGCGAGGCGCTGGCGTATGCCGGACAGCTCGCCCACGTCGTCGACGAAGACCTCTCCCCCGGTGAGCTCGAGGACGGCCTGGCCCGTCAGGGAGAACCAGTCGTCCACCGTCAGGTCGCGGGTGGGGTCGACGCCGAGGCGCGAGACGGCGAGGTCGCGGGCCGTCTCGACCTGCACCCGATGGCGCACAGCCGGGTCCCACGTCGTCGCGAACCGGGTGGGGTGGCCGGCGAACGACGCAGGCAGCTGCTCGGCGAGGTGGTCGTCGACGGCCACGACGACGTCGTCCGGGACGAGGAGGTTGAGCCTCAGGCCCCAGTCGTGGTCGCGCGACATCGCGTCGTCGAGCCCGAGGACGTCGGACCCGCTCCCGAGACGGGCTGCGGCACACGGCATCCCGGGCCAGTGGTCACGCACGAGGGGCTCGACGACCCGCTCGAAGTAGGTCCGCGACAGCTCCGCTCCGGTGGCGCTCACGCACCCGATCGTGCCAGCCCGGGCACCCGGACGGAGACGCGGTGTGCAGTGCTCGGTGCCATGGCCCCGACGACCGCACACGGCGCGAGTCCCCGGCCACGGACGCGTATGCCGCCGCGCCCGGTGGGGCACGGCGGCATACGTCAGTGTGTAGCTGGGAGTGCGGAGGTCACCAACCGCGCTCGGAGAGACGGTGCGGCTGGGCGATCTCGTCGACGTTGATGCCGACCATGGCCTCGCCGAGGCCGCGCGAGACCTTGGCGATGACGTCGGGGTCGTCGTGGAAGGTCGTCGCCTTGACGATGGCCTCGGCGCGCTGGGCCGGGTTGCCGGACTTGAAGATGCCCGAGCCGACGAAGACACCCTCGGCGCCGAGCTGCATCATCATCGCGGCGTCGGCAGGCGTCGCGATGCCACCGGCCGTGAAGAGCACGACGGGGAGCTTGCCGGCCTCGGCGACCTCCTTGACGAGCTCGTAGGGAGCCTGGAGCTCCTTCGCCGCGACGTAGAGCTCGTCGGGGCTCATCGAGTGCAGGCGGTTGAGCTCGGCGCGCAGGGTGCGCATGTGCGTCGTCGCGTTGGAGACGTCACCGGTGCCGGCCTCACCCTTCGAGCGGATCATCGCCGCGCCCTCGGTGATCCGGCGCAGCGCCTCGCCGAGGTTGGTCGCACCACAGACGAAGGGCACGGTGAACTGCCACTTGTCGATGTGGTTGGCGTAGTCGGCCGGGGTCAGCACCTCGGACTCGTCGATGTAGTCCACGCCGAGGCTCTGGAGCACCTGCGCCTCGACGAAGTGGCCGATGCGGGCCTTGGCCATGACGGGGATCGAGACGGCCTCGATGATGCCGTCGATCATGTCGGGGTCGCTCATGCGCGACACGCCGCCCTGGGCGCGGATGTCGGCGGGGACCCGCTCGAGGGCCATGACGGCGACGGCGCCGGCGTCCTCGGCGATCTTGGCCTGCTCGGCCGTGACGACGTCCATGATGACGCCGCCCTTGAGCATCTCGGCCATGCCGCGCTTCACGCGCGTCGTGCCGGTGTGGCTCGTGCCGCTCTGCTGGTCAGCCGCGGGCGTGCTGCCCGAGGTCGGGGTGGTGCTCACGATGTCCTGCTTTCCCGTGATCTGGGTTCGGTGTGCCTCAAAGCGTAGGCCCCCGCGAGAGGTGTGGACGACGCGGTCCGCGGTCCTGCGCGTGGGGCCGGTCACACGAGGGCGAGGTGCTCCGGCGAGTCGTCGTTGAACTCGATGGTGTGCGGCATCGGGGTGTAGCCCGCGAGGTGGAACATGCGGATGGTCCACTTGCGCCGCACCCGGCGGACGTCGGTGACGGCGTCGTTGTGGAAGCGTCGCGCCAGCTGTACGCGGGTGCAGGCCGAGGAGAGCCGGGCGAGCACGTCCTGCCCCAGGGCCGTCGAGCGCAGCGTGCTGACGGCCTGCGGGGTGAGGGCGAGCTCGAGGGCCTCGGTGAGGTCGTTCTCGGCGAGCTCGCGGGCGTCGCCGTGCTCCGACGGTGCCTCGAGGGACTCCGCCGCGGCGTTGGCCAGGATGAGCGCGGTCGCACCGTCGAGGAGCCCGCTGTTGGCCAGCTCGACGGCCGCCTCGGCCCGGCGGACCAGCCGCGCGTCGAGCGCGGCGAGGGTGCCGCTGAGGCGGACGTGGAGCCGGTCGAGGCGGGCCGCCGTGTAGGAGAGGTACCAGGCGATGACGACGAGGACGAAGAGGATCGCGAAGACCCACGAGAGGACCTCGCTCACCGGGCACCCCCGCGCAGGAAGCGGTTCCAGCGTCCCTGCGGCTCGAGGTGCGCGGCCGCGACGCCCTCGATGACGGTCTCGTAGACGGCGAGGATCTCGTCGGCGACGACCGACCAGTCGAAGAGCCGGGCCCGGTGCTGGCCGGCGGCGGCGAGCTCGGCGCGGCGCTCGGGTCGTCGGAGCAGGTCGACGAGCGTGCGCGCGAGGGCGTCGGGCTGCTCGTTGGCGAACATCGCGCCGGCCGTGCCGCCGTCGAGCACGCGCGAGAAGGCCGAGAGGTCGCTGGCGAGGACGCAGGCGCCGGCGCTCATCGCCTCGATGAGGATGATGCCGAAGCTCTCTCCCCCGGTGTTGGGCGCGACGTAGACGTCGACCGACGCGAGCAGCGACGCCTTGTCGTCGTCGGAGACGGAGCCGAGGAACTCGCACGCGGCGACGACCTCGGGCGACCAGCCCTGGGTGACCTCATCGGGGTCACCGGGCCCGGCGACGAGGACGCGGAGTCCCGGGACCGAGCGGAGGATCTCGGGCAGAGCAGCCGCGAGCACCGGGAGTCCCTTGCGCGGCTCCCCCATCCGGCCGAGGAAGGCGATCGTCGGCGATGCGGGCGTGCCCATCCACGCCGAGCGCCGCTGGGCGCTCGCGAACCGGTCGACGTAGACGCCGTTGGGGATGACGACCGCGTCGCCGCCGACGTGGGTCGTGACCGTCCGGCGGGCGTCCTCGCTCACGGCGATGCGGCCGGCGATCTTCTCGAGGCTCGGTCGGATGATCGGGTAGGCCGTCTGCATCGTCCGCGACCGCAGCATGGAGGTGTGGAAGGTCGCGACGATGGGTCCCTCGGCCGCCATGAGTGCGAGCACGCTGACACTGGGGGTGACCGGCTCGTGGAGGTGGAGCACGTCGAACTGGCCGGCGTCGAGCCACTTGCCGACCTTGGACGCCGTGACGGGGCCGAAGTTGAGACGCGCGACGGAGCCGTTGTAGCGCACGGCGGTGGCCCGGCCGGCCGACGTGACGTAGTCGGGCAGCTCGGTCTCGCTGTCGGCCGGTGCGAGCACCGACACGTCGTGCCCCTGGCCGATGAGGTGCTCGGCGAGGTCGCGCACGTGGAACTGCACCCCGCCCGGGACGTCGAACGAGTACGGGCAGRCGATCCCGATCCTCACGTCGTGCGTCCCGTCGTCGGCTGTGCCGGCTGCGCGGAGGTCTGCGCGCCGGCGGCGTCCGAGGAGGCCGCAGGGGCGTCGAGGTCGTCGACGAAGACCCGCTGGAGCATGTGCCAGCTCGACGTGTGCTCGCGGATCGCGACGGCGACGTGGTCGGCGCACTGCTGGATGAGGTCGGCCGCCTTGACCGCCGTCGTGCCCTCGACACGGGGCACGAGACGGTTGCTGAACTCGATGACCGTGCGATGGCCGCCGAGGCCGGAGCCAGCAGGAGCGGGTTCGTACCAGATCCGGGCCGCGAAGAGCGGTGCACCGGTCATCAGCGACAGGACGGCCGGCCCCTTGGCCATCCGCGCACGGTGGCCGAGGAGGTCGACCTCGACACCGCCGTTGGTGAGGTCGCGGTCGGCGGCCAGGGCGATGAGCCTCCCGCCGCTCCGTGTCGCGTCGAGCAGCCCGTGGAAGGGGTCGTCCCCGCCGGTGAGCGGGATGATGTCCATGTCGATGCTGCGCCGGAACGCGACGAACTCCTGGAAGACCTCTTCGGGCTTGAGCCGCTCGGCGACGGTCGTCACCGGCATGAGGCTGCCGGCGGACCAGGCCGCGGCGAGGTCGAAGTTGCCGAGGTGGCCGACGAAGACGACCCCGGCGTCGCCGCGCGCGCACAGCTCGCGGATCTCGGCGTCGCCACGGACGACGACCGCCCCGTCGATCTGGGCCCGGGTCAGGGACGGGAGCCGGAACGCCTCGCAGTAGTAGCGCATGTAGGAGCGCATCCCCTGGCGCACCAAGGAGTCGAGGTCGGCATCGGACAGCTCGGGCCGCACCCGACGGTAGTTCGACCGCAGCCGGTCGATGCCCTTCCCACCGCGCCGGACGGAGATGGCGGCCACCCGGTCGAAGAGGGCGTATGCCGCGCGCTCCGGGAGGGCGCGGACGACGGACCACCCGAGCTTGAAGCCGAGCACGCTGACGGTGTCGGTGGCGCGGCGTGCGAGGTCGCTCACGCGCCCACCTCGCCGGAGGCAAGGGCCTGGCGACGCACCGTCAGCATCCGCTGGAGGACGGTGACGAGGCTGGCGACGGCGAGCAGGCCCAGGACGACGCCGAGCAGGATCGTCGAGTTGAAGAGGTCGGCGAAGAAGGCCGCGACGAGAACGGCGACGAGCCGGTCGGCGCGTTCGGCGATCCCGACGTTGGCCGTGTAGCCGAGGCCCTCTGCCCGCGCCTTGGCGTAGGACACGACGCTGCCGAGGATGAGGCAGCTGAGCGCGAGGCCGGCCATGAGCTGGTTGTTGCCCTTGCCGGCGTAGAAGAGCACGAGGCCGCCGAAGATCGCGGCGTCGCCGATGCGGTCGAGCGTGGAGTCGAGGTAGGCGCCCCACTTGCTCGAGCGGCCGGACTCGCGGGCCATGATGCCGTCGACGTTGTCGGAGAAGACGAACGCGGTGATGACGAGCACGCCGACCCAGATCTCACCGCGGGGGAAGAACGCCAGTGCCCCGGCGCAGACCCCGAGGGTGCCGACGACCGTCACGACGTCGGGACTGATCCCGAGGCGGAGGAACAGGTGGGCGATCGGACCGAGGATCTTGGTCAGCGACGCGCGCAGGAGTCTGTTGAGCATGGTGGTGACAGCGTACTGACCGGTCGGGCGTGCTCGGGCCCGGCGCACGCACCGTGGCGCGTCCGTGACCTGCGGGCCCGCGCCCGGTGGTCCTCAGTCGGTCGGCCAGGCATCGACGAGGCGCGCGCGGGTGTCCTCGAGCAGGACGGGCAGCGCCTTGGTCTGGCCGACGATGGGCAGGAAGTTCGAGTCGCCGCTCCAGCGCGGCACGACGTGCTGGTGCAGGTGGGCCGCGACCCCGGCGCCGGCCACGGCTCCCTGGTTCATGCCGAGGTTGTAGCCGTGCGGCTCGGAGGCTGCCTGCAGGGCACGCACGGCCTGCTTGGTCAGCGCCGTGAACTCGGCCGTCTCGTCGTCGGTCAGGTCGACGTAGAGGGAGACGTGACGGTAGGGGCACACGAGGACGTGGCCCGGGTTGTAGGGGAAGAGGTTCATCACCACGTAGCAGTGCTCGCCGCGGTGGACGATGAGGCCCTCCGCGTCCGTCTTGCCCGGAGCGGCGCAGAACGGGCAGCCGTGCCCGGCCTCCTCGGTGGGCCGGTCCCCGAGGATGTACGCCATCCGGTGCGGGGTCCAGAGCCGCTCGAAGCCGTCCTCGACGCGGGCGAAGTCGGTCGCCGGCTCGAGGGTGGGCTCGGGGGTGGGCTCGAAGGGGGGCTCTGGGGCGGGGCTTCCACCCGTGGGCGTCGGGCCACTCCCCTGCGTCGTCATGGTGACTGATCCTAGGACGACGCCCGCGACGCGCGACGACCCGCCTGCCGCGTGTCGATTTCCCCATCGGCCCGAGCTTCGGTTCAATGGAGTCGGCCCTGCGGTGTGTGAGACCGCAGGGCCTTCGTCGTACCCGGGACCTCGACAGGACCCGGACAGGGAACAGCCCTGCGGGTGTGAGAGCCGCAGGGCCGGGATCCTCGGACGCGCAGGTCTCGACGGACTCGTCGGTCGACCGGTGCGACGGAAGGTGAAGGCCCGGGAAGTATGAGTTCCCGGGCCTTCGGTTCGTCCTCGCCGAAGCGATTCGGAAACCGATCCGCCGAAGCGGTTCGGTTCCTCATTTGTAACCCCGCGGACGTCGGCGCGCAAGCCCTTGTCGGCAGTTTCTTCACCGCGACCCGGAGGGGGCGGCGTGTCGCCCTGACACGCCGCCCCCTCGCCCGCGGGAGGGCCTTCAGACCCGTCAGCGGAGCGTCAGGGCGTACACCTCGAAGCGGTCGTCGGCGGGCAGGGTGACGGCCTGGAGCTGCCGGGCGGGGTCGACGGCGACCGCCGTGCCGAAGATCTGGACCGGAGGTCCGTCGACACCTGCACCGCCCTTGATCCGATGGTCCATGGCAATCGCCACCGTGTTGCCGTTGTGCCCGCTGCCCGCGGCCCAGTCGGTCAGGGCGACCGGGACGGACTGGACGCTGCCGTCCGTGTAGGTCAGGCGCAGGGCCGTCCCCACGTCGCCGTTGTGCGTCGACCCGACGAGATGGATCGTGGAGCGGCTGCCGGCCTGCACGAGCAGCGTCTGACCGCGTCCCTCGACGAAGTTCGGCGTCGTACCGGAGGTGACCGGAGCGGCATACGTGGTCCCGTCGTGCACCCACGGGCCCGGGGTTGGCAGCAGGGCGGCGTCGTAGCTCCAGCCGCTGCCGTCGAAGTTGCCCTCGCTCGGTGCGGCGACGGTCGCCGTGCCGTCGTGGTTGCGGGCCGGCGCCAGGTCCACGGCGCATCCCGGTGCGCCGCCGACGCAGTCGAGGGCCTCGCGGACCTGAACGGGCACGGTGCGCGTCACGGGATCGACACCGGGTGCCGTGGCGGTGACGACCACCTCGTGGTCCCCCACCCCCAGGCCGGCGGGGAGGCGCAGGGTCACCGGCACCGTCGCGCTCGCGGGGACGCCGTCGCTGTGCAGCACGGCGGCGCCCTCGTCGCCGGAACCCACGTCGGCCGTCCAGCCTGCGGGGGCCGTCACGGACACGTCGACGGGCAGGCTCTTGGGGGCCTGGCCCACGAGGTCGACGGTGAGGCGGGCCTCACGCGCCCCGGTCGGCACGACGACGGGGTTCGGACGAGCGGCCATCGAGAGCGACAGGCGCGGGTCGCGTCCGGCCTGCACGGCCGACGGCGGCACGTCGGCCGGCGTCGTGCCCCACCGGCTCGGGGTGGTGCCCACCGTGTGCGCGATGGACCCACCCTGTCGGACGGCGTCCCAGCCGACCCAGCTCTTCGTGCTCTTCGTCCCGTCGACCGTGAGGCTCTGGACGTAGCGCCGGTCGTCGGAGACACCGGGTGAGGTGATCGTCAGGTGACCGCCCTGTCCGGTGCGCACCGCCGTCGGTGAGGCCACGGCGACGTCGACGCGCTCGAACTGGGGCGAGCTGACGACGAAGACGTTCGACCCGCTCATGGTCGGGTAGAGCCCCCAGGACGAGAAGACGTACCACGCCGACATCGTGCCGAGGTCGTCGTTGCCGGTCATGCCGTCGGGGCCGTCGGTGAAGAGGGTGAAGGCCGCCCGCGCCACCGTCGCGATCTTGGCGGGCTGCTGGACCCAGGCGTAGACGTACGGCGCGAGCAGGTCGGGCTCGTTGTTCGGGTTGTAGGTGGGCTTGCTGTAGTAGGCGTAGGTCGCCTCGATCCAGTCGGTGCGTGCGGTGCCCGCCGGGTCGGTGAGCAGCTTCGGGTAGGCGAAGAAGTCGTCGAGGCGCTTCTCGGTCGCCGCCCGACCACCCATGAGGCGGCTCAGGCCGGCCGGGTCCTGCGGGACGAGCCACTGGTACTGGTACGAGCCGCCCTCGTGGAAGGCGTGGGACGCCTCGACGGGGTCGTACGGGTCGAGCCACGTCCCGTCGGCCAGGCGCGGGCGGAACGTCTGCGTCCCGGCGTCCCAGAGGTTGCGGTACCAGCCGCTGCGCTCGGTGAGCATCGCCGCGTCGGCAGTGTGGCCCAGGCCCTTGGCCATCAGCGCGAGGGACGCGTCGGCGGCGGAGTACTCCATCGTCGCCGAGGCCGGGTGGGCGCAGTCGTTGTCCCCGCCGTGCGACACGCAGTCGGTGCCCACGTCCAGACCGAAGGGGATGTAGCCGAGCTTCTCGTACCAGTGCTGCCCGGCGCGGCCGTTGTACTGGCTGTCGGCCGGCGGGCGTTCGGTCGCGTTCTGCTTGAGCAGCGCGTACGCTTCCGCCTCGTGGCCGGCGAGGAAGCCCTTGCTCCAGCCCTCGACGAGGAACGGGGTGACGGGGTCGCCGGTCATGATGTTGGTCTCGCTGTTGACGAGCGCCCAACGGGGCAGCCATCCGCCCTCGCGACCGATGGCGAGCACGGACAGGTAGGAGTCGCGGGCCACGTCGGGCGCCAGGACCTCGAGCAGCTGGTTCTGCGGGCGGTAGGTGTCCCACAGCGAGAAGTTCTGGCGCGGCGTGTAGCCCTGCGCCACATGGTTCTTCCCGTCCCAGCCGTGGTAGCGACCGTCGACGTCGGACGCGAGGTTCGGGTGCATGAGCGAGTGGTAGAGCGCGGTGTAGTAGGCGGTGCGGCGCTCGCTCGTGCCGCCGGTCACGCGCGCCTTGTCGAGCTCGGACTCCCACCGCTGCCCGAGCGCGGCTCGGGTGGCGTCGAAGTCGAACGAGTCACCGGTCTCGCTGGTCAGGTTGGTCCGCGCGCCCTCGGGGCCGGTGTAGCTGAGGGCGACCTTCATCGTCACCGACGTCGTGCCGGTCGGGAAGGTGACCGCGGCGCCGTTGCCGCCGTCCTTCGTCGAGGCATCCCGTGCGCCCGACGTCAGCGTCGACCCGCTCCACGTGCCGAACGAGCTGAACGGGCGGTCGAACTCGGCACGGAACCACACCGTGTGCTCGTCCTTGCCTGCGCAGAAGTTGCCGTCGTGGATCCGGCCCTCGACGACCCGGTCACCCACGACGTGCACCTCGGAGTCGAAGACTCGCATGTTGGCCTTGCCGGTGTTGAGCAGGACGTTCGGCTGCTTGTCGGCCGGGAACGTGTAGCGCTGCCAGCCCGTGCGGTCGGTGGCGGTCARCTCGGTCTGGACTCCGTGGGTCGCCAGACCGACGCGGTAGTAGCCGGGCTCGGCCTCCTCGTCGGCGTGGCTGTAGGTGGACCGGTAGCGGTCCGGGTCCACGGTCGTCACGGAGCCGGTCGTCGGCATCACCGGCAGCTCGCCGACCACCGGGCATCCCACGCCCGACAGGTGGGTCTGGCTGAAGCCGTAGATCGAGCCCTGGGAATGGTCGTAGCCCCCCTCTCCCCCGGTGTCGGGACTCACCTGCACCATCCCGAACGGGGCGCTGGCCCCCGGGAAGGTGTTGCCGTTGTCCTGGGTGCCGATGAACGGGTTGACCGCGTCGACGAGCCGCTCGGCCGGAGCGGCCGCCGCGGGTGGCGCCCCGGAGGGCAGGACGGGGCCGAGGACGGCGGCGGCGAGGACGGCGGTGCCGAGCGAGCGGAGCACGGTGCGCATGGAGGTTCCTTCACGGGCGACGACGATGTCCTGCCCGAGACTCGTGACGCCCGGCGCGACGGTCAACCGGTGGCCGGTGTCCTGTCCGATGGACGTGCGACATCGGACAGAAGCGGACGTATGCCGCCTGGCCGGGGCCCGGTGAGGGGCGCCCGGCCCGACGGCATCCGTCGGTGGGTCCGGTCAGGGACGGCGGTCAGACCTGCGCGCGGCTCTCGATCGCGGCGAGGATCTCGCTGATGGCGTCGTCGACCGGCACGCCGTTCTTCTGCGAGCCGTCGCGGTAGCGGAACGAGACGGCGCCGGCGGCGCGGTCGTCCTCGCCCGCGATGAGCGTGAAGGGCACCTTCGACTTGCTCGCGTTGCGGATCTTCTTCGGGAAGCGGTCGTCGCTCGCGTCGAGCTCGACGCGGACTCCCTTGCGCTTCAGGCGGTCGAGGACCTCACCGAGGTAGTCGGCGTAGTCCTCGGCGACCGGCACGCCGAGGGCCTGGACCGGTGCGAGCCAGACCGGGAAGGCGCCGGCGTAGTGCTCGACGAGGACCCCGAGGAAACGCTCGATCGAGCCGAACTTAGCCGAGTGGATCATGACCGGCTGCTGGCGCGACCCGTCGGCGGCCTGGTACTCGAGGCCGAAGCGCTCCGGCTGGTTGAAGTCGTACTGGATCGTCGACATCTGCCAGGTGCGGCCGATGGCGTCGCGCGCCTGCACCGAGATCTTCGGGCCGTAGAAGGCCGCGCCGCCCGGGTCGGGCACGAGCTCGAGACCGGAGGCGGTGGCGACCTCCTCGAGGACCTTGGTCGCCGCCTCCCACTGCTCGTCGGAGCCGATGAACTTCGAGGACTTCTCGCCCTCGGTGTCACGGGTCGACAGCTCGAGGTAGAAGTCGTCGAGGCCGAAGTCCCCCAGCAGGCCGAGCACGAAGTCGAGCAGGTGCTTGATCTCGGCCGGCGCCTGCTCGGCGGTGACGTAGCTGTGCGAGTCGTCCTGCGTCATGCCCCGCACCCGGGTCAGGCCGTGCACGACGCCGGACTTCTCGTAGCGGTAGACGCCGCCGAACTCGAAGAGGCGCAGCGGCAGCTCGCGGTAGGACCGGCCCCGCGACTGGTAGATGAGGTTGTGCATGGGGCAGCTCATCGCCTTGAGCTGGTACTTCGCGCCCTCGAGCTCCATCGGCGGGAACATCGTGTCGGCGTAGTACGGCAGGTGCCCCGAGGTGTGGAAGAGCGCCTCCTTGCTGATGTGCGGCGTGCCGACGTAGGAGAAGCCCTCCTCGATGTGCCGGCGCCGCACGTAGTCCTCCATCTCGCGCTTGATGACGCCGCCCTTGGGGTGGAAGACCACGAGGCCCGAGCCGAGCTCGTCGGGGAAGGAGAAGAGGTCCATCTCGGCGCCGATGCGACGGTGGTCGCGGCGCTCGGCCTCGGCGAGACGGTCGAGGTAGGCCTTGAGCTCGTCCTTGGTCGGCCACGCGGTGCCGTAGACGCGCTGGAGCTGCGGGTTCTTCTCCGAGCCGCGCCAGTAGGCAGCGGCCGAGCGCATCAGCTTGAAGGCGTTGCCGATGAGCTTGGTGCTCGGGATGTGCGGGCCGCGGCACAGGTCGCCCCACGCGCGGGTGCCGTCACGGCGGATGTTGTCGTAGATCGTCAGCTCGCCGGCGCCGACCTCGACCCCGGCGCCCTCGGCCGCCTCGTCGGCGTTGCCGCCCTTGAGTCCGACGAGCTCGCACTTGTAGGGCTCGTCCTTGAGCTCCTCGAGCGCGTCGGCGTCGGTGACGACGCGTCGCTCGAAGGTCTGCCCCTCGTTGATGATCTTCTGCATGGCCTTCTCGAGGGCCTTGAGGTCATCGGGGTGGAACGGGGTCTCGACGTCGAAGTCGTAGTAGAAGCCGTCACGGATGGGCGGGCCGATGCCGAGCTTGGCGTCGGCGTGGAGCGACTGGACGGCCTGGGCGAGCACGTGGGCCGTCGAGTGGCGCAGGACGGCGAGGCCGTCCTCGCTGTCGACCGTGACGGGCTCGACGACGTCGCCGTCGGCGAGGGCGTGGAAGAGGTCGCGCAGCTGACCGTTGACGCGCGCGACGACGACGGCGCGGTCACCCTCGAAGAGCTCACCCGCCGTCGTCTGCTCCGCTACCGCTCGCTCGCTTCCGGCGACGGTGACGGTGATTTGTGCAGACACGGTTGGTGCTCCTCGTTCGAACGGGACCCGCCGGCGGGCGGCGGGTCGTGGGGGCTGCCGCTGCAGACGGCTCGTGCAAGCGTATCGAGGCGTCGCGGGACCGGGCGACACGGTTTGGTCGTGGGACCACTCGGCTGGCCCGAACTGGCCTCGCGGGACGGCTCCCGAGCGGATACTGGTGAGCCGGGCGGCCGTCTCGGAGCGCGCCCCGGCACAGGAGGGGACGCCCGTGGAGCAGACGACCGACAGCCCGTCACCACCGGCCGAGCCGGCCGAGCCACCCGTGCCGCCGGTGCCCGGGTGGGAGTCGCTCGGGCTCGACCGGGCGACGGCGCTCGCCCTCGCCGAGACGGCCGAGGCGGAGTTCATGATCGCGCTGCACGACGGCGCACCCACCGAGGCGAAGGCCGCGCTGGGCATGCGGTCCGAACGTCTCGCCGGTGGCGTGGCCGTCGTCATGGCCGGCGACCCCACGGGCGGCTACTGGAACAAGGCTCTCGGCTTCGGCGTCACCGAGCCGGTCACGGACTCCCTCGTCGCGCACCTCGTGGACCTCTACGCGTCCGCCGGCGCCCCGGCCCTCTGCCTCCAGGTCGCGCCTGCCGCTCTCCCGGCCGACTGGGACGACATCTGCGTGCGCCACGGCATCGTGGGTGGGTCCGTCTGGGCCAAGCTGCTCCGCCCGGCGGCCACGCCGACGACCCCGTCGACGACCGACCTCCGGGTGGGCACGATCGGCCCCGAGGACGCCGGGGCGTACGCCCGCGTCTTCGCCGGGGGCTTCGGGATGCCGCCCGAGCCGCACCTGCTCTCGATGTTCGCCGCCGCCGGGGGCGGCGGACCGGGGTTCACCGCCTACGGCGCCTGGGACGGGGATGTGCTCGTGGCCGCCGCGAACCTGCACGTCGCGGGACCCGCGGCTGCCTTCTGCGGGGCGGCGACCCTTCCCGAGGCGCGCGGCCGTGGTGCCCAGTCGGCCTTCATGCAGCTGCGGGTCGAGGCGGCTCGCGCGGCCGGCTGCACGTGGATGAGCGCGGAGACGTGGCAGGAGCTCGCGGGAGCCCACAACCCGTCGCTCCACAACATGCTGCGCTCGGGCTTCGTCGAGGTCTACGACCGCCGCAACTGGGTCTGGCGGCCGGGGGCCTAGATGACCACGTCCATCACCGTGACGCTGGCGTCGCCCGCTGCCCACCAGGACGTCATCGAGCTCGTCGGCGCTCGGCTGCAGCACCTGACGAGGGCCGAGGTGGCCTGGCCGTTCGAGTCGCCCGAGGTGTTCACCCATCTCGTCGTGGCCGTCGCGAGGGACGACGACGAGCACCTGCTCGGCGTGGGCCTGTCGCTCCGCCCCACGTTCGCACCGCCGGACAGGTCGATGCTCCGGGTCGTCGTCGCCCGTGACCACGAGGGCCACGGTGTGGGAAGCGCCCTGCGCCGGTTCCTGCTTCCCCACGTCCCGGACACGACCCGACGGCTCGGCGGAGGGGTCTACGACGACGAGCCGAGGTCGCTCGAGATCGTCCGCCACTGGGGTTTCGGCGTCGAGGAGCACGCCATCGACTCGGCCCTCGACCTCGTCGAGCACCCGCCCGAGGCCCCCGTCGTGCCGGCAGGGGTCGACCTCGAGGAGGTCCCTGACCTCGAGTTCGACGACGAGGGCGCGGTCGAGGCCATGCTCCGGGCGAGCCAGACCAACCCCGAGGCGGCCGTTGGCTTCGTCATGACGCTCGAGAAGTTCCGCACGATGACGACGAGCGGCGAGATCCCCATCTGCGTCCTCGCGCGCGTCGACGGCGCCCCTGCCGGGATCTCCTACGGGACGGTCAGCGCAGGCGAGCTCTTCATCGCCTACAGCGGCATCGACCCCACGTTCCGGGGCCGCGGCCTCATGCGCCTCGTCAAGCAGCAGGCGCACGTGGCCGCGACCGGGGCAGGGGCCACGAAGGCCCGGACCAACAACGAGGAGCACAACTCCGGCATCCGCCGGATCAACGCCGAGCTGGGCTACGTCGTGCGGAGCGGGGTGTACCGGCTCGTCCAGGACCTCGCCGCCGGAGCCTCACGGTGAGCGGCGCCGTGAGCAGCGCCGTCGCCGGTCACCAGGTGTTCTCGACGACGGCGTGCTCGATCTCGCCCTTCGCGTGCTCGAGGACCGAGAGCGTGCGCGACGCCTCGAACGCCGTGCGCAGTCGCACCGACGACGGCAGCCGCACCGGCTTGCGGAACCACACGCGGCTCGTGAGCCCGGCCTCCGGCAGTCGCGGTCCGAGTGCGGCGAGCACCCTGGCGTAGGAGTACATCCCGTGGGCGATGGCGCTCGGGAAACCGAGCGGCTTGGCCGTCAGCGCGTGCACGTGGATGGGGTTCCAGTCACCAGACACGGCGGCATACGCCCGTCCGGTGCCCTCGCCCAAGCGCCACAGCGGCCCCGTCGTGACGGCAGCGAGCGGGTCGGTCGACGGTGGTTCGGACGGCTCGGCGTCGGGGTGCTGGGCCCCGCGTGAGAGGTAGGTGCTCACACCGCGCCACACGACCTCGCCCCGCACCCCGACCTCGGACACGAGGTCGACCTGCCGGCCGCGGCGGTGAGGTCGGAGGTCCTGCGCCCAGACCGAGACGTCCAGCGGCTCGTCGAGCCGGACGGGTCGCAGCGCCTCGATGCGGTTCTCGACGTGGACGGCACCGAGCAGCGGGAGGGGGAAGCGGTCGCCGCTCATGACCGCCATCTGGAGCGGGAACGCGACGAGGTGCGGGTAGGTGGGCGGCAACGTGCCGGACACCGGGAAACGGCACACGTGGGCGTAGGCGACGAGGTCGTCGACGTCGACGCGTATGCCGGCCCGTGACCAGCGGACGTCGGGCAGCGTGTCGCTCGCGTTGCCCCTGCGGAGCGCGGAGGTGGCGTAGATGCGGCGCAGGTCGGGCGCCGCGTCGAGGGTGATCTCCTTGGTCATGGGGCGCTCACGCCCCGAGCAGGCTCTGGCCGCAGACGCGGACCACCTGCCCCGTGACGGCGGCGGACCCGGGCTGGGCGAACCAGGCGATGGTCTCGGCGACGTCCTTCGGGTGCCCGCCCTGCTGGAGGGAGTTCATCCGGCGCCCGATCTCCCTCGTGGCGAAGGGGATCCGCGCCGTCATCTCCGTCTCGATGAATCCGGGCGCGACGGCGTTGACCGTGATCCCGCGGCCCGCGACCTGGCGCGAGAGCGCGGTGACGAGGCCGATGACGCCGGCCTTGCTCGCGCCGTAGTTCGTCTGGCCGCGGTTGCCGGCGATGCCCGCGATCGAGGCGACGCAGACGATGCGACCGCCGTCGGCGAGTCCGCCCTCGCCCAGGATCGCGTCGTTCATCCGCAGGACCGAGCGGAGGTTGACCTCCATGACGCTGCGCCAGCGGTCGTCGTCCATGTTGACGAAGAGCTTGTCGCGCGTGATGCCGGCGTTGTGCACGACGACGTCGAGGCCGCCGTGCCGCGTCGTGGCGTGCTCGACGATGCGGGAGCCCGCATCATCCGCCGTGACGTCGAGCTGGAGCGCCGTCCCCCTGACCTCGTTGGCCACCTTGGCCAGCGCGTCTCCGGCCGACGGGACGTCGACGGCGACGACCGTCGCGCCGTCACGGGCCAGCACGCGGGCGATCTCGGCACCGATGCCTCGTGCGGCGCCGGTCACGACGGCCACCTTGCCGTCGAGCGGGCGCAGCGCGTCGACGTCGCCGCTCGTGGACTCGTCGACCCGGACCACCTGGCCGGCGACGTAGGCCGAGCGTCCGGACAGGAAGAACTCGACGGCGGATCTGACGCCGTCGCGTGCATCCCCCTGCGCGAGAACGAGGTTCGCCGTCGCTCCCGCTCGCAGCTCCTTGCCGATGGAGCGCACGGCGCCCTCGAGGGCACGCTGGGTCGTCACCTCGGCGACGTCCGTCAGCGTCGCCGGGTCCGTGCCGATGACCACGACGCGACCGTTGCGTCTGAGCGCCTTGACCGCGGGGGCGCCGAGCAGGCGCAGCTGGTCGAGCTCGGCCGGGTCGGTGGCGGCGCTGAGGTCGAGCACCACGGCCCCGACCTTGTCGCCCGAGTCGGGCAGCGTGGACACCGCGGCCACCCCCTCACCCCCGAGCCAGGCGGCGATGCCGTCGGCGAAGCGCCCGCCGCCCGCGACGAGCACCGGCCCCTCGCAGAGCGGCATACCGGGCTCGTAGCGGCGCAGCCGGGTCGGCTGTGGCACGCCGACCCTTCGGGCCACGGGCGAGCTGACGATGGTCGTGAAGAGGTCGGTCATGCTCATGCCTCCAGGATCGCGACGACGCCCTGCCCACCGGCAGCGCAGATGGAGATGAGGCCTCGGCCTCCGCCGGCCTCCTTGAGCTGCTTCGCGAGCGAGGCCACGATGCGACCGCCCGTCGCGGCGAAGGGGTGGCCCGCGGCGAGCGAGGACCCGTTGACGTTGAGCCTGCTGCGGTCGATGGAGCCGAGCGGCGCGTCGAGGCCGAGGCGCTCCCGACAGAAGTCGGGGTCCTCCCAGGCCTTGAGCGTCGTGAGCACCGTCGCGGCGAACGCCTCGTGGATCTCGTAGAAGTCGAAGTCCTGCAGGGACAGGCCGTTGCGGGCGAGCAGGCGAGGGACGGCATACGCCGGGGCCATGAGCAGGCCCTCGTCGCCGTGGACGTAGTCGACGGCCGCCGTCTCGGCGTCGACGAACCAGGCGAGTGGGGTCAGCCGGTGCTCGGCCGCCCACTCCTCGCTCGCGAGGAGCACTGCAGAAGCGCCGTCGGTCAGGGGGGTCGAGTTGCCCGCGGTCATCGTCGCGCCGTCGCCCTTGCCGAAGACCGGCTTGAGAGTCGACAGCTTCTCGACCGTGGAGTCGGCGCGGAGGTTCGTGTCGCGCGAGACGCCGAGGTAGGGCGTGACGAGGTCGTCGAAGAAGCCCCGCTCGTAGGCGGCGGCGAGGTGCTGGTGACTGGCGGCCGCGAGCTCGTCCTGGGCCTCACGGGTGATGCCCCACTGCGCGGCGGTCAGCGCCATGTGCTCACCCATCGAGAGCCCGGTGCGGGGCTCGACGTTCTCGGGGACGGCCGGCACGAGGTGACCCGGGCGCAGGCCCGTGAGCGCCTTCGCGCGCTCCCCGGCGGACCGCGCGCGGTTGACGGCGAGGAGCGTCTGGCGCAGGCCCTCGCTCACGGCGATGGGGGCGTCGCTGGCGCTGTCGACGCCACCGGCGATGCCGGCGTCGACCTGGCCGAGCGCGATCTTGTTGGCGACGAGGACGGCCGCCTCGAGCCCGGTGCCGCACGCCTGCTGGACGTCGTAGGCCGGGGTGGCGGGGTCGAGGCGGGTGCCGAGCACGGTCTCACGGGTGAGGTTGAAGTCGCGGCTGTGCTTGAGGACCGCGCCGGCCACGACCTCGCCGAGCCGCTCCCCCGCGAGCCCGAAGCGAGCCACGAGTCCGTCGACGGTCGCGGTCAGCATGTCCTGGTTGGACGCCTTGGCGTAGGGGCCGTTGGACCGGGCGAAGGGGATGCGGTTGCCCCCGAGGACCGCGACTCGACGCGGCGCGCGTGGGCTGGACTGGGAAGCCATGGGTCTCTCCTGCTGTCGGATGTCTGACCTGTCGTTCTCGACCAAGATAACCGAAACCGGCAGTAGTCGATACAGCAAGTACCTGTTACTTTCGTGAGATGGACAACGACGTGGATCGTCCGGGACAGGCTCCCGCCGCCCCTCGGGACGGGCGGGACTCGCGCTGGGAGCGCCATCGCGAGGAGCGCCGCGCCGCCCTCGTCGACGCGACGATCCGCGCGATCCGCACCCACGGCGCCGGCGTCGGGATGGACGACATCGCGGCCGAGGCCGGCACGTCCAAGACCGTCATCTACCGCCACTTCGACGACAAGGCCGGTCTCTACCGCGCCGTGGCCGCCCGCATCGACGGACGCGTCGTCGGCAACGTCGGGGCGGCGCTCGGCCGGTCGAGCACACCGCCGGCGGACACCCGCGAGCTCGTCGCGTCCACGGTCGAGGCCTACCTCGCCCTCGTCGAGTCCGACACCGAGGTCTACCGCTTCGTCGTCAACCGGCCGCTCGTCGACCTCCCGCTCGCCGACGACCCTGTCGGAGGCACGGTCGACCAGGTCACCGACCAGCTGACCGGCCTGCTCCTCGAGGCGCTGCAGTCACCGGCGACCGATCCGTCGCGGGCCCGCACGTGGGCGATCGCGCTCGTCGGCTCCGTGCGTGCGGTCGCCGACGACTGGCTCGCCACCCCCGAGGCCGACCGCGCCCCGCGCGCCGCCGTGGTCGACTCCCTGACCGACCTCGCCTGGCACGGGCTCGCTCCCGTCCTCACGGCCCACTCCGCCACGCACACGTCCACCTCCCCGACCACCGCGACCTCCTGAGGTCCAGACCGGAAGGCACCGAGATGTCCACGGCCACAGACTCCCCCACAGACTCTCCCACCGGCTTCCCCGCCGACTCACGCAGCGGCTCCCCCGTCGGCTCACCCGCCCCCGATCGCTCCCCGGCGCCCGAGCACCTCGAGCCGGGCCAGGGCCCCGTGACCCAGGCCGGCCCCGCGCTGACCGCGGAGCTCCGCGCCCACCTCGACGGCCCGTTCGGCGAGGTGCGGGAGCACTGCCGAGCGCTCGACGCCGCGACGTTCGGACCGCCGTCGGCCCCGCTGCCGATGGACGAGCACCGCTCCCGTGTCACCGCCCAGCTCGCCGCCCTGGCCGCGGAGCCGTACGCCGCTCGCGGGTTCCCCGAGCACCAGGGCGGCACCGCTCGCTACGGCGAGGCCGTCGCCGCCTTCGAGATGCTCGGTCACACCGACCTCTCGCTCTTCGTCAAGGCCGGAGTCCAGTGGGGCCTCTTCGGCGGCGCCGYCTCCCTCCTCGGTACGAGCCGCCACGACCACCTCCTGCCCCGCATCACGTCCGGCGAGCTGCAGGGCTGCTTCGCGATGACCGAGACCGGCCACGGCAGCGACGTGCAGAGCCTGCTGACGACCGCGACGTTCGATCCGGCGACCGACGAGATCGTCGTCCACTCACCCGTGCCCGCGGCACGCAAGGACTACATCGGCAACGCGGCCCGCGACGGTCGCCTCGCGGCGGTCTTCGCGCAGCTCGTCGTCGACGGCGAGTCCCGCGGCGTGCACTGCGTCCTCGTCCCGATCCGCGACGAGTCCGGCACTCCCGCAAGGGGTGTCACCATCGAGGACTGCGGCCCGAAGCTCGGTCTCGCCGGCGTCGACAACGGACGGCTGCTCTTCGACCACGTCCGGGTGCCGCGCACCAACCTGCTCGGCCGCTACGGCGACATCCGCGACGACGGCACCTACACGAGCCCCATCGACAACCCCGGCCGCCGCTTCTTCACGATGCTCGGCACGCTCGTCCGCGGTCGCATCTCGGTGGCCGGCGGAGCGGGCGCTGCCGCCCGCTCGGCCCTCGCCGTCACGACGACGTATGCCGCCGGGCGCCGCCAGTTCGCCGCCCCCGGCACCGAGGAGGAGACGACCGTCCTCGACTACCGGACCTACCAGCGGCGCCTGCTGCCGAGGATCGCGACGGCATACGCCCTCCAGCTCGCGCAGCACGAGCTCGTCTCCGACATGGACGACGTGCTCGCCGGGCGCGCGACGTCCGAGGAGGACCAGCGCCGGCTCGAGACCCGGGCCGCCGGGATCAAGGTGCTGACGACCAGGCACGCGACCGACACCATCCAGGAATGCCGCGAGCTGTGCGGCGGAGCCGGCTACCTCTGGGCCAACCGCCTCGCCGCGCTCAAGGCCGACACCGACATCTTCACGACCTTCGAGGGCGACAACACCGTCCTGCTCCAGCTCGTCGCCAAGTCGCTCCTCGGTGAGTACCAGGCCACGTTCGGCGACCTCGACACGGCCGGCATCGTGCGCTTCGGCGCGCGGCTGGTCGGCGGCACCGTCATCGAGCGGTCGTCGGCGCGGGGCATCATCCAGCGACTCGTCGACGCTGCGCCGGGCCGCGACGAGGACGTCACCTTCGGCATCCGCGGCACCCAGCTGCGCCTGCTGCGCGAACGCGAGGAGCACCTCATCGAGGGCCTGGCCCGACGGCTCCGGCGGGCCACCGCTCCGGGCGCCGACGCGTTCGCGATCTTCAACGCGACGCAGGACCACCTCGTCGAGGCCGCGACGGCCCACGTCGAGCGCACCGTCGCCGAGACCTTCGCCGCCTCGGTCGAGTCCTGCTCCGACGACGAGGCCCGCGCCGTGCTCGCCCGGGTCTGCGACCTCTACGCCCTGTCGACGATCGAGCGCCACAAGGCGTGGTACCTCGAGCACGACCGGCTGAGCCCTTCGCGCGCCAAGGCCCTCACCGCCCTCGTCAACGAGGTCTGCGCGGAGCTGCGCCCGTACGCCACGACGCTCGTCGACGCCTTCGGCATCCCCGAGGGCCTGCTGACGACGGAGATGTCGGGCACCGCCTGATCCGGCGTGAGATCGCGCGGCTCCTGTCGCCCGAGCGCACACACTGCGCGATCTCACGCGCAATCTACCGCCCGATGTCGTATGCCGTCCCGCACCGTCAGTCGTGCGTCACTCGGTCGCGCGCTGGTAGCGACCGCGCCGGTGCACGAGCGGGGCGTCCTCGACCCCGACCTCGGCGTGCTCGATCGTCGCCTCGACGAGCACCGACCACCCGACGTCGCGACGGCTGCCCGGGTCGAGGCGCACGCCCATCCAGGTCGTGGCGTGGCGAGGGCGCGGACCCCACGCGGTCTGCTCCCACTCGATGAGCCGGAAGGCCCCGCCGGGCGCGGGCATGACGCCGGCGAAGACGTCGGCGAGGCGCTCGTCACGCGCACCGAGGAGCGTGACGACGGCCGTGCCGGTCTCCTCGAGGGCGTCGAGCACGTCGGAGTCGGGATGGAGGAGCCCGACGACCCGGCCCGGGTCACCGGTGGCGACGAGGTAGGACGAGACCGTCAGGCCGACCCGCTCGATGCCTTCGCCTGCCGTCCAGAGCGACACCGTGCCACCGATGCGCCCCCGCAGGCGCCGGACCGGGTCGCGGTCCTCGTCAGGAGTGTCGAACGGGTGCTCCGTGTGGATCGTCATGTCGCGTCCCTGCCGGGGAGCGGTCCGGGCCGGTCAGCCGGGCCGGTGCTCACTCCGCCTCGGCGACGAGCAACGCGTCGTCGACCGACACCTCGCCCGGCTCGACGACGCGGGCGTAGACGCCGGCGCACTGCGAGGGTGTCTGGGTCACCTCGAGCGTGCACTCGCCGAGACGGACGATGCGGCCCACGAGCTTCTCGAGCACGGACGACTCCATGTCGAGGACGATGTTGGCCTTGGGGTGGGTCGCGACGAAGTCGTCGACCGCGACGAGGTGCACGGCATGCTTCTTCGAGCGGTTGCCCTCCGGGCCGGACTCGGTGACCTCGACGGAGGCGAGCTCCTGGCCGGGGGCGTCGGAGTCGGGATAGATGAACAGGCTCGAGACCGTGGCGATCATGGTCGCCACGCTAGTGCGTGCAGGCCTGCACCGCCGCGGTCACCGTGCCGTGGAAGTGGTCGGCGCCGATGGCCTCGACCAGCCCGACCGAGTCCAGGCGGTCCCTCAGCTCCTGCGCCGCCCGTGCCACGTGCAGCTCGATGTTGCGCTCGCGGAGCCCGTCGAGCACCTCGCGCAGCGCGACCTCAGCGCTGGCGTCGAGGTCGCTGATGAACGAGCCGTCGAGCACCACGTGCCGCACGGGTTTGGGCGCACCGTCCACGGCGGCCCACAGCCGGCGCTTGAAGTAGTGGGCGTTGGCGAAGAACAGCCGGTCCTGGATGCGGTAGACGACGACACCCGCGCTGACGCCCGCGTCGGGCTGGTCCGCGACGTCCACGTAGCGGTCGTCATGGGCGGACCAGCCCAGCACGGCGTCGGCGGGTCGTGCCGCCCGACGCACGATGTCGGCGACGGACAGCAGGACCGCCACGATGATCGCCTGGAGGACCCCGACCGCCACGACGCACACGACCGTGATGGCGGCGATGACGACCTCGACCCTGCTGCTGCGGGCCAGCTCGCGCCACTGCACCGGGTCGATCAGCTTGGCCGCCGCGTACACGATGACCGCACCGAGCACCGCCGAGGGGAGGTACTCGATCGGCGCGGTGAGGAAGAGCAGGATGACGACGATCGTCCCTGCGGCCGCCAGCCCGCTGACCTGGCTCGTGGCCCCCATGTCGTCGTTGACCGCGGTGCGCGACCCGCTCGTCCCGACCGGGATGCTCTGCGTGACGCCGGCCGAGATCTGGGCCACCCCGAAGGCGAGGAGCTCCTGGTTGGCGTCGACGACCTCGTGGTGGCGCGCGGCGAAGGAGCGTGCCGTGAGGATGGAGTCCGAGAAGGCGACGAGGAACACCGCGAGGGCCGCGACCACGAGCGTCCCGAGGTCTGCGCGTGACACGTCCGGCAGCTCGAGCGACGGCAGTCCCCGCGGCACGGGCCCGGTGACCGAGACCCCGTGGGCGACGAGGTCCAGGGCCCAGGACGCGGCGATGCCGAGGATCACGACCGCGAGGGCACCCGGCAGTCGCTTGCTGATCCGGCCGGCGACGACCAGCAGGGCCAACGAGACGAGACCCACGAGGACGGTGGCGCCGTTGGCGCTGCCGAGGTGGCCGACGATGTCGACCGTCTCGGGGATGGCCCCCTCCGCGTCGCTCGAGACGCCGAGCAGCTTGCCGAGCTGGCCGAGGATCAGCACGACGGCGACGCCGGTGATGTAGCCGACGAGGACCGCCTGCGAGAAGTAGTCGGCGATCCAGCCGAGGCGGGCCAGCCGGGCCGCCAGGAAGACGACCCCCACCATGATCGCGAGCAACGAGGCCAGCGCGGCGTACTGGGCGCTGCCGCCCGCGGCCAGCGGCGCGACCACGGTCGCGATCAAGAGCGACACGGTGCCCTCCGGGCCGACCACCACCCGGGGCGCCGACCCGAGGACCGCGTAGGCCAGCACCGGGAGGAGCAGGGCGTAGAGACCGGCGCTGACCGGGACGCCGGCCAGCTCGGCGTAGGCCATCGCCGACGGCAGGGCCAACGCCGCCACCGTGACACCGGCGACGAGGTCCGTGCGCAGCCGCGGCCGCGTGTACGCCGCGAGGGACCGCGCGAAGGGAACGTACCGCGTCGTGATCGGCGGTCGAGTCGCGGACGCGAACGCACCGCGACCCTTGTAGGCCCTGTCGAACGGCTGCACGGCTCCAGCCAAGCCATCTGCGCGACGACCCGCATCGCCCGAAGAGGACCACGTGCGTCTACCGCCGGTGACGAACCATGGACGCGAACGGTCACTCGGCGGTTCGCCGAGGTTTGAGGAAGGCCCGACCGCTGCGGCGGCGTCGGAGGTAGCCTACGAGGGCGGCGAGGCGAGACCCTGGACCGGACGACGCCCAGACGCGACGACGCAGCGCCGGAGGCCAGCGATGAGCAAGAAGAAGGCCAGGAAGTCGAACCCCAGTGAGCTGTTGCGCGCCCGGACCGCGGGTGAGCGCGACGCGTCCTCGGCTGGGGCGAAACTGGGTCGGAAGGCCTACGAGGCGGAGCTGGCGGTGCTGCAGGCGGAGCTCGTGGCCATGCAGGAGTGGGTGAAGGCGTCCGGTGCCAAGGTGTGCGTCGTGTTCGAGGGGCGGGACACGGCCGGCAAGGGCGGCACGATCAAGCGCATCGTCGAGCGCGTGAGCCCGCGGGTCTTCCGCGTGGTCGCGTTGCCGTCGCCGACTGACCGGGAGAGGTCACAGATGTACATCCAGCGGTACATCAAGCACTTCCCGGCGGCAGGTGAGGTCGTGATCTTCGACCGCAGCTGGTACAACCGAGCGGGGGTCGAGCGGGTGATGGGCTTCTGCACGCCCGCCCAGACCGACCGCTTTCTCGAGCAGGTCCCTGCCGTCGAGAAGGCCATCGTCGACTCGGGCATCATCCTGCTCAAGTACTGGCTCGAGGTCGGTTCCGACGAGCAGACCCGCCGGATCGAGAACAGGATCCATGACCCGCGCAAGGTGTGGAAGCTCTCCGACATGGACCTGGAGTCCTACAGCCGCTGGTACGACTACTCCCGGGCTCGCGACGCGATGTTCGCCGCTTCGGACACCCCGTGGGCCCCGTGGAACGTCGCCTACACGGACAGCAAGAGGCGGGGCCGGCTGAACGTCATCAGCCACCTGCTGAGCCAGGTGCCCTACGAGCCGCTCGAGTCGAAGGACGTCGAGCTACCGGAGCGTCAGGCACCGGGCGACTACCGTGCCCCGGCCCTGCCGCCGCGCTTCATCCCGACTCCGTTCTGAGTGCGCCCCTTGTCCAACCCGGGACTGCAGTGGGGCGCCCGGGTCCCCTGCCGGCCGACCGAGCCGACGCGCAGGAGGTCACCCCGATGACCGTCGACGACACGGACCGGACGACAGCGGACGAGAGACCGGGCCGCGGCGCGTTCACGACGCGCACCCGCCGGCTGTTCCTGGCCTGGGGCACGGCGAGCACCGCGGTCTGCCTGGCCCTCTGCGCCCTGGCCGTGGCCCATCCGGAGATCCTCGACCGCTGGGACCACGTCCTGCAGCTCGGTCCCGACGCGTGGCGGCCCGGTTCACCGTGGCTCGAACGCCCGCTGGTGGGGATCTCCTACGCCTTCGGCACCGTGGCCAGCGCGGTCGCGACGGCCCTCGTGGCCGGTGTGCTGGTGGTCAGGAAGCAGGGTCGGGCGGCCGCGTACGTCGTGGTGGCCATCGGCGGCACCTCGCTCGTGACCAGTGTGCTCAAGCACTACGTCGACCTGGGAAGGCCCGTCGTGGTGCACCCGATCATCGAGTACGCGTCCAGCGCGATGCCGAGCGGCCACGCGTCGAACATCGCCGCAGCCGTCACGACCGCGTGCGTGCTGTCGGCTCTGTTCCTCCGCCAGCGCGCGCGTCGCCGACTCGTCCTGGTGGTCGGTGTGCTGGTCTCGCTCGTCGTCGGCCTCGATCGGCTCATGCTCGGGGTGCACACGCTCACCGAGGTGGTTGCCGGCTACGCCCTCGGAGTCGGAGTGGGCCTGATCGCCGCCTACGTCGTCGACCCGGCGGCGCGGGTCCGTACGGAGCAGGTGGCAGAGTCCGGCGGTCCGGGATCACGATGAAGGGCGCTTCGCGCGTGAAGCGTGGTTCGAGGACCTGACCCGGTGACGAGTGGTCCCGGAGCGCCGGGAGCTGCGGTCATCAGTGGCCCAGCCGCGAGGCCACGGTCGAGGACGCGCGTCCGAGTCCGGCACCGACGGAAGCACCGACCAGCACGTCGCCGGGGTAGTGCACCCCGGTGTACACGCGCGAGAACGCCACGACTGCCGCAGACACTCGTAGAGGCCACCGCAGCTCTGGCACCATCGCGCTGGTCGCGACGCAGAATGCCGTCGCGGACGCGGAGTGCCCCGAAGGGAAGGAGGCAGATGACGGCATGCCCACCCATCGGGACTCGGGCACGCCCAGCTCGACGCGCCGCGGGCGACGACGGGCTGCCAGCTTCATCGGCTGGTTGACCAGGAGGGAGGTCACCCCGATCGCGGCTACCCCCGTGAGGGCGGCACGGCTCCCCCTCGCCCCACCGAATACGGCCAGGCCCCCCGCCACGAGGAGCCAGGGTTTGGAGAAGTTGGCGAAGTCTGACGCCCGGCGTAGCGGCTCGTCGAGCCACGGTGTGTTCAGCTCTGCCACGACGCGATAGGCGCTGCGGTCGGCCGCGTCCAATCTCCGCAGCAGCCGCACGACCCCGGCCAGGCGAGGCGAGCCGCGACTTTCGAGGCCCTTGGCGAGCAGCGCTTCGACAGGCTCGGGCGGGGTCGGACCGCTCATCCGGCCCCCGCTTCCCGCCCGGTCGCAACCTGCCAGAGCGCAGCGAGTGTCGACCTGGCAGTGATGCGTGCGGGACGGGCAGCACGCGATCGTCGAAGAGCCGCGCGCGGAAGTCGGACCGTGACCGCGCCGGGGCGGATGGTGAAGCGCAACGGGGGGTCGAGGACCAGGGCCTCGCCATCCACGCCGACCTCCACGCGCCCCGAAGACCGTACGTCGAACTCGGACGCCGTCCACTCATCCCACCCGGAGAAACGCTGGACCTGACCGGTCATCTCCAGGGCGGCGAGCTTCTCGGCGTCCGCCGCCGAGCCGACCCGCAGCGAGACGACCCCGAGCACGCCGCTGTCGAGCCGCTCTCGCGTGCCCCCGCCGCGGAGGTGAGCGAGATCGTAGGGGTTGTTGGACACCAGCAGCAGCTGACCCGGAACCGCCTCCTCACCGGAGGGCAGCGTGTAGTGCAGGTCGAGAGCGTTGGCCCCGGGTCCGAGCATGTCGGGCAGCAGGGCCGAGGCGGTCTGCACCTTCGCATCCCGGTAGTCCGCCGACTGCACGACCTTGGCGTAGACGCCCATCGACGCGTTGTTGACGAAGACGCGCCCGTTGATCTCAGCGAGATCCACCCTCGTGTCGACTCCGTCGTCGAAGGCATCCAGCGCACCGGGCACGTCTTCGCGGTCGATGCCCAGGTCGAGCGCGAAGTGGTTGCGCGTCCCTGCGGGCACGACGACGAAGGGAAGACCGTGCCGACTCGCGATCGAGGCGACGAGCGCAAGTGAGCCGTCCCCTCCGGCCATCCCCAGCAGATCCGCGCCGCGGGCGACCGCGTCCTCGGCCACTGCTCGCAGGTCGTCGCCGGGGTTGAGGACATAGGGCTCGACACCACGCTGCCGGCAGAGGTCGACGAGGCCGAAACGCTCGACCTTGCCCCCGCCGGACCGCGGGTTCATGATGAGGACCGCCTGCCTCGCCCCGGGTGCGGCCTCGGCGTCGTCGGCCTGGGCTGTCGGGGCCAGTGCGTAGCCGGCCGCTGCGGTGGAGACCGCGGCGAGTGCGAGCCCGACCGCCAGCACACGACCGCTCTGGCTCGCGAGGATCACCGCGACGAAGCCGACCAGGGCGATGGCCCCGAGCGCAGCGGCAGCTGCTCGGACGGCGCCCCTGCGGGACACGACGTACCACGCGGCCACCACCGCCACCCCGAGCGAGACCACACTGGCCAGCAGGACGTCCCAGCGGCGGATGGAGACGACCGCGAGGAACAGCAAGGCGGCAGCGAACGCTGTCAGCGCGAGTGCTGCCGAGGCTCTGCGAGCGGCGCTGCGTCTGCCGCCACTGTCGGACGTCGTCATGCCGGCTCCTTCGGAGAGCGCCAGCCGGCACCGGTCTGGCGCCGGAACTCGGCGACGGCCTCGTCGACCGTCGGGAGGAAGTGCTCCGGGGAGATGGTGCGGGTCAGCTCGTACCGCTCGATCTTCGCACGCACCGGATCCTTCATCTCCGCAAAGACGAGAGACACCCCACGCTCGTTGAGCCACGTGTCGAGGTCCTCCAGCATGTCCGAGGCCGTCGTGTCGACGTCCGTGATCGGCTCGGCGGCGACGACGATCCAGCGCAGCGCCGGGTCGTCGTCGACCATCGCGCGCACGTTCTCGCCGAAGCCCCGGGCGTTGGCGAAGATGAGCGGCGCGTCGAACCGATAGACGATCAGCCCGGGCAACCGCTCCGCGTCCGGGTAGCTCTCGGTGTCGTGCAGTCCCGCAACCCCCTCGACGCGCCCGAGCTCGGCCTGGTGCGGCCACCAGGTGCGGCGAAAGACGTTGAGGATGGACAGACCCACCGCGATGAGGATGCCGGGCAGCACCCCGAGGAGGGCCACACCGAGCAGGGCGATGAGGGAGAGGAGGAACTCCGTCCGGCGCTGCAACCAGAGCCGACGAGTGCCGGCGACGTCGGTCAGCGACACGGCCGCCGCGATGACGATGGCGCCGAGCGTGGGTTGCGGCACGTACTGCATGAGGGCGTTGGCGAAGAGCAGGACGGCGGCGATCACTGCGGCGCCGACCACCCCGGTGACCTGGGACCGAGAGCCGGCCTGTTCCGCCACCGCGGTCCGCGAACCGCTGGTGCTGACCGGGAAGCCCTGGAACGCGCCGGCGGCGATGTTGGCTGCTCCGATGCCGACCATCTCCTGGTTCCCCTGGACGCGTTCGCCCTGACGGGCCGCGAAGGCCGAGGCCGTGGACATCGTGTCGGCGAGAGCGACGACGGCGATGGCCAGCGCCCCGAGGAAGAGGGGCGGGACGTCGCCCCAGCCCACCTGCGGGATGGTGAACGTCGGGAGGCCTTGTGGGAGGACCCCGACCGTGTCGACCCCGTGGGCCTGGAGCTCGAACACCTTGACCAGGAGAGCGGTCAGCACCACGATCACCAGCACGCTCGGGACCTTCGGGATGAACCTGTTGAGGAGCAGGATGCCGGCCAGGGCACTGACCCCGATGACGGCCGCCGTACGGTTGGCCGAGCCCGTGAACAGCCCGGACACGAAGGCGTTCGCCTCGGCCACGAGACCGCTCGCGTCGGTGGAGAAGCCGAAGAGCTTGGGTAGCTGGCCGACGATGATCGTCAGCGCCAGCCCGTTCATGTAGCCGATCTGGGTCGGCTTCGACAGCAGGTCAGCGACGAAGCCGAACCGGGCCAGTCCCGCAACGACCATGACGACGCCGACGATGATCGCCAGCATCGACGCGAGCGCGACGGCTCGGGCAGGGTCTCCACCGGCGAGCAGGAGAGGAAGGATCGTCGCCGCGATCATGGGCCCCAGCGACGAGTCCGGTCCCAGCACGAGGACCCGCGAGGGCCCGAAGACCGCATAGCCGATCAGGCACAGGATCGAGGTGTACAACCCCGTGACGGGCGGCAGCCCGGCGAGCTGTGCATAGGCCATTCCCTGCGGCACCAACAACGCGGACAGGACCAGACCTGCGACGACGTCCTTCGGCAGCCAGGACCGCTCGTAGGAGCGCACCAGTCGCAGACCGGGGACGTGCTCCTTCCACGTGCGCTCTCCGACATCAGGTCGGTCGGTGGGCGCGGCCACGGTCAGCCGAGGTTCTGGGTGCGCATGCCGCGGCCGGCTCGGCCTGCGCCCGAGCGGTGTCGTCCCGCGTGAAGAGCGTTCACAGGTGGAGCCTACAGGCGGGGCGAGCGCCCGTCCCCGTGCTTCATCCGGTTTCGTCGGAGCCGTCGTTCCGTGGACGGCTTCGACCCAACGTTCGTCGGTCGGTGGACGTGAAGGGACTCGAACCCCTGACCTCTCGCGTGTGAAGCGAGCGCTCTAACCAGCTGAGCTACACGTCCGGGCACCCCTGTGCCGACGTGATGTCCGGCTGGCGTCGGGGTGACGGAGGGAAACAATAGCCGGTGGTGGCGCCGTCACGGTAATCGCCCCGCGCGAGGCGTGGGTCAGTCGACGCCGGGCACCTGAGTCAGCAGCTGCTCGGCCCACTGGGGCACGAACTGCGGGATGCCCGCCCACGCGAGGTAGCCCCAGATGACGCCCCACACGATGAGCAGGGTGCCGAGGGCGACGAGACCGCGCACCCAGATCGCCTGGTCCATGATCCAGTCGTTCCAGCGGCTGACGTGGCGCCTGGCGAAGTCGAGCCAGCGTTGGGCGAACTCGAACTCGCTCGCGAGGATGAGCAGACCGAAAAAGACGACGAGCCATCCGGGCCCGGGCGCGGGGACCATGATGAGGCCACCGATCGTCACGACGCCGCCGACCACGCCCACGGCCGTGCGCCAGATGACGTGGGTGACGCGGTTGCGGCGAAGGCGCGCCCGCCAGGCCCAGCGGTCCTCGCTCGCGTCGAGCGTGACGTTGGGGTCGGAGTAGTCGACGGGCGGTCGGGTCTCGTCGCGGGTGCGGTCCTCCCCGGTCACGGGTCGCTGTCCCGCTCGGCGTTGCTGCGGAAGACCCGCTGCAGCTCGGTCGTGACGGGGCGGTCGGCGGACAGGTCCCGGTCGTCGACGGCGTGGACGGGCAGGACGTCCTTGGTCGAGCTCGTGATGAAGACCTCGTCGGCGCTGCGGAGCACGTCGAGCGGCAGGGTCTCCTCGCGGATCTCGAGGCCGGCGGCGCGGCCCCACTCGATGGTGAGCTCGCGGGTGATGCCGAGCAGCAGGCCGGACTCGGCCGGCGGTGTCAGCACGACGCCGTCGACGACGACGAAGACGTTGCTCCCGGTGCATTCGCAGAGCTCGCCTCGGGTGTTGCCGAAGACGGCCTCGACGGCGCCCACCTGCTTGGCGCGGGCGAAGGCGACGACGTTCTCCGCGTACGACGTCGTCTTGAGCCCGACGACGGCAGAGCGTTCGTTGCGGGTCCACGGGACGACGGTGAGCTTCCCGCTCGACGGAGGGAGTGGCTGCGGAGCCGCGAGGACGATGTAGGTCAGCGCCGTGTCGTCGCGGTCGGACCCGAGCGGCCCGACGCCGCCCGTGACGCTGTAGCGCAGCCGCCCGAAGTCGATGGCGGGCCCGTCGAGGACCGCGGCCACACCCTTGTCGACGACGGAGAGGTCGAGGGGCGGCAGGCCGAGCCCGGTGGCCGACCGCTCGAGGCGTCGGTGGTGTCGCGTCAGCGCGAAGGGGACGCCGGAGGCGATCTTGGCGGTCTCGAAGACGCCGTCCCCGACCGTGACCGAGTGGTCGAGCGCGGAGACGGAGGGGCCGGTCGGGTCGACGAGGTCGCCGTTGACCCAGACGCGCGTGGTCGTGCTCATGGTCCCTTCCTGGTAGCTCGGCGGCCGCCCGGAAGGCGCCCGACGGGAGCCCTCATGGTGTCACAGTGCCGGCGGCGAGCCCGATGAGGCGGGCCGCCTTGAGCTCGGTCTCGGCCCACTCCCCCTCGGGGTCGGAGTGCCACGTGATGCCGGCACCCGTGCCGAACCGCAGCCACCGCCGGCCCACCTCGTCGCGCTCGGCCCAGAAGGTCCGGATGCCGACGGCGAGGTCTGCCTCCCGGGCGTCGGCGTCGACCCAGCCGACCGCGCCGCAGTACGGGCCGCGGGGCACCGTCTCGAGGTCCCGGATCGCTGTGAGCGCGCTGGACTTCGGCGCCCCGGAGACCGACCCCGGCGGGTAGGCGGCAGTGAAGACGTCGGCCCATCCCACCTCCTCACGCAGGTGCCCGCTGACCGTCGAGACGAGGTGCACGAGACCCGGGTGGGCCTCGATCGTGCAGAGCTCGTCGACGGAGACGGTCCCGGGCTCGCAGACACCCGACAGGTCGTTGCGCATGAGGTCGACGATCATGACGTTCTCGGCGTAGTCCTTGGGCAGCATCTGCTCGGCGGTCGCGGCGGTGCCCTTGATGGGCCGGGTCACGAGGGACGCGCCGCGTCGCCCGAGGAAGAGCTCCGGCGACGCGCTGACGACGTCGAGGCCTGCCTCATCGCATCGGACCCGCGCGGCATGCGGCGCCGGGTTGCCCTGTCGCAGAAGGGCATCGAGCCCGTCGAGGTCGGCGTCGTCAGGCAGCTCGTGGCTGAGCACGCGGCAGACGTTGACCTGGTAGACGGTCCCGGACGCGATGCGCTCACGCACCTCGCGCACGACGCCGACGTATGCCGTCCGGTCGAGTGACGAGTGCCAGTGGCGGTCGAGCGGCTGCCATGCCACAGCGGACGCCCGGGTGGCCGCGGCGGCCGGCCCGGCGGCATACGCCCTCGGGGTGACCGCGGCGAAACGCACGGCGGTCACGGCACCCTCGAAGGTGGCCACGACAGCCCAGAAGCCCTCGCGCGTCATCGCGTCGAGGGCTTCGTGGCCGTGGCGGACGTCGACGACACCGCGGGCGTCCCGGTCGGCGAAGCGGGCGTGGTCCACCCGCAGATCGTAGGGCCTAGGCGGAGAGGGCCTTCTCGATGTCGCCGGCGAGGTCGGCGGGGTCGGTCGTCGGTGCGTAGCGGCCGATGACCGTGCCGTCGCGGGCGACGAGGAACTTCGTGAAGTTCCACTTGATCTTCTTGCCGAGCAGGCCGCCCTTCTCGGACTTGAGCCACGTGTAGACGGGGTGCTCGTCCGCGCCGTTGACGTCGACCTTCGAGAACATCGGGAAGGTGACGCCGTAGTTCTTCTGGCAGAAGGCGCCGATCTCCTCGTCGCTGCCCGGGTCCTGACCGCCGAACTGGTTGCACGGGAAGCCGAGGACCGTCAGGCCCTGGGCGCGGTAGGTCTCGTAGAGCTGCTCGAGGCCGCCGAGCTGCGGGGTGTAGCCGCACTCGCTGGCGGTGTTGACGACGAGGACGACGTCACCGGCGTACTCGCCCAGCGACACCTCCCCGCCGTCGATGGAGGTGGCCTTGAAGTCGTGCAGGACGGTCACGGTGTCTCCTCTGGTGGTCATGCGTCACCCCGATCCTCACCCGTGGAGCCCCCGAACCACGAATCGGTGGTCGTGCGGTCGTGCGGCGGCAGGGTGCAGCGTCGTCGCGGTGCGTCGTGACGGTGGTTCGCCGCCGTGGACCACGCGGATGGGTCAGGCCCCCGCGTCGTCGGGCTCGGGCGGCACGTCGTTGCCGTCGCGCTCGTCGCGATCGGCCCACTCGAGCAGCGTGCTGAAGTCGAAGACGGCGTCGTCGATGCCGGCATGCAGGTCACCGAGGCGGGCGAAGCGCTCGGGCATGGTGGCGATGGTGAAGTCCTGCGGTTCGGCGTCGGCGATCTCGTCCCACGCCAGCGGAGCCGAGACGGTGCCGCGCGGGTTGCCCCGGACGCTGTAGGCCGCTGCGATGGTGTGGTCACGCGCGTTCTGGTTGTAGTCGACGAAGAGGTCCTTCGGCGACCGCTCCTTGCGCCACCACGTCGTCGTCACGTCGTCGGGCAGCCGCCGCTCGACCTCGCGGGCGAACGCCAGCGCGCCGCGGCGCACGTCCTTGAACCCCCAGTCGGGGGCGATCCGGACGTAGACGTGCAGCCCTGAGCCGCCCGAGGTCTTGGGCCAGCCGACGGCGCCGAGCTCGTCGAGGATCTCGTGTGTCGTGGCCGCGGCCCGCCGCACCTTCTCGAAGCCACACTCGGGCATCGGGTCGAGGTCGATGCGCCACTCGTCGGGGCTCTCGGTGTCGGCGCGACGGCTGTTCCACGGGTGGAACTCGACCGTCGACATCTGCACCGCCCAGATGACGTCGGCGAGACGGGTCACGCAGAGCTCGTCGGCGTGGAGGCCGTAGCGCGGGAAGTGCAGACGTACGGTCTCGACCCAGGGCGGGGCACCGGCGGGCAGCCGCTTCTGGTGCACCTTCGGCCCGTCGACGCCCTTGGGGAAGCGGTGCAGCATGCACGGCCGCTCACGCAGGGCGTTGACGATCCCGGGGCCGACGGACAGGTAGTAGTCGACGAGGTCGCGCTTGGTCTCGCCGCGCTGGGAGAAGTAGACGCGGTCGGGGCTCGACAGCCGCACGGTGTGGTCGCCGACCTCGATCTCGACGGCGGGGGCCTTGCTCGACGCAGCCATGGCCGACAGCCTACGGACCGGATCAGCGTCGGCGCCTGAACCGGCCGGCGGCACACGCCCCCGAACGTGCGGCAGGGCCCGCCGACGTGAGTCGACGGGCCCTTCCGACGGAGCGGACGACCGGGCTCGAACCGGCGACCTCAACCTTGGCAAGGTTGCGCTCTACCAACTGAGCTACGTCCGCCTGGCAGGCCCTCGGAGCGGGGGCTCCGTGGGTGCGAGGTAGACCATAGCGGACGGTCACCCGGTTGGCGAAATGCGCCGAAACCCACTCTCGGAGTGGCCGTTCGGCTACTTGTCGACGGCCATCTCGCCGAGTTCGGACCACTGCGTCCCGGCGACCGTCGTGTTGACGATCCTCGGGGTGGCCGCGAGGTAGGGCGGCAGGTCGGAGGTGGCCTCGCGGAAGTGCTCGCTCTGCACGTGGGCGCCTCCGGCGGCGTCGTCACGGAAGGCCTCGACGAGGACGTACTCGGTCGGGTCGTCGAGGCTGCGCGACCAGTCGAACCAGAGGCAGCCGTCCTCGGCGCGGGTGGCCTCGGTGAAGGCCCGGGAGATCTCGGGCCAGTCGTCGGCGTGCTCGGGCTTCACGGGGAACTTCGCGGTGATGAAGATCAAGGCAGGTCACTCCTGGTCTGGATGGGTCGGTCTCGTGTGTGCCGGGAGCGGCGCTCGCGACACGGTCCTCGGGTGGGATACCCGAACCGGGGACGCCACCCATCGTGCAGCCTCCTGCCGCTTCATCCCCGGGGAGTGATGTCGGGTGTGGGGCCGGCACGTTCCATGGAGGTATGTGCCGCTGGATGGTGTACTCGGGTGACCCGATCCTCGCCGAGGACCTGCTCTTCAAACCGGAGCACTCGCTCATCGAGCAGAGCCTCCACTCCCGGATGGGCGCCACGACGACGAACGGCGACGGGTTCGGGATCGGCTGGTACGGAGACGACCCCCGACCCGCGGTCTTCAAGAGCGTCGACCCCGCATGGAACGACGAGAACCTCCGCGAGCTCACGACGCAGGTGCGCACGCGCCTGATGTTCGCCCACGTGCGGGCCTCGACCGGGACCCCGGTGCAACGGAGCAACTGCCACCCGTTCCGGCACGACACGTGGCTCTGGATGCACAACGGCGCCGTCTACGGCTTCCACGAGCTCAAGCGCGACCTCATGTTCGCGATCGACCCCTCGCTCTATCCCGACGTCGAGGGATCGACCGACTCCGAGGCGCTCTTCTTCCTCGCCCTGACCTTCGGCCTGCAGGACGACCCAGTCGGCGGTGTCGCCCGAGCCGTCGGCTTCGTCGAGGACCTCGCCGAACGACGCGGCGTGAGCAACCCCGTCCAGGCCACGTTGGCCACGAGCGACGGCGAACGTGTCTGGGCCTTCCGCTACTCGTCGCAGCACCAGAGCCGCACCCTCTTCCACTCGACCAACGTGGGTCAGCTGCGCGAGCTCCACCCGGAGGTGGAGATGCTCCGCACCCTGGGTGACGAAGCACGGTTCGTCGTGTCCGAGCCGCTCCGGGACCTGCCGGGCGCCTGGCGTGAGGTGCCGGAGTCGTCCTGCGGCATCATCCAGCCCGGCGACGACGAGTTGCGGCCCTTCGAGCCGGTCCGACCCACCCACGTGGCCTGAGGGGCGCCAGTCGGCCCGTGCACCCCCGAAGGACTGCACGGGCCGGATGACCCCGGAGCCGGGCTCTGGTCAGAGACCCAGGATCCGGGACTTCTGGGTCTGGAACTCCTGCTCGGTGAGCACCCCCGAGGCACGGAGCTCGCCGAGCTGCTGCAGACGGGCCAGGTCGGCGTCAGGGTCGGGGGCCGCGGGTGGTGGCGGTGGCGGAGCGGCGTACTGCGGCTCCTGCTCCGGTGGTGCCTCCTGGGCCGCCCACCGGCCGGCCTGTCGCCGTGACACCCGGTTGGACACCGCTGTCGCGGTCCCGGCGACGACGGCCGTCCGCGCCACCCCACGTAGTAGTCCCATCGTGTTCTCCTCCTTCTCGACTGCGGTTCGTCCTGACGTTCACGAGCCCTGGCACCGAGCCGGTGCGGGACGTCGCTGGTCGGCGTCGCTACTCGGCGTCGCCGGCGGCGGCCTCGAGCGCCTCGAGCCGGGCGATGACGGCGTCGGCGGGGAGTCGGACGCTGGCGACGACCTCGGCTCCGGCCCGCCTCATGGCGGAGACGAACGGACCGGCCCAGGTGTTCTCGTAGACGAGGACGGCCACCGCATCCCCGGGCTTCACGAGGTCCGCCGCCGCGGCGAGGTCCTCCTCGTCCAACAGGTCGGACTCGACGCCTTCGAAGACGGCGAGGTCGAGCGTGCCGTCCCCGTCGAGGTCGGTGATGGCAACCGCGGTGACCGTCCCGTCCGCGTCCCGGACGAGGCCTCGCATGTCGAGCACCCGGATGGTGCCGGCGTCGACGAGCCTGACCAGCTCGGCCAGACCTTCGCCCGTGAGCCGGGCGCCGGGAAACTCCAGCGCAAGGTAGTCGATCGGTCCGACATCGACGTTGACACTCATGTCTGCCTCCTTGGCGACTCTCGACTGACACCCCGACACTCGTCCCGGGGCTGGTCCCCGTGCATCGCTCCACGAGGATGAGTTGACCGTGACCTGTCGACGGCGTTGCTCAGCTCACGGGGTCGTGACCCGGCGTCGGGTCGCCGACCTGGTGCACCGCGGTGACGCCGATCCCGAGCGTCTCCAGCAGGGCCAGGACGCGAGGCAAGGCCTCGGGGTCGGCCGTCGGCAGACTGAGGACCGTCGCGCCGCCGACGTCACGTCGCGGGATCGTGCCGAGGGCGTCGGCGAGGTCCGCTGACAGCTGCCCGTCGACGACGACCTCGTACACCTGCATGCTGCGCCCCACATCCCGATCTCGGCGATGCCCTTCCGCGGCATTCGCCCACGTGGTTACTCTGGAGGGGATCCAGACATCCCCGCATCCCTCAGCGGGGGTGACCTCTTGGGAAGCAGGGGCACCCATGGTCGGTCCACGCCACGCCCGGATGTCTGTGCCCCTCCCATCGGCCGGCGCCATCGACCGGTTGCGGCTGACCCCACTGCTCGAGCGGCGTCCGGTGACGGTGCTCTCCGGCATGGCGGGGTTCGGCAAGTCGACGCTGCTGTCCGAGACGGTGCGACGGCAGCAGGTCCGCGGAGCGGGATTCTGGCTGACCGTCGACGACTCGGACCGGGACCCGGTGCGTCTGGTGTCGGATCTGCTGGCCGCGGCCAGCCTCGCCGGCATCGAACAGCTCACCGCGGCCCTGGCTCCGCTTCGTGCCTCGTCGCTGCGTGCCGAGCCCGTGGCCCTCGTCGACGCGCTGCTCGAGGCGCTCTACGACACCGCTGAGCCCCTCGTCCTGGCCCTCGACGACGCACAGCACCTCGCAGGGGCCAAGGCCTCGGCAGAGCTGGTCAACCACCTGCTCAGATGGGCCCCTGCCAACATGCGCGTCGTGATCGGCGCGCGGGTGGTGCCGCCGCTGCGGCTGCAGAGACTGCGGCTCGACGACCACCTCACCTACCTCGCCCACAGCGAGCTCGCCTTCAGCGCCGACGAGACGGCCGAGGCGGTCAAGGCGTCCGGTCTCGAGCTGGACGGCGACACCGTGGCCTCCATCCACGAGGCCACGGGCGGGTGGCCCGCCGGGGTCCGCATGGCCATCCTCGCGGCCCGCCACGACGACCGACCCCGCAACGTGCCGGTCGAGCTGCGCCGCGACCGGGCGCTGGCCGACTACCTCGCGACGGAGGTGCTCGCGGCCCTGAGTGACGAGATGCGCGACTTCGTCCTCGACAGCTGCCTCGACGAGCTGGTGTGCCCATCCCTCATCGACGGCATCCGTGGCACGACCACCGCCGAGGCGCTCCTCGAGCAGTGCCTGTCCGACGGGATCTTCCTGTCGCGGGGCGCGGCTCCCACGGACGAGCCCTGGTACCAGTGGCACCCGCTCTTCGCCAGCCACATCCAGCGCCGTCTGGCGACGGATCGGCCCGAGCGCGCCGTCCAGCTGCACTCCGCAGCGGCAGCCTGGTGGGTCCGCGTCGACGCGCCGACGGCGATCAGGCACGCCGTGGCCGCGGGCGACGGTGACATGGCGTCGCGCATCTTCTCCGAGCACTGGCTGGAGCTGTTCCTCGAGGGTCGGGTCGACGCCGTCACGGACGCCGTGCAGCACCTCCCGCACGCCGTCGCGGACAGCGCGGACGTACACCTGGCCCAAGCGCTCGTCCTCGTGCGCCGGGGCCGGCTCGACGCCGCCCGCGCCGAGATCGCCTCTGCTCGACGCGCCGTGGAGCGGCTGCCGCAGCAGGACCGGGACGGGATCGAGGAGCGCACGGCGATCGTCGAGCTCTTCCTCACCGGCTACGACCAGGGGCTGGGCGCCGCGGTGGAGTCCGGGGAGGCGATGCTGGAGCGGCTCGCCCGGGGCGACCGCGCCCCGGACCCGGTGGTCCAGGCGTCCCTGCAGGTCTTCGTCGGGATGGGCGAGGCGCGCCTCCAGACCCACGACGAGCTGCCCCTCGAGATGCTGCGGGCCTCGGCGGCCACCGCTCACGACACCGGCCTGCTCGCGCTCGAGCTCACCGCCCTGGCCGAGTCCTGCATCCCCGCTATCGCCGAGGGCCGGCTGACCGAGGTGCACGACCTCGCCGTCGACGTGCTGGCCCGGGCCGCGGACCGCGGCTGGGTCGGTCTCGTGACGCTCGCCCCTGCGGTCGCCTACCTCGGCTGGCTGGACTACTGGCGGGGCAACCTGACCCAGGCGAGGGCGCAGCTCGAACGCAGCCTCTCGATGGTGCTCCCCTTCGACCTGGAGCTGCGGGGGCTCACGCTGAACTTCCACGCGAAGACGTGCCTGGCACTCGGCGACACCAAGGCCGCCCGGGCCAGCATGTCCGAGATCCGCGCCATGACCGGCTCCCATCCCCAGATCCCGTGGTGGCCCTCCATGCTCGACGGCCTGGAGGGGCTGGCCCTCATGGCCGAGGGCCGGAAGCCCGAAGCCGTTGCCCTCGCATCCTCGGCCCCCCTGGAGGCCGACTACCGCCTCGCGCCGGCTCACCGCGCGAGGGTCCTGCTGCTGGCAGGTGACCCCGAGGCTGCGCTGGCGGAGATCTCCCGCGTGCCGATGGGCGGGGGGTTCGTCCACCTCACCTGCCTCGGCCGGTGCATCGAGGCAGAGGCCCGGTCCAAGCTCGGGCGAGCCGACGCCCACGCCTCCCTCGAGCTCGCGCTCGCGGCGGCCGAGCCCGACCAGCTCTACGGGCCGTTCCTCGCCGGCGGCAAGACGATGGCCCAGCTGCTCAAGGCGCACCTGCGTCACGGGACCAGCCACCCCGCTGCGCTGACGCAGGTGCTCGCGCGCCTCTCGAGGCAGCACGAGCACCACGTGCCCGGGTGGGGTGAGCGCCTCACCGACCGTGAGCGGGTGATCCTCCAGTACCTGGCGACCAACCTCACCAACGCCGAGATCGCCGAGGCCGAGTTCATCTCGCTCCACACGACCAAGACGCACATCGCGCACATCTACCAGAAGCTCGGGGTGGGCAGCCGCCGGGCAGCGATCCGTCGGGCCGCCGACCTCGAGCTCTACTAGGCCCGACCCCGCACCTCGCTCGACCGGCCGTTCCCGCGCCTTCGGCGTCCATCTCCCCCTCGACGGATGACGCACGGTGCCGGGACCTCGCGACATCCTGCGACAGAGACGTGGACACCCCCGTCACGAGAGGGGCCAGCATGCGAGCGATCGTGGTCGTGGCCGGTGACGTCGACGAGCGCGACGTGTGGCCGTATGCCGTGTGGTCCGACGGCGACGGCACGAGCACGACGTTGACCGTCACCGTGCACGACAGCCAGGAGCTCGTCGGCGTGCTCGCCGCGCTGACCGCGCTGGGGCTCGAGGTCATCTCGACCCGGCTCGTCGACGAGCCGGGTGGCCCCGCCCCCTCCGACCCCCGGCGCTGACCTCCGATCTCGCTCTGGGAGAGCGATGCCGCACTCCCCTCGGCGGGATGAATGTAGGGCTCGACAACAGGTCAATCCACTCTACCGTCGCAGCACGCGGCGGCACTGAAAGGTCGGTCTTCACCATGGACTTCTGGAGCTTCTTCTGGCTGCTCGTCTGGTCCTTCTTCTTCGTCGCCTACTTGATGATGCTCTTCCAGATCTTCGGGGACCTCTTCCGTGACGAGTCCCTGGGCGGCGTCGCGAAGGCCCTGTGGGTCATCGTGCTCATCTTCTTCCCGCTGATCTCCGCGCTGGTCTACGTCATCGTCCGTGGTCGCGGCATGGCCGAGCGCACCATGAAGCGCACCTCGGAGCAGATGGCGGCGCAGGAGGACTACATCCGCACCGTCGCCGCGCCCAAGTCGTCGTCCATAGAGGAGCTGACGCAGGCCAAGGCGCTGCTCGACGCCGGCGCCATCTCGCCCGAGGAGTTCGCACAGATCAAGTCCCGGGCCCTGGCATGACCCCGACCGCCCCGGGTGCGCTTCGGCCGGCCGGGGCCGTCGACCGTGATCGACTGCTGGCCACGTTTCTGGGGCTCGTGGCCGTGGACAGCCCGACGGGCCACGAAGGCTCGATCGGCACGGTCCTCGAGGCTCGCTACCGCGAGCTGGGCTGCTCGACCACCATGGACGACATCGGCAACATCGTCGCGGTCTACCCGGGCACGCGGCCGGGAACGATCCTCGTGTCGACGCACATGGACACGGCCGGCACCGACCGCGGGATCGTCCCCATCATCGGGGACGACGGGATCATCCGGACCGACGGCTCGACGATCCTCGGGGCCGATGACAAGTCCGGGCTCGCCGGTTGCCTGGAGCTGCTCCGGCTGCTCCAGTCCAACCGCGGATGGACCTTCCCGACGATCGAGTTCGTGTCGACCGTCGGCGAGGAGCGAGGTCTGGTCGGCTCACGTCATCTCGACGTGAGCCGGCTCGACGCGACGCACGGCTTCGTCCTCGACACCGCGGGCGTCATGGGGTCGATCACCTACTGGTCACCCACCTCCGTCTACCTCACCATCACCGTCCAGGGCCGCAAGGCGCACGCGGGCGTCGAGCCCGAGAAGGGCATCAGCGCCGTGCAGGTGGCCGCACAGGCCATCGCCTCGATGCCCCTCGGACGCATCGACGAGGAGACGGTCGCCAACATCGGCACGATCCGGGGCGGCGAGGCCCGCAACATCATCCCCGACACCGTCGAGCTCGAAGGGATGGCGCGCAGCCACGACCAGGACAAGCTCGACCGCCAGCTGGCGGCGATGCGGAGCGCGTGCCAGTGCGCGGCCGATGAGGCTGGGGCGACGGTGGACTTCGCGGCGGAGGAGATCTACAAGACGTACAAGATCGCCGAGGACGCCCTCCCCTACCGAGAGGCAGCCTCGGCGATCCGGTCCCTCGGGCTCGAGGTCTCTCCACGCAAGTCGGGTGGCGGCACGGACGGAAACTACTTCAACGCCAAGGGAATCCCGTGCGTGGCCTTGCCGACCGGCATGGTCGACGAGCACGCAACCAGTGAGCACATCGCCATCGACGACATGGTGCTGGCCTGCCAGACCCTCGTCGCGATCGTCACCCAACCAGCTCAGGAGTGAACGCCATGAGACACCGGACCCTGAGTCGGACAACAGCCACCGTGGCCGTATCGGCAACGCTCGTCCTCGGAGGTTGCGCCACCGCCCCGGCGACGCAGGACCTGTGCAGCAACGCCAAGAACCTCACGACGGCGGTCGAGGAGATGCGCGCCCTCAAACCGGACGGTACGAAGGTCGATGCCCTCACCGCCAAGGTCGATGCCGCCCTCGCCAAGCTCGACACGTTCCAGGCCGTGACCGAAGGACGGTTCGACTCCGCCGTCTCCACGCTGCGCGCGAACCTCGACGCCTTCCGGCAGACCTTGGCCGCCGCCAGCAACGAGGCGTTCACCGCCGCCGCACCGCAGCTCACGTCGTCTCTCAAGGACGTCAGCTCGGCCTACGCGGCACTCAACGAGTCCCTCGCCACCCAGTGCCCGACCGGTTGACCGGCCGGGCATCTCGCTAGGAAGGAAACGACATGAGCGTCAGCTTCGTGCTCGAGGCACTCGTGGTGCTCGGGGCGATCGTCATGGGAACCCGCGCCGGCGGCGTCGGGGTCGGCCTGTGGGGCGGCCTCGGCACCTTCGTGCTCGTCTTCGTCTTCCGCGAGCCGCCCGGCGAGCCGCCCGCAGCGGCCCTCGCGATCATCCTCGCCGTCGTCACCTCGGCCGCCATGATGCAGGCGGCGGGCGGGATCGACTGGATGGTCTACGTCGCAGCAGGTGTCATCGAGAAGCGTCCCAAGCAGATCACGCTCATCGCACCCCTCACGGCGTTCCTCTTCTCGATCGGCGCGGGGACGAGCAACATCATCTACCCGCTGCTGCCGGTCATCTACGACGTGTCGTACAAGAACCACATCCGCCCGGCGCGGCCCCTGACGGTGACCGTCGTCCAGTCAGGCATGGCGCTGGCCGCCTCGCCCGTCTCGGCGGCCATGGCTGCGATGCTGACGCTCACGGAGGTCGCGCCCTACAACCTCGGGCTGACGCAGATCCTCGCGATCACCATCCCGTCGTGCGTCATCGGCATCGTCGTCACCTCGCTCGTGGTCAACCGGATGTGGAAGAACCTCGACGACGACCCCGAGGTGCAGGCCAAGATCTCCTCCGGCGAGCTTGCCGCACCCCAGCACGCGATCGAGGGCGAGTCGGCCTCCTCGAGGCTGACCTACACCAAGGAGGGTCGCAACTCCGCGCTCGCGTTCCTGTCCGGCGTCATCCTCATCGTCGTCTTCGGCCTCTTCCCCCAGCTGCGGCCGGCCTTCGCCGCCGAGGGCGAGGCCGCCGTGCCCATCGACATGACGACGACCATCGTCCTGGTGATGTTCGTGGTCGGCGTCGCGATCCTCTTCCTCGGACGGCCCGAGGTGAAGACCGTGCCCGACCAGTCCGTGTTCAAGGCCGGCATGATCTCGGCGATCGCCCTCTTCGGGATCGCCTGGCTCACCGCCACCTTCATCTCGGCCCACGAGGACTACATCGTCAGCACCATCGGTGGTTGGGTCACGAGCTGGCAGTTCATCTTCGCCCTCGCGGTCTTCCTCGTGGCCGCACTGACGACGAGCCAGTCGACGGCGACGCGGACCATCGTCCCCATCGGCCTCGCCGCGGGCCTCCCGGTGGGAGTCGTCACGGGCATGTGGGCCGGCGCCCTGAGCGGCGTCTACACCCTGCCCGCGAACGGCACCCAGATCGCCGCGGCCAACTTCGACCTGACGGGCACGACCAAGCTCGGCACGAAGCTGCTCGACCACAGCTTCTTCGTCCCCATGCTCGTGATGTCCGTGGTCACCATCGCCGTCGGCGCGCTGATCGGCGGGGTCTTCTTCTGACCCCCGCCTGACCGTGCCCCCTGACAACCACGAAGGAGAGACCATGCAGGCCAAGGAGATCGCCGACAAGGCTCGGGCACTGATGCCCGGGGTCATCGAGGACCTCGAGAAGCTGGTGGCGATCCCGTCGATCGCCTTCCCCGGGTATCCCTCGGAGCCCATGGAGCAGATGGGGGCCACGACGTTGCAGATGTTCCGTGACGTCGGCTTCACCAACGCCGAGCTCATGGAAGTGCCCTCGGGGTACCCGCCGATCTACGCCGAGATCGAGGGGCCGGCGGGCTCACCGGTCGTGGTGCTCTACGCCCACTACGACGTCCAGCCGGCTCCACCCGAGCAGGGGTGGACGAGCGACCCGTGGACACCGACGCACAAGGACGACGGCCGGATCTACGGCCGGGGTGCGGCCGACGACATCAGCGGGCTCGTCAGCCACCTCGGCACGCTGCGGGTCTTCGACGGCAAGCCACCCTGCACGGTCAAGCTGATCCTCGAGGGGATGGAGGAGACGGAGAGCAACCTGGAGGCCTTCGTCGAGGCGCACCCCGAGCTCTTCGCCTGCGACCTCTTCGTCATCTGCGACATGGGCAACCTGCGTGTCGGCGAGCCGGCCCTGACGACGGCCCTGCGTGGTGACGTCGCCTGCGTCGTCACGGTGCGCACCCTCGAGCACCCCCTGCACTCAGGCGTCTTCGGCGGGCCGGCGCCCGATGCCATGATGGCGCTCGCGCGACTCCTGTCGACCCTGCACGACGACGCCGGCAACGTGGCCATCGCCGGCGTCTCCACCACGGTCTGGGAAGGTGAGGACCTTTCAGAGGCGGACCTCCGGTCCAGCGCCGACGTCCTCGACGGCGTCGGGCTCACCGGCAGCGGTCCGATCGGCGGCCGGCTGTGGGCGCAGCCGTCCGTCAACGCCATCGGGGTCGACATGACCAACATCGCCACCTCCTCGAACGTGCTGATCCCCGAGGCCAGGGCCAAGATCTCGATGCGCATCGTCCCCGGGTCCGAGCCGGACGCCGAGCTCGACGCCCTCGTGGCTCACCTGGAGACGCACGCCCCCTGGGGAGCCCAGGTCGAGGTGCAGCGCACCAAGGCCGCTCCCCCGTTCCTCTGCAAGACGGACGGGCCGGGGTATGCCGCGGCGCGCGACGCCTTGGCCGAGGCCTACGGCCGACCGGCCGGCGAGGCCGGCTGCGGCGGCTCCATCCCGTTGCTCCGCACGCTCGAGACGGCTGCTCCCGGCGCGGAGTTCGTGCTGTGGGGGCCGGAGGACGTCGCGGCCGCGCGGATCCACGCGTCCGACGAGAGCGTCGACCCCAGCGAGATCGAGAAGATGATCGTGGCCCAGGCCCTCCTGCTCCAGCGCCTCGCCGACGGCGCCGGGTCCGGGTCCGGGTAGGCCGCGGCGGCCGGCGCATGACGTGGGTCGTCGCAGTCTTCGCGCTGCTGGTCATCGTCTTCGTGACCCAGTCGGCCCGCGTCGGCCGGGCGCACCTGACCGGTCCCATCGTCTTCGTCGCGGCCGGCATCGTGCTCGGCGTCCTCGTGTCGGGCGGGGCCGACACGACGACGAGCCGCACCATCGCCGAGGTGACGCTGGCGCTGACGCTCTTCCACGACGCTGCACAGCTGCAGCCCCGCGAGGTGCGTGGTGACTCGGTCTTCACCGGGCGACTCCTCCTCATCGGTCTCCCCCTCACGATCGGGGCCGGGTACCTGCTGGCGCGCGGCATCTTCCCCGGCTCCAGCGCGTGGCTGGCACTGCTCCTCGCGGCGACCCTGGCTCCCACCGACGCCGGACTCGGCGCGGCCACCGTGCTCAACCCGGTCGTGCCGGTCCGGGTGCGGCGCATCCTCAACGTCGAGAGCGGTCTCAACGACGGGATGGCCACCCCGGTGGTGCTGTTCGCCATCGCAGCTGCTGCTGGGGTCGCGCCCGAGGACGCCCTCGTCGACGCCCTGCGCGAGCTCGCGATCGGAGCGCTCGTCGGCATCGCAGCGGGGTACGCGTCCGGCCGGCTGATCGAGCGGTCGCGCAGAGCCGGGTGGGCGGAGTCGGGGCTGCTGCCCATCGCAACGCTCTCGGTGCCGGTGCTCGCGTACTACGGCGCCGTCGAGGTCGGCGGCAACGGGTTCGTCGCAGCCTTCGTGGCCGGGACGGCATACGCAGCTGCTCAGACGGACTCGAGGCACACGCACGCCGGCCTGGAGATGACTGATCGGCTCTCTGCACTCCTCGGGTTCGGCGTGTGGCTGCTCTTCGGGATCACGGTCGCCCACCATCTCGACTGGATGGTGCGGTGGCAGAGCCTGCTCTACGCGGCGCTCTCCCTCACCGCCCTCCGGATGCTTCCCGTCGCGCTGTGTCTGCTGGGCACGGGACTGCAACGACGCACCGTCCTCTTCGTGGGCTGGTTCGGGCCGCGCGGGCTCGCCTCCGTCGTCTTCGCGCTCATCACCTACGAGACCCTCGGCGCAGCCGACCCCGCTGTCCAGACCCTCATCGGCGCCGTCGCCACGACCGTGCTCCTCAGTGTCATCCTGCACGGCCTCTCCGCGGGGCCCTGGGCGCAGCGGTACGGGGACTGGGCACAGCACACCGGTCCCGCGGTCGAGACCCAGCCCGCGGCAGAGCCGCTGGCCGTGCGCCGGTCGGTGGGCGGGCAGACCACGTACGGCCCCCGGGAGGAAGGCGTGCCGCCGCTGCGGTGACCCTCCGTGTTCCCCCGGCCTGCCGCTAGATCCCGCGCCAGGTCGAGGTGGCGCGGCCGATGCGCTCGGAGAGCCCGGAGCCGACGACCACCCCGACGGCGATGGCCACGATGCTCAGCAGGGCGTTGACGAAGTCGCCGAGGCCCCCTGCCTGGTCTGCGCCGACGATACGAGCCACGCCCTGCAGGCCGAGCGCACCCGGCACGAGCAGCCAGAACGTCGGCAGGAAGGTCACCGGCACCGGAGGGCCGCTGCGCCGGCTCTGGATCGTGTAGCACACGGGAAGCACGACGGCTGCCGCCAGGAAGCTCGCGCCGAGGGTGCCGAGGGCACGACCGGCCAGCGCCTGGACGCCGTAGGCGACGTAGAGGACCACGAGGAGCCATCCGAGGGTTCGAGGCGGCGCGGACGAGGCGACGAACTGTCCGACCCCGAAGACGAGGACCCCCACCCAGGGCGCCCATCCCCCGAGCGCGGCAGGTGCCTGCTCCAGGGCCGGTGGCAGACCGGCGATCTCGGCCCCCATCGCGATGCCGAAGCTCAGGACCAAGAGCCGTTCGAGTCCGTAGACGAGCCGAGCCGAACCCGCCAGCATGTCTCCGGTGGAGAGCTCGACGGTGGCCATCGTCAGTGCGGCGCCGGGCAGGAACGTCACGAGCGCGGGGATGACGATCTCCAGGGGCGTCGAGCCGACAGCCGGTGCCACCCACTGGAAGGTGATGGCCGTGACCACGGTCGCGGTGACGACGGGGAGCACGAGGGAGAGCATGGGCTCTCGGTCGGCCCACCACCGCAGGCCGCCGACGAGGAAGCCGATGAGCAGCAACGCCGGCAGGGCGCTGGCCGTGGGGTTGAGCAGGAGACCCAGGCCCACGGTGACGACGCCACTGGCGAGGACCGCGACGACGCCGCCGAAGCGCGGCTGTGAGGCCACCAGCGCATCGAGGCGCTCGCGCGCGACGCCGGCCTCCACCGAGCCGTGGCGGATGTCGTCGATGAGCCGGTAGAGCGCGTCGACCTGGTCGAGCCGCAGGGGCACGCTGCTGCCGGCCTCGAAGTCCATCCGGCTGGAGTCACCCGTGTCGATGCGCACGAACACCCCGGTGGGCACGACGAAGAACGTCACGCCGGTGGCCGCGTAGACGTCCGCGACCTGCTCGAGGATCTGGGTCACGCGCTCCGTCGCGTCGCCGGCACGGGACATGACGACGCCGAGATGGCGGAGCAGGTCGAGGACGGCCTCGGGGGGCGGTGCGTCGAAGTCCTCGGGCTCGGGGTCCGCCGCAGGGCCGAGAGGCGCGAGGTGGGACTGGGCGACCTCCGCGACGCGCGACCACCAGCGACGGCTCACCGACCGCACGCGTGCACCCGGTGTGACGAGCCCCCCGGGTACCGGGTCCGATTCGCTGGACACGACACCAGCGTGGCAGCCGCCGTGGTCGTGAGAGTCATCCTCCACGGGTGACTCTCACGGGCTGTGTGGCGTCCTAGATTCGAGGAGCGCGGCAGGCGCGTGTGCTTGGCGGAGGGAGCGCAACCATGACCGAAGCGAGTTCGTCAGCCGCGTCCGGGAGTTCCGGACGGGCGGCGGCGCAGACTGCGGCCCGAGCGGGCGGGGTGCTGGCCGCCACCTGCCTGTCGACCTTCGTCGTCAACGCCAACACGTCAGCGGTCAGCATCCTCCTGCCGGCCATCAGCGCGGACACGGGCATGGACGTGACGACCCTGCAGTGGGCCGTCACGGGCTACTCGCTCGTCGGCGCCGCGGTCATCGTGACGTCCGGCTCGCTGGGTGACGTCTTCGGACGCAAGCGGGTCTTCCAGCTCGGCCTGATGCTCTTCGTCGTGTCCTGCATCTTCATCGCCCTGTCGTCGTCCGGAGGTGCCGTCATCGCCGGCCGCGTCATCCAGGGCGCGGCGGGGGCCACCATCCTGGCCTGCGGCCTGAGCCTCCTCTCCGTGGCGAACGACGGACAGGAGCAGCTGCGGGCGGTGTCGCTCTGGGGGGCCGCCGCCGCCGTCGGAGCGGCGGCCGGCCCGCTCATGGGTGGGGTGCTGGTCTCGGTGATGGGCTGGCAGGGGCTCTTCTGGGTCGACGCCGTCATCGCGGTCGTCTGCATCCTCATCACGGCCCGACGCGTCTCCGAGTCACGCGACACGACCCGCTCGCGGTCGATCGACTACGCCGGCTCGATCCTCATCGCGTTGACGCTGGCGCCGCTCATCCTCGCGCTGAGCAAGGGCGGCGACTGGGGCTGGGGGTCGGTCGCCACGCTCGCGTGCATCGCCATCGGTGTCGCGGCAGGATTCGCCTTCGTCGCCGTCGAGCGGCGGGTGGCCGTCCCGATGCTCGACCTCGGACTGCTTCGCAACCGCGTCCTCGTCGGCTCGACGATCGCCATCCTCATCGGTGCCGGCACCATCAATGCGCTGATGTATCTGCTCAGCCTCTACTTCCAGGACCCGAACGCCCTCGGCTTCACGACGCTCCAGGCAGGTCTGGCGACCTTGCCGGCGACGATCGGGCTCGTCGTCATCGCGGCCGCCGTGCCGCGCCTCACCGCGCGCCTCGGTGGCCGCCAGGTCGTTGGCATCGGGTTCATCCTGACGGCCGTCGGTTTCGCCGCCCTCGGGTTCGCCGACGCCGACTGGGCCTACCGTGCCTTCCTCCTGCCATTGCTGGCCGTCGCCGTGGGAATGGGACTGTCGAACGGGCCCGCATCGTCGGCGTCCACCGCCTGTGTGCCGGAGAAGCAGGTCGGGTCCGCGTCAGGGGTCTCGAACATGGCGCGCTACGTGGGGGCGGCGGTCGCAACCGCGCTGGCCGCGACGATCTACGGAGCCGTCATCGCCGACCGCACCGCGGAAGGGAAGCCCGCTGCAGACGCCCTGGCCTCAGGTCTCGCGACCGCGTCGTGGGTCATGGCCGCCTTCAGCATGGCCGGAGTGCTGATGGCCGTCCTGATGGGCCGGCACCAGGCCGCCAAGGGAACGATCCACGACTCGGCGGCCGCCGCCGCATCCACTGCCATGACGCTGCGCACCACCGCGACGGGTGCTGCGGTGAAGGGCGCCTGAGGCCGGCCGTCCCTCGTCGCGCCGTTCAGCGCGTCAGGCGCTGGAGGAAGAGGGCCTCGGCGAGAGCCATGTCCGCGATCTCCCGCGGGTGAACGCTCTCGTTGGGGGCGTGGATGAGCGCCAGTGGCTCCTCGACCCCCATGAGGATCAGCTCGGCGCCAGGGTAGGTCTCCGCGAAGACGTTGCACAGCGGGATCGAACCTCCCTGACCCAGGCTCACCATGGGACTGCCGAAAGCCTCCTCCATCGCCGAGGCGATGGCCCGGTAGGCGGGCCCGTCCGTCCGGGCCGAGAACGGCGACCCCGTCGCCTCCGTCTCGACGGCCACGTGCACGCCCCAGGGAGCCGCGGCGACGAGGTGGTCCGTCAGCGCTTTCTCCGCCACGGCGGGATCCGTCCCCGGGGGGATGCGCAGGTTGAGGCGGGCACGCGCCCGCGGGACGATGGCTGCTGCCGACCCGACGACGGGCGGGCAGTCGATGCCCAGGATCGTCAGCGACGGCCGAGCCCAGAGCATGTCGGACACGCTCCCGTCGCCGAGCAGCGACGCCCCGTCGACGACGCCCGCGTCGCTGCGGAACTGGTCCTCGGGGTAGGTGGCCCCCGACCACTCCTGGCTGTTGTCGAGGCCGGACACCGTCGTGTTGCCCTCGGCGTCGCGCAGGCCGGCGAGCATCGCGACGAGCGCCGCGAGGGCATCCGGCGCGGCGCCCCCGAACATGCCGGAATGGATCTCCGAGGCAAGGGCCTCGACGGTGACGACGACATTCACCATGCCGCGCAGGCTCACCGTGGCTGCAGGTCGTCCGACCGCGGCGTTCCCGGTGTCACAGACGAGGACGGCATCGGCGCGGAGCAGGTCCGCGTGCTTGGGCACGAAGTCCTCGAGGCCACCCGTCCCCTGCTCTTCCGACCCCTCGACGACGAGCTTGAGGTTGACCGGCACGTCATCGCCGAGCGCTCGGAGGGCTGTCAGGTGCATGACGATGTTGCCCTTGCAGTCCGCCGTGCCTCGGCCGTGCCACCGGCCGTCGACCTCGGTGAGCTCGAACGGCGGTGTGCGCCAAGCCGTCTCGTCGAGTGGGGGCTGTACGTCGTAGTGGGCGTACAACAGTACCGTGACGGCGTCGGGGTCTCCGCAGGGGCGTGACCCCACGACCGCCTGGCTCCCGTCCGCGGTCTCGGCCAGGTGCGCGTCGGTGAAGCCGACCGCCGCGAAGGCGTCGAGCACCCACTGGGCGGCCCGGGCACACTCCTCCGGCGGGTACTGGCGCGGGTCGGCGACGGACGGGATCGACACGAGCTCAGCGAGGTCCGATCGTGCCTGCCCCATCAGACCGGCGACGCGTTCACGCAGCTCCACTCGTCGTCACCCCTTCACCGTGTCGGCGAGGTCGAGGCCGTCGACGAACTCCTGGAAGGTGGGCACCTCGTCGGGGCAGTAGATCTTGAGGACGGCCAGCTGGCCCTTGACCACCCGGTTGTCGGCGATGACCGGTCGCATGCCCGGCCCGGCCGCGCCGTTCATGAGCTGGCCGAGCAGGATGCCCTTGCGCAGCGACCCGTTCGGGTCGTCACACACCGCTCCGCCGTCGTCCCCGAGAACCCGCACGACCTGCTCCTTGCTCGGCGCACGAGCACCTGCCGCGGTGAGGGCAGCGATGAGCTGGGTGGCCTTCTGGTCGGCTTGCTGCGACGACTTGCCGGAATGGAAGGTCAGCAGCGCAATGACCGTGAGGGCCACGATCGCGATGCCGGCGACGATGTAGGTCGTCCGGTTCTGCTGGTACGTGGCGCTCTCCGTGATGTTCATGATGCGGCCACCTCTGACGTCTCAGGCTGCTTCCACGAGGGCTTGCGCAGCCTGTAGAAGAGGAACGGAACGAGCAGGCCGAGCCCGAGCGCGCCAGCCGCGACGATCACGAGATACGTTGCGGGACTGCCCGACCCGAACTGCGAGGGCGGGACGAACCCGATGAGCAGGGCTGCGAGGGAGGCGGCGAAACCGATCCCGCAGAGCGCCCCCAGCATCGGCGCCCGGTAGCCACGCGCGTGGTCCGGGTCGTTGCGCCGCAGGCGCACCGCGGCCACGAACATCAACAGGTACATGATGAGGTAGACCTGCGTCGTGATGACGGAGAAGATCCAGTAGGCGCTCGACACGTTGGGGATCAGGGCGTAGCCGAGCCCGATGATCGTCGTGATGATGCCCTGCGCCACGAGGATGTTCTGCTGGACGCCGTTCTTGTTGAGCTTCTGCAGCACCGGTGGCAGGTAGCCCTCCTGACGCGAGATGAGCAGCAGGCCCTTCGACGGGCCGGCGAGCCAGGTGAGCATGCCACCGAGCGACGCGGTCACCAGCATGACCCCGACGATCGGGGTCAGCCACTGCGCGCCGAAGTTCGCGAAGACCGCGTCGAAGGCCTGCATGACCCCGGCCGTGAGCGACAGCTCCTCGGCGGGCACGATCCAGCTGATCGCCAGGGCCGGCAGGATGAAGATCGTCAGCACCAGCCCCATCGCCAGGAACATCGACTTCGGGAACTCCTTGGCCGGGTTCTTCAACGAGCCGACGTGCACCGCGTTCATCTCCATGCCGGAGTACGACAGGAAGTTGTTGACGATCAGCACGAGGCTGGAGAGCCCCGCCCAGACGGGCAGCAGGTTGTCTGCGGTCATCGGAGCGGCGGACGGGTTGCCCTGACCCAGGAAGACGGCGCCCAACGTGACGAGGACGACACCGGGGATCAGCGTGCCGATGATGAGCCCGGCACTCGCCAGACCCGAGACGCCCTTGGTCCCACGCGACGAGACCCACACGGCGGACCAGTACACGACGACGATGACGAGGGCGGTCCACACGCCGTTGGACGCGAGCGCCGGATTGATGACGTAGGCCAAGGTGCTCGCCACGAAGCCCAGCAGGCTGGGGTAGTAGAAGATCGTCATCGCGAACTGGCACCAGACGGCCAGGAAGCCCATCGGCTTGGAGATGCCACGGGCCACCCAGTTGTAGACGCCGCCATCCCACCCCGAGGCGAGCTCTGCCGAGACCAGGGAGGTCGGGATCAGGAAGACGATGGCCGGCACGATGTAGAGGAACACGCACGCCAGGCCGTACACCGCCATCGTCGGAGCCGCCCGGAGGCTGGCGACCGAGCTCGTCGTCATCATCGCCAGGGCGATCCACGAGATGTAGGCCGTGGCCGGTGCCCTGGTGCGCCTCGTGGTGGCGACGACGGGTTCGTCGGCCGACGCGTCCATGGCGCTCATCGAGACCACCGGGCCCGTGGTCGGGGCGTCGGGCCCACCGGTCCGAGGGGACGCCCCCGACCGTTCCCTGTCAATGCCTTCTCGTCCCGCTGCATGCCGACCACCATCCATCCCATGAGATCACCGCACGTTCCATCAGATTCCTGCGTGGGCTCGTGTTCCGGCGTCACTCCTTCGGGCTGATACCCGGACAGGGCTCACTGGACGACGGCGAGCCCGTGGTCGGTGTTGTTGAGCCGAACGGCACCGGTCTCGGTCACGGTGACGATGTCCTCGATGCGCACGCCGAAGCGTCCGGCCAGGTAGATCCCGGGTTCGACCGAAAAGCACATCCCGGGGACGAGGGGCTGCTCCTCCCCCTCGACCATGTACGGCGGCTCGTGGGTGGTCACACCGATGCCGTGACCGGTCCGGTGGATGAACGCGTCGCCGTAGCCCGCCTCCGTGATGACGGCCCGCGCCGCGCGGTCGACGTCCTGGCACGTCGCACCCGGCCGGGCTGCGGCGACGCCCGCCTCCTGCGCGAGCCGGACGATCTCGTGGACGTCGCGGATCTGCTGGGTCGGCTCCCCCACGCAGACCGTGCGGGTCGTGTCGGACCCGTAGCCGAACATCAGGCCGCCGAAGTCCAGCACGACGGCGTCACCCTGCTGGATGACGCGGTCGCCGGCCTCGTGGTGCGGGTTGGCACCGTTGGGGCCGGACCCCACCACCGTGAAGTCCACCTGCTCGTGCCCGAAGTGACGCAGCAGGGCAGCGAGGTCCGCGGCCACCTCGGTCTCGCKGCGCCCGGCGAAGCGGACCTTGACGATCTCCCCGTAGGCCGCGTCGGCCGCAGCACCCGCCGCCGTGAGCCGCGCCAGCTCGTCGGGTCCCTTGACCGCGCGCATCATCGGCAGCCCCACGGTGAGCGACCGGTAGGTCGAGCGGGGCAGGGCTGCTTGCAGACCGAGCAGGTGGAGCGCCCACGCCGAGTCGGAGACGCCGTACGTGCCGTCGGGCCGCAACAACGGTGCGGCGGTCAGGTAGGGATCGGTGGCGTCGGCCCAGTCCATCACCCGCATTCCGCGGACGCCCTCGGCCGCCTCGGCATCGGGCCGCTCGAGGGCGGGGACCAGCAGCGTCGGCGCCTGGTCGGGCGCGAGCACGAGCACCGTCAGCCTCTCGGTGATCGCGGTGGGCTGGTATCCGCTGAGCCAGACGAGATCCGGTCCCGGAGTCACGAGGACGCCCGCGAGGCCGGCTTCGGTCGCGGCTGCCACGACGCGTCGTCCACGCGCCCGGTAGTCCTCCGCGGTGAACGGGGGTGGTGGCTGCACGTCGACGGGGCTCATGGATGTCTCCTTGGGTAGCGCGCTCCATGCTAGGTCTCGTCTCCAGGAGGTCTGCTCACCCGATCGGGATGACTCCGTGCCTGCTCGGCCGCCACCGGGAGATGCGCGCCGACGTCGTCGAGCCACCACCATTCGTTCACCCGACAGGGTTAGGTTCGGCATGGTGGTCGACGCGTCCGCGGCGACCCGACGAGGAGCGTGCATGGTGGACCCACTGCTGGCCGGTGACCGCGCCGCCGCGCCGCGGACGCTCGTCGACGTGCTCGCCGACGTCACCGCGCGTCACCCCGATGCGCCGGCGCTCGACGACACCGTCACCGTCCTGACGTATGCCGAGCTGACCGAGCAGGCGAGACGGATGGCCGCAGAGCTCGTGGCCGCGGGCGTATGCCGTGGCGACCGGGTGGGCGTGCGCGTGCCGTCGGGGACGACCGACCTCTACGTCGCCGTGCTCGGAGTCCTCCACGCCGGGGCGGCGTACGTGCCTGTCGACGTCGACGACCCGCAGGAGCGGGCCGACCTCGTCTTCTCCGAGGCTGCGGTGAAGGCGGTCGTGGGAGCGCGTCGGCAGATCACGGTGCCGTCGCCCGGCTCACCGGTCCCGGCGTCCGGGCGGACCGCCCGACGCGCGGCACCGCGGCCGGCGCGCGCGGGCCGGGACGGTCGGCATGACCCGGGCGTCCTGCCGGACGTCCGCGTGCAGGACGACGCCTGGGTGATCTTCACCTCGGGGTCGACCGGCGTGCCCAAGGGCGTGGCGGTCTCCCACCGTTCAGCGGCGGCCTTCGTCGACGCTGAGGCCCGGATGTTCTTGCAGGACAGTCCGATCGGTCCGGGTGACCGCGTGCTCGCCGGGCTCTCGGTCGCGTTCGACGCGTCGTGCGAGGAGATGTGGCTCGCCTGGGGGCACGGGGCCTGCCTCGTCCCGGCACCACGGAGTCTCGTGCGCACCGGCATGGACCTCGGACCGTGGCTCGTGGCCCAGGACGTCACCGTCGTCTCCACGGTCCCGACGCTGGCCGCGCTCTGGCCGGCCGAGGCCCTCGAGCCGGTGCGGCTGCTCGTCTTCGGGGGCGAGGCGTGCCCGCCCGAGCTGGCCGAACGGCTCGTCGCCCCGGACCGCGAGGTCTGGAACACCTACGGCCCGACCGAGGCGACGGTCGTCGCCTGCGGAGCGCGGCTCGACGGCACCACCCCGATCCGGATCGGCCTGCCCCTCGATGGCTGGGACCTCGCCGTCGTGGGCCCGGACGACCAGCCCGTCGCCCAGGGTGAGACGGGCCAGCTCATCATCGGCGGCGTGGGGCTCGCCCGCTACCTCGACCCCGCCAAGGACGCCGAGAAGTACGCCCCCATGCCGACCCTCGGCTGGGACCGCGCCTACCGGTCGGGCGACCTCGTCGTCAACGACCCCGAAGGCCTCGTCTTCGTCGGGCGCGCCGACGAGCAGGTCAAGCTCGGCGGTCGCCGGATCGAGCTCGGGGAGGTCGACGCGGCGCTGCAGTCCCTCCCCGGCGTGTCGGGGGCAGCCGCGGCCGTCAAGACGACGGGCGCCGGGAGCCAGGTCCTCGTCGGCTACGTCGTGCCCGACTCCGTCAGCCGCGCTGGCCTCCCGGCGTCGGGCACCGACTTCGACCGGACGGCGGCGCTCGCACGCCTCCACCATGAGCTTCCGGCCGCCCTCGTCCCGGTGCTCGCCGTCGTCGAGTCCCTGCCGACGCGCACGTCGGGGAAGGTCGACCGTGCGGCGCTCCCGTGGCCGCTGCCGGGCGCGGCCGACGACGGCGAGCCCAGCGACCTGTCCGGCACGGCGGCATGGCTCGCGGGTCACTGGACCGCGGTGCTCGGCACCGAGGTGCGTTCGGCCGAGGCGGACTTCTTCGACCACGGCGGCGGGAGCCTGTCGTCGGCGCGCCTCGTGTCGCTGCTCCGCGAGCGCTACCCGACGGTGACCGTGGCCGACGTCCACACGCACCCGCGCCTCGGCGCCCAGGCCGAGCTGCTCGAGACGATGGACACGGCCGACGGGTCACGGACCGAGCGCACGGTGCGCCGCATCCCGCGCGGCACCCAGCTCGTGCAGACGGCCGTGTCCCTCGTCCTGCTCACGGTCAAGGGACTGCAGTGGCTCGTCGGTCTCGTCACCCTCACCGAGCTCCTGCGCCTCGCCCACCTTGCCGACTGGTCGCAACCGGTGTCCTGGTGGGCCCTCGGCATCGGCTGGCTCCTCTTCATCACCCCCCTCGGCCGGATGGGCCTGTCCGCGTTGGCCGCCCGGGTCCTCCTCGCCGGTGTGCGTCCGGGCACGTACCCCCGTGGTGGGAGCGTGCAGATGCGGCTCTGGGCCGCCGAGCGCTTCGCCGATGCGATGGGGGCCATCACGATGGCCGGAGCGCCGTGGATCATCTACTACGCGAGGATGCTCGGCGCCTCGGTGGGTCCCGGTGTCGACCTCCACTCCGTGCCCCCGGTCACGGGCATGCTGACGATCGGGTCCGGTGCCAGCGTCGAGCCCGAGGTCGACCTCTCCGGCTACTGGATCGACGGCGACGTCGTGCACGTCGGCCTCGTCCACATCGGCCGCGAGGCGGTCATCGGCGCCCGCAGCACCATCGGTCCGGACGTGCACATCGGCCGTGGCGTCGTCGTCGAGGCCGGCTCGACCGTCCTCCGGTCGGTGCGACCCGGGCGGGTCGTCGCCGGGTCGCCGGCCCAGCGGGTCGACGACCCGGGCCGCTCGAGGTGGCCCACGGATCGTCCCCCGAACGCACCGGCCTGGCTCGTCGTCTACGGGCTGTCCGGCGTCTTCCTGTCGGTCCTGCCCTTCCTCGCGCTYCTGCCAGGCGTGCTCGTCGTGGGCGGTGCGGTCGCCCGGGCCACGGGGTCACGCGAGGCGGTCGTGACGGCATACGCGGCCGTGCCCGTCCTGACCGTGCTCAGTCTCGTGTCGCTCTCAGCCATCACGATCGTGCTGGTGCGCCTCCTCGCGATCGGGCTGCGCGAGGGCTACCACCCCGTCCGCGGCAGGGTCGGCTGGCAGGTGTGGGCGACCGAGCGCCTCCTCGACCAGGCGCGCACGTTGCTCTTCCCCGTCTACGCCAGTCTCGTCACCCCGATGTGGCTGCGCGCCCTCGGTGCGCGCGTCGGTCGCGATGTCGAGGCCTCGACGGTTCTGCTGCTGCCGTCGATGACGTCGGTCGCCGACGGCGCCTTCCTCGCCGACGACACGATGGTCGCCGGCTACGAGCTCGCCCACGGGTGGGTGCACATCGCACCGGCCAAGATCGGCAAGCGCGCCTTCCTCGGCAACAGCGGGATGACGGCGCCGGGCCGCCGTGTGCCCAAGCACGGCCTCGTCGCGGTGCTCTCGGCCGCACCGCAGAAGTCCAAGGCCGGATCGAGCTGGCTCGGCAGCCCGCCGGTGCGGCTGCGCCGTCCTCCGCAGGGATCCGACGACGAGAGGACCTTCGCTCCCCCGCTCCGCCTCAAGGTGGTGCGTGGCCTCGTCGAGCTGTGCCGGGTCGTGCCCGTCATGGTGACCGTGGCGATCGGGGTCACCGTCCTCGTGGCGCTCCAGTGGCTCGTCGACCGCGTCGGCCTGGCCGGCGCGGCGGCTCTGGGCGGTGTCGTCCTCGCCGCCGCCGGAGCCGTCGCCGCAGGGGTGACGACCGTCGCCAAGTGGGTCGTCGTCGGCCGCATCGGCGCCGTCGAGCACCCGCTGTGGAGCTCCTTCGTCTGGCGCAACGAGGTCGTCGACACGTTCGTCGAGATGGTCGCGGGACCGTGGTTCGCGTGGACGGCGACGGGCACACCGGCCATCAACGTCTGGCTGCGAAGCCTCGGGGCCCGGATCGGGCATGGGGTGTGGTGTGAGACCTACTGGCTGCCCGAGGCGGACCTCGTGACCCTCGGTGACGGCGTGACCGTCAACCGGGGCTGCGTGCTCCAGACCCATCTCTTCCATGATCGAATCATGAGCATGGACACGGTCACGCTCGAGGACGGAGCCACGCTCGGCCCCAACGGGGTGATCCTTCCCGCGGCGAGCATCGGGGTGGCCGCGACGGTGGGTCCCGGTTCGCTCGTGCTCCGGGGCGAGGCCGTGCCGCGCGGGACCCGCTGGACGGGCAACCCGATCGCACCGTGGAGCGGTGCCGACCCCGTGGCCCACGCGTCCGGACCCGCGCCGGGATCAGCGTCGGGTGGATCCGCGGGCGACGTCGCGAGCGGCGTGCGATGACGGGCGGCCTCGTCCAGCAGGTGCCCGCGCTGACCGACGCGTACACGCCCGACCGTGGTGATCCCGCCTACGAGGTCACGCACTACGACCTCGACCTCGACTACAAGGTCTCGACCAACCGCCTCGCCGGTCGCGCCGTCCTCGAGATCACCGTGCTCGAGGACGTGCGGCGGCTCGTCGTCGACCTCGTGGGCCTGCGCGTCCTCAAGGTCTCGGTCGGTGGCCGGGYCGCCAAGTGGGTCCACCGCGGCCCCCGGGTCGTCGTCACCCCGTCGGTCCCGCTGGCGCGCGGCGAGCGCACCCAGGTCGCGATCGCGTATGCCGGCACGCCGGGTCCCGTGGCCACGCGCTGGGGCGACGTCGGCTGGGAGGAGCTCACGGAGGGGGCGCTCGTGGCCGCGCAGCCCAACGGAGCGGCGACGTGGTTCCCGTGCAACGACCATCCCCGGACGAAGGCCACGTACCGGCTGGCGTTCGAGTGCGACTCGCCCTACGACGTCGTCGCGACGGGGGCACTCGTGGCCGCGCGGGCGCGCGGCAGCCGGACGCGGCGGGTCTTCGAGCAGGACGTCCCCATGGCGACCTACCTCGCCACGGTCCACGTCGGCCACTACGTGCGGCGCGCCCTGGCCCCGGCCGACGTGCCGATCTCCGTCGTGCTGCCGGCGACCCGCGAGCGCGACGTCATGCACGACCTGGAGCGGCTGCCTGCCATGACGAGCCTCTACGAGGCGCTCTTCGGGCCCTACCCGTTCGAGGACTACACCGTCGTCGTCACCGCCGACGACCTCGAGATCCCGCTCGAGGCGCACGCCATGGCGACGTTCGGGCCGAACTGGCTCGACGGGCGTCGCCGCCACGAGCGCCTCGTCGCCCACGAGCTCGCGCACCAGTGGTTCGGCAACAGCCTGACCCCGTCGACGTGGGCCGACATCTGGCTCAACGAGGGGTTCGCCTGCTACGCCGAGTGGCTCTGGGCGGAGCACGCCGACGGCGTCCCGGTGCGCGTCAACGCCGGAACCCACTGGTCCCGGCTCTCCCGTCTGGCACAGGACGTCGTGCTCGCCGACCCCGGGCCCGACCACATGTTCGACGACCGCGTCTACAAGCGCGGGGCCCTGACCCTGCACGCCCTGCGGGTGGAGCTCGGTGACGTCGCGTTCTTCGACCTCCTGCGCGACTGGGTGGCGGCCCACCGGCACGGGTCCGTGACCACCGACGAGTTCGTCAGCCACGTCGAGACGTTCGTGCGGGAGATCCCGCCCACGGACGGGGACGGGGACGGGGACGGCGACGCCGCGGGCCGGCGGGCCCGCGACCTGCTCGAGCGGTGGCTCTGGGCCACCCCCCTGCCACGGTTCGCCCAGCCCGCCTGACGTCTCAGTGGGCGCGTACCTCCAGCGCTCCCACGGCGGACTCGAGAGCGACGGCGGCGGCATACGCCCTCGGCACGTCGAGGTCGGCGACCGTGACCGACGGCATGCCGGGGACGACGTCGGTGGGGACGCCCGGCGCGGGCGTCGCGAAGCTCGTGGGGTCGATGCGGAGGCCGACCCCGAGCGCCTTGAGGGCGGCCTCCTTGCGCACCCACGTCGTGATGTCCGTGAGTTCCTCGGTGCCGCGGGCTCGTTCGCCGGGGTGGAGTGCCACGTCGCCGTAGCCACCGAACCGCACGGCGTCGACGGGCTCGACGTCGACGCCGACAGGTCCGTGCTGGCTCAGTGCGAGCGCGACGACGGCGCGGGTCCGGCTCAGCGACAGGTGCAGCCCCGGGTCGTCGAGCAGGCGGGGGGCGCCGTGCTGCCGGCCGCAGTCGGGGCACGTGCGGTCGAAGCGCAGTGACTCCGGTGGTCGGCCCAGGATCCGGCCGACCTCCCGGCGGGCCATGGCGTGGAGCAGCAGGTACGCCGCCGCGTCGCGTCGGTCGGCCAGGCGCGCCCACCGCGCGCGCTCGTGCTCGTCGAGCCCGGCGGCGATGGCCGCAGAATCGGGCGGCACCCATGCCCCGGGCGTCGACTCGCGCACCCAGACGTCGACCGTCGCGTCGGTCGGTCTCCGCGACCGCTCGGTGCCGTCCACGCGCCAAGGATCGACGCGTGGTCCCCGATCCGCAAGGCGGCGTCCGCCGAGACATCGCCCTGCCGAGGTGATGCGCGCACTGTCCGGTGGTGCGAGCGTCGAGGAGAGCGCACCACGCGCCACGTCACGAGGCGTCACCCTGAGGAGAGACTGTGAGCAACGAGAGCCAGTCGGCGACGACATCCGGGGCGCGAGCGGGGACGGCGACCCGGAAGGTGGCCCACCTGACCCCGGACCAGCGCGTGACCCGGGGCAGGGCCGCCCGCAACGAGACACCGAGGCGCAGCCACGGGTCGTGGGAGCCGTCGACGGACCGGCCCGACCCCGTCGCGCTGCTCGAGGAGCAGGCGACGAGCCGGGTCCCGGAGCTCGTCCCGCTGCGCTACGGACGGATGCTCGTCTCTCCGTTCACGTTCTACCGCGGCGCGGCGCTCATCATGGCCAGCGACCTCGCCGCGACCCCACGGTCGGGATTCATCTCCCAGATCTGCGGCGACGCCCACCTGTCGAACTTCGGGGTGTTCGCCTCTCCCGAGCGGCGCCTCCTCTTCGACATGAACGACTTCGACGAGACGCTTCCGGGTCCGTGGGAGTGGGACGTCAAGCGGCTCGCGGCCAGCTTCGAGATCGCCGGTCGCGATCGGGGCTTCTCGGCGGCGGACCGCCGGGACGTCGTCAGGTCCTGCGTCGCCGAGTACCGCGCCCGGATGCAGCTGTTCGCGGCCGCGCGCAACCTCGACGTCTGGTACGCCCACATCGAGGTCGACACGGTGTTCGAGCTGCTGAAGTCCAGCATCACGAAGAAGCAGCAGGCCAAGGCACAGGCCAACGCGGCCAAGGCCCGCACCCGGGACAGCATGCAGGCCTTCACCAAGCTGACCCATGACGTCGACGGTGAGCGACGGATCATCTCCGACGCGCCCCTCATCGTGCCGATCGAGGAGCTGGCGGCGGGCACGGGGCATGACGACGTCGAGGGTGAGCTCCGCGCTCTCATCAGGTCGTACCGCCGCACCCTGGAGACCGATCGGCGCGAGCTGCTCGAGTCCTTCGAATACGTCCACGCCGCCCGCAAGGTCGTCGGGGTCGGGAGCGTCGGCACCCGGGCTTGGATCATCCTCCTGCTCGGCCGGGACGGGCAGGACCCGCTGTTCCTGCAGGCCAAGGAGGCCCAGGAGTCCGTCCTCGAGAGGTTCGTCGGGGCGAGCCGGTATGCCAACCACGGCCAGCGCGTCGTCGCCGGCCAGCGGCTCATGCAGGCGGCCAGCGACATCTTCCTCGGGTGGCAGCGGGTCCACGGGTTCGACGGTCAGGTGCGTGACTTCTACCTGCGTCAGCTGCGCGACTGGAAGGGCTCGGCCGACGTCGACACCATGAGCTCCGGCGTCATGACCGCCTACGCCCGGATCTGCGGGGCGACGCTGGCCCGAGCACACGCCCGCTCGGGTGACCGCATCGCGATCGCCGCCTACCTCGGCACGAGCGACACCTTCGACCGCGCGATCGCCGACTTCGCGTCGTCCTACGCCGACCAGAACGAACGTGACTACGAGGCCCTCGTGGCGGCAGTCCGATCCGGGCGCCTCGAGGCCCAGACGGGCATGTAGAGGGCTTCGGGGTGCGTGAGGTGCCGGAGGCATGCCATGGGCTGCGGACGACCAGCACGAGAGGCACGCGATGACCAGGCTGTCGATGCATGAGCAGCTCCCGTTCGACGAGGAAGCGGTCAGGTCGTCGATCTCGACCGGAGAGCTCCCAGAACCGGACGAGGTGATCGGCGCCGTCACCGAGGCGTACGAGCGGTATCGGGCGAACCGGGAGGGTGCCGTCGCCGACTACATCCCGGTCCTGGCCGAGGCGTCGCCGGACTGGTTCGGCATCTCCGTGGTGGGAGCACGAGGGAGGTCGTTCGAGATCGGGGACGTCGAGAGGACGTTCTCGATCCAGAGCGTGTCGAAACCGTTCGTCTTCGCGCTGGTCTGCGAGGCGGTCGGAGACGTCGACGCGCGTCGCCTCCTCGGGGTCAACAGCACCGGCTTCCCCTTCGACTCCCTCGTGGCGGTGGAGCTCAACCTGGACCGCACGATGAACCCGTTGGTCAACGCGGGTGCGATCGCAGCGACGAGTCTGGTGCCGGGGAGCACGGCGGAGGAGAAGTGGGACCGGGTCAGGGAGGGCCTGTCAGGCTTCGCCGGCCGTGAGCTGAGCCTGAACGAGAGGGTCTACGCCTCGGAGTCCGCCACCAACCTGCGCAACCAGGGCATCGCCCACCTGCTGCAGAGCTACGGCCGTCTCTACTTCGACCCGGACGAGGCCACGGACATCTACACGCGCCAGTGCTCTCTCGACGTGAGCGTCCACGACCTTGCGGTCATGGCGTCCACGCTGGCCAACGGCGGGGTGAACCCGGTGACCGGGAGGACGGTCGTCGGGCGGGGCGTGTGCCGGCGCGTCCTGGCGGTGATGGCCACAGCGGGCCTGTACGAACTGTCCGGCGACTGGCTCTACGAGGTCGGGGTCCCGGGCAAGAGCGGGGTCAGCGGCGGCATCGTCACCGTCGCACCCGGTAAGGGCGGCCTGGCGACGTTCTCCCCTCCCCTGGACGTGGCGGGCAACAGCGTGCGCGGGCAGCTGGTCACCAAGTACCTCGCGGAACGGCTCGGGCTCAACCTCTTCGCCTCGATGACGGTCTCGCCGGACCGAGGGCCGCTGGAGATCAAGCAGCGCGAACCTCGGGATCGATGAGGCAGACGAGGTCCTCCGGCCGCCGACAACCTCGGGAGCACAGGACCACTGGCACCCCCTCGAACCAGATGATCCTCCATCGCGTTCCGTCCTCGTCCAGCTCCCTCGCGGCATGGATCTCGCCCTCGCAACCCTCGGTCAAGCACGGGATCCGGATCGTGTCCACGTCCACCTTCGAACACCTTTCTGGGGGGTCGGCCCTGTCGGTCTGCTCGGGAGGGGTCCCGCATGTCCGGGTGCGGTGTGCCTCCCCGGTATCCATACCCGCGCGTGGACCGCGCGCGTCGGTCGACGCGCACACCCGCCCACGCCGGGGCGTGAGCCACGAACGTGCCGGCAGCCATGCTGTCGCGCTCGGTGCCCGCTTCAGGAACGTCCTGCGTGTCGGCTCGTCGCGATACCGTCACCGGGTGCCGGGTCCCATCGAGATACCCCCCGACGGGTTCGTCGTCCTCGACGGTGTCCGCTTCCACTACCTGGACTGGGGCGGCGACGGAGACCCGCTGTTGATGCTGGCCGGTCTGGGCTGCACCGCCCACGTGTTCTCGGAGCTGGCCCCGCACCTGAGCGACCGGTTCCGGGTGGTCGCCCTGACCCGACGCGGGCACGGGCGGACGGACCGGGTCCAGAACGGCTTCGCGCTTGCAGACGCCGCCGAGGACGCGCGCCGCCTCCTCGACGCCCTGGGCATCGAGCGGGCCCATGTCGTGGGGCACTCGATGGGAGGAGGTGAGGTCTCGGCCCTCGCCGCTCGACATCCCGAACGCGTCGCCGGGGTCGTCTACCTCGACGGTGCCTACGACTGGGCCGACAGCCCGACGGTCGAGTGGCCGGAGGAGGCAGCGAGCCCGGACCGGTTCGCCACGTACGAGGACTACGTCGACTTCGTGCACTCCCTGCTCCCGGACGACATCCGTGGACCTGCTCTCGACGCGATGATGCGCGCCTCCGTGGACACCCTCCCGGACGGGTCCGTGATCGACACGTTCTCTACGGCGGCCTCGGCGCCGTTCGTCCGGGCCCTCAAGGCGTTCCGACACCCCTACTCCGACATCACCGCTCCCGCGCTCGCCATCTACGCCCTCGGGGACCAGTGGCAGGGACCCGACGCGATCTGGCGGGCTACGTGCCGTGACCGTTTCGCAGCGGAGACCGCGGATGCTCACGTCATCGAGCTCCACGCCAGCCACTACGTGTTCATCGACCGCCGCGACGAGGTTGTCGCGGCGCTGCGGAGCTTCCTCACCTGCCCCTCGACCTGAACCGTGGCCGCGGCGGCCTGCGGTCCGGCATTTCCCTGCGACGTGACCGACGCGCCCGGTGCCGAGGCCTACACTGAAAGGGCGTCGCGCGCAGTTTCCTTGAATGGTAGGTGGATCGCCATGCGTTCCTGCTTCCCGCGCGTGCCCACAGCGTGCGCCGCCGCTCTCGCTCCCATCGCCGTCGTCGTGCTCGCCCTCCCCGCCGCGACGCTTGCCTCCGCCCGTCCGGCCGGCTCGGCCCCTCCACTCGTCGTGTCCGCGGGCACCGTCGCCACCACCCTGAGCCCGGGTGCCCAGGCCCAGGCCGTCTACAACCGCATGACGACGGCACAGCGCGTCGGGCAGCTCTTCATGGTCGGAGGTGCCGTGACCGGGCTCGGTTCGGCCACGACGACGGCGATCAGCCGGTACCACGTCGGCAACCTCATCCTCACGGGCCGCACGACCGCGGGCGCCCCGCCGGTGCGATACCTCACGGGGCGAGCCGACACCTTGACGACGACCGCGGCGACGGCAGGGGTGCCGCTGTTCATCGCCTCCGACCAGGAGGGCGGATACGTGCAGGTCCTCCAAGGGCCGGGCTTCTCGCGCATGCCGACCGCCCTGACGCAGGGCACCTGGTCCGACACGTCGCTCACGGCATACGCCAGGGCGTGGGGCACGCAGGTGATGCGCTCGGGCGTCGACGTCGACCTCGCACCGGTGATGGACACGGTCGCCAAGAGCTTCGCGAGCCTCAACAAGCCCATCGGCTTCTACCAGCGGGAGTACGGGTACACCCAGGCCGTCGTCGCCGACAAGGGCACGACCTTCCTCAAGGGCATGAGAGCATCCGGTCTCGCGATGACGGCCAAGCACTTCCCCGGGCTCGGACGGGTGACCGGAAACACCGACACGACAGCGGGAGTGACCGACACGGTGACCACCCGCACGTCCACCGACATCACGCCGTTCCGAGCTGCGATCAGCGCCGGTGCGCATCTGCTGATGGTGTCATCGGCCTACTACTCCCGCATCGACGCGTCGCACCCGGCGGTCTTCTCGCCCACGGTGATCCGCGGAATGATCCGCGGCGACCTGGGTTTCACGGGCGTCGTCATCAGTGACGACCTGGGAAACGCCAAGCAGGTGGCCGCGTGGTCGCCCGGCGCCCGTGCCGTGGGGTTCATCAACGCGGGCGGTGACGTCGTGCTGACCGGCAACCCCTACGTCGTCCCGGCGATGGTCGCTGCCGTCACCGCGCGGGCCGCATCCGACAGCGTGTTCCGCGGTCGTGTCCAGGCAGCGGTGATGCGCGTCCTGACGGTCAAGGCGCAGTACGGCCTGCTCGCGCCGCGGCTCCCGGTCACGGGATACTTCGGCCCACTGACGAAGACGGCCCTGCAGCGCTGGCTGGGTATCTCACAGACCGGCGTCTTCGACAGCGCGACGATCCGCGCTCTGCAGGTCCGGGTCGGTGCACCTGCCGTGGGCGTCTGGGGACCGCACTCGATGGCGGCCCTGCAGAGCTACCTCGGCCTCTATCTCGACGGCGCGACGACGTGGAACACCCGCACCGTCGCCGCACTCCAGCGCTACCTCGACACCCAGCTCTGAAGGCTGACCGGCAGATGTCGCCGCATCGACGTCAGCCACGCCGCCCGGCCGACACGGCCGCCCTTCGACGGACGCCTCCGAGGCGCTGCGGCACTGCTGGGTATGTGCCCCCCGTGAGCCGACCCGCAGCCCGTCCCACCCCAACCGTTCCCCGGTCCGTCCGGTGACGGGGGCTGTGCGGCTGACCGACGACGCGACTCCGCCGTCGCGGCTCGCGGCCCTCGTCGACGACCTCCGGGTCCGGCTTGGCCACGGTCGCGACCCGGTGGCGACGACCGAGCTCGTGCGGGTCCGGCCCGACGCCTTCCCGCTTCCGGGCTCGGGGTCGACCCGCATCCTGTGGGAGTCGTTGGCGTCCGTCGCGGCCGTGGACCTGACGGCGGCCCGCACCCTCGAACCACACCTCGATGCCTTGGCGATCCTCGCTGAGGCCCGGTCGGCCGGGTACGCCGTCGCCGCGCCAGTCCCCGACGACGCTGCGTGGGGAGTCTTCGCCGCGGAGGGGCCCGGTGTCCGGCTCGAGGCGCGAGGCGACACGGGCCGCGCCGCCGGCACCGTCCGACTGCACGGGACGAAGCCGTGGTGCTCGCTGGCCGGATCGCTGTCGCACGCCCTCGTCACCGCCTGGGAGAGCGACACCACCCGGCGGTTGTATGCCGTCCGCCTGGGTCCGTCGAACGGCGTGACCGTCCAGCCCTCGGCGTGGTTCGCCCGGGGTCTGACCGCCGTGCCCAGCGGTCCGGTCGACTTCGACGGCGCCGAGGCGGTCCCGGTCGGTCCGACGGGGTGGTACCTCGAGCGCCCCGGGTTCGCCTGGGGCGGCATGGGCGTGGCAGCCATCTGGTACGGCGGCGCGGTGGGCGTGGCCCGCCGCCTGCTCCTCGGCGGACGAGAGCCCGACCAGATCGCGCAGATGCACGTGGGGGCGGTCGACGCCGCGCTCTGGGCGGCTCGGACCTGCCTCGACGACGCGGCTGCCCGGGTCGACGACGGCCGCGCGACGGGTGAGGAAGGCGCACGACTCGCCTTGCGCGTGCGGCACGTCGTGGCACGTGCCGCGGAGTCCGTGGTCGAGCGCGTCGGCCATGCGACCGGACCGGCACCCCTGGCGCTCGACGACGACCACGCCGCGCGCGTCGCGGACCTGCAGCTCTACCTGCGGCAGGAGCATGCCGAGCGCGACGAGGCTGCCCTCGGCCGGTATGTCCTCGAGCGTCCCGTCCTCGACGGCGGCAGCGGCACCGACGGCCGACCGTGGTGACCCGCGCGCGGCCCTTCACGCACTCCGAGCGGGGCACGGCGGAGAGCCTGTGGTGCGAGCGACCCGAGTGGGCCGACCTCAGGCCCGCAGACGCTCTGCTCTCAGGGCGTGGGCGCCTCGTCGTCGTCGCTGCGCACCCCGACGACGAGACGCTCGCCACAGGCGGACTCATGGCGATTGCAGCACGAGCCGGACTCGAGGTGACGGTCGTGCTGCTCAGCGACGGTGAGGCGTCGCACCCCGGTTCCCCCACCGTGTCCAGCGGCGACCTGGCCACTCTCCGGGTCGCGGAGTCCCGCGCCGCGCTGGCTCGACTCGCGCCGTCGGCGACGCTCGAGAGGCTCGGTCTGCCGGACAGCCGCCTGGCCGCCTGCACCGCCGAGATCGTCACGGGCCTCGTCGACGTCGTCGGCGAGCGCGGCGGCGACACCGTCGTCGTCGCCCCGTGGCGGCACGACGGCCACGCCGACCACGACGCGGCCGGGTGGGCCGCGGGAGTGGCGTGCCGGCGTACCGACGCGGTGCTCTGGGAGTACCCCCTGTGGCTGTGGCACTGGTGCGAGCCCGAGCGGGCGCCGTGGGGGGACCTCCACGCCCTCACCCTCGACGCCGACGTGCAGGCGACGAAGCAGGAGGCCGTGGCGCTGCACCGCACCCAGGTGGCTCCGGTCTCCGACGAGCCCGGGGACGAGGCCGTCCTCCACGAGGACATGCTCGCCCACTTCGCGCGGCCCTTCGAGGTCTTCCTCCGGCTGGACCTGCCGACCGATGACAGCCTCGACGAGCTGCATGACTCGTCCAGCGACCCGTGGCAGGTGCGCACGAGCTGGTACGAGCAGCGCAAGCGGGACGTCACCCTGGCGGCCCTCCCGCACGAGCGTTACGGCCGCGCGCTCGAAGTCGGTGGGTCCGTCGGGGCGCTCGCGGAGGACCTCGCGACACGGTGCGACCGGCTCGTCGTCGTCGACGAGAGCGGGGCCGCCGTCGAAGCCGCGCGGTCCTCGTTGCGAGGGCTCGACCACGTCGAGGTCGTGCTCGGCAGCGTCCCCGAGGACTGGCCCGACGGCCCCTTCGACCTCGTCGTCGTCTCGGAGGTCGGGTACTTCCTCAGTCCGGCGCGGCTGGGACGGCTCGTGACACGGGTCGACACGTCCCTCACGGACGACGGCGCGCTCGTGCTGTGCCACTGGCGGCATCCCGTGCGGGGCTGGCCGCTCGACGGCCTGCGGGTCCACGAGCTGTGGACCCGCACGTCCGCCCTGCCCGTCGTGGCCACACACCTCGAGCGGGACTTTCGGCTCGATGTGATGTCGAGGTCCTCGGCGCACCGGGCCGGCTCGCCATGACGGCCCACCTCCACCGCCCCCTGACGCACGTGCACGTGATCGTCCCGGCCAACGACGAGGAGGCCCTGCTCCCCCGCGCCCTCGGTTCGATCGACGACGCCGTCGGGGAGCTGCACCGGTCCCGACCCGGCGTCCACGCACGCGTCGTCCTCGTGCTCGACGCCTGCGTCGACCGCTCACGCGAGGTCGCCGCCCGGCACCGCGACGTCACGGTCGTCGAGGTCGACCGTCGGTGCGTCGGTGCCGCTCGCGCCCACGGCGTCGTGGTCGCGACGGCCGACGTCGCGGAGCCGGACACCGGTCGTCACTGGCTGGCCGGCACGGACGCCGACTGCGTGGTCCCGCCCGACTGGCTCGTCCGGCAGGTCATGCTCGCCGATGCCGGCCTCGATCTCGTGACCGGCACCGTGCAACCCGACGACGAGCTCGACGCAGAATCCCTCACCCGGTGGCACGCCCTGCACCAGCTGCGTGATGGTCACCCGCACGTCCACGGCGCCAACCTCGGCGTCCGGCTCTCTGCCTACCTGGCGGCCGGGGGCTTCGAGCCGCTCGCGGTCCATGAGGACGTGGGTCTGGTCGAGCGCATCCGTGCGTCCGGAGCCGCCTGTCTCGCCAGCTCGTCAGTACACGTGCGCACCTCGGGCCGCACGCAGGGACGCACGCCCGGCGGCTTCGCCGACTACCTCGGGGCGCTGGTTGCCCAGGGTTCACTCACCGGCTGAGGACCCAGCCCGACATGCGGCCGGCCGAGTCCGTGGCGCGTTGGCGGGTATGTCCGCTGCGTGGAGCCGATACCCCAGACCCGTGACGCGCTGCGACGGATGGCACTGCGTGGAGAGATCGACATCGCCGGCCAGCTGGCCAGGGTGACCGAGAGCCTCACGGCCGTGGTGCCGGCCATCGTCGCGTTCAGCATCGGCATCGCCCGCCACGACGTCACGCTGACCTACGTGTCGAGCACCCTCGAGGCCGCGTGGCTCGACGGGGTGCAGTACGTCGACGACGGTCCCTGCGAGCAGGCGGCCCGCAGCGGTGAGGTCGTCGCCGTCGACCACCGCGAGCTCCTCGACGAGGGTCGCTGGCAGCTTTTCGCCCAAGCCGGCGCTGCTGTGGGGATCCGCAGCACCCTGTCTCTCCCCGTCCTCGACGCGTCACGCGTCATCGGCGGCGTCAACCTCTACGGCAGCGGCACCGACACCTTCGTGGGCCGTCACGACGAGGTCGCGGCGCTCGTCGGCGGGTGGGCGGAAGGCGCGGTGACGAACGCCGACCTCAGCTTCCGGAGCCGGGTCGAGGCCACCGACGCGCCCCGACGCCTCGAGGAGGTCGAGACGGTGCGTGTCGCAGTGGGCGTGCTCGTCGACGCCCAAGGGGTGTCCCCGGAGGTCGCCGAGAGCAAGCTCTACGAGGCCGCCGCGCGGGCCGGCATACCGGTGGTGGCCCTGGCGCTCATGGTGATCGGCGAAGGGGGCGAGAGCGGAGGTCCGTGACCTCCCGATCGGGCCGGCGCGGTGCCATCATGCACCTATGACCACGCACCGCCCCGACACGATGGTGGGCGACGTTTCCGGTCTGGATGCCGCGAATGTCGTCACGACCCTGGCCAGGGTCCTGGCCGAGACACCCGGAGTGCTGCCCACCCTCCACGAGATCGCCACGAGGTCGGTGGACCTCGTGCCCTGCGACTGGGCGGCCGTCGCCGTCGCGGAACGCTTCACGCGTCGACGTGCCCGACTGGCCGACTCGACCGACGATGTGCTCATGGAGAGAGTGGCCGTGGTCGCGGCCGAGGCCGGCGACAGCCCGGGCCTGACCGCTTTCGAGGCCGGCGAGACCGTGCGGTGCGACGACCTCGCGCACGAGTGCAGGTTCACGGCTTACGCCACGCAGCTCGTCGCACGCACGCCCATCCGGGCGGTGCTGTCGGTCCCGCTGCGCTTCCACGACGCGACTCTCGGCGTGCTCACCCTCTACAGCGCCACGCCCCACTCGTTCGACGAGTCGTCGGTCGCGCGGGCGACTCTCGTCGCCGAGCACGCCGCCATCGCCGTGGAGGCGGCTCGCAGCGACGACCGCGCCGTCCAGCTGCAGGCGGCCCTGGAGCACAGCCGGACCATCGGGGCCGCGATCGGCATCCTCGTCGAGCGTCACCGCATCCTGCCCGACGAGGCCTTCCAGATGTTGCGCGAGGCGAGCCAGCACACCAACCGCAAGCTCGCGCAGGTGGCGACCGACCTCCTCGAGACCGGAGCCCTGCCCGAGGTCTGACCACCTCGCACGAGGGATGACGACCTCGCCGGCACACTCGGCCGCCTTGTCGTTAGCGGGACGTGCGCGCGCCTCCGCTGCCGTGGTCACTCGCTGAGTCGAACCAGCGCCGCCAAAGGGACGGAGACACAGTGCGAGGTGGTCGGACGCCAGGTCGAAGGCACGACGCCGCCACGTCCCGCCTATGCGGCCGGAGGGAGGAGCTGCGCAAGCGCGTCACCCATGCGGTCCCGGCTCGCACCGTTGCGCCCGATGTTCCCCAGCCCGAACTGCAGGTTCGAGGACAGCGTCACCTGCACGGTGCCGGGAGCGACCTCGCGGATTCGGGCCGTGACCTTCTCTCCGAACGCAAGCACCATCCGCCCCGCGGTGAAGACGAAGACGCCGGTCGCAGCATCCGAGGAGAGATGCTGCATCCCGGAGCGGCGCGCTGCCTCCTCGAGGGCCGTGACCGCCTCGCCGCCGCTCGCCCGGAACGTCATCGACCGCGTGTTCCTTGCGCTCATCCCACCGCTCCTCACCCGACGCCATCCGCAGGTCCGCGGCGCGGCCCGGCTCCAGGGCCGGCCTTCCGGCCGACCATCCCGCGTCTACGACGAGAGTAGCGAGACGACGGCGGCGTGCGCGATGCTTCAGGCGCACCGACGTCGGGGATCGGGCGGGGCCGCACGTGGCGACGTCCAGCGCTGCACGACGGAGCACGTGGTCGCGAGGTGCGCCGTTCACGTCCGGACCGAACGCCGGGAGCCCTACAGTGGGGCATGGCAGACATCATGCTTGGCCTTTTCGCGATCGTTGCCGGCGGCTTCATGCTCTTCGCCGGACAGCTGGCGCTGCGTCTGGTCCTCCCCATCTGGGGCTTCTTCGCCGGGTTTGCGTTCGGGGCAGGGCTTTTCGCGGAACTTGCCGATGAGCGTGTCCTCGGCACGGTGCTCGGTTGGGTGGCGGGATTCGTGTGCGCCCTGATCTTCGCTCTCCTCGCGTACCTCTACTTCGCGGTGGCGGTCGTTCTCGCCATGGCGGCCTTCGGCTTCGCGATCGGTTCGGGCCTCGTCGTCGCCCTGGGCATCGACTGGAACTGGGTTGCCGTCCTGGTGGGCATCGCAGTCGGAGCGGTGCTCGGACTGGTGGCGGTCATCGGCAACCTCCCGATGATCGTGCTGGCTGTCGTCAGCTCGATCGCCGGGGCGGTCAGCGTCGTCGCCGGTCTGATGCTGCTGGTGGGCGCGATCGACTCCGCCGACTTCACCCGGGGCACCTTCACGCAGGCGGTGCACGCCGGCTGGGGCTGGTACCTGACCCTGCTCGCCCTTGCCCTGATCGGCATCGTCGCCCAGACCCGGCAGCGGCTCGCGATGCGTCGCACCGTCCAGGAGACCTGGTACGTCGAGAGCCGCTGACGTAGGACCGACATCCAGGCGCCGCAGTCAAGCGCGCCCTGCGGCCGCAGGTACTCCGTCTTCGGCACCCTTCGTCGAGGCGCGTGAACCCTGGTGGGCGCCGTCGTCCCTTCCCTCAACGGCCGGCAAGATCCAGCCCGAATGCCGTGGCCATCGAAGGAGCGCCGGCCGCCTCGCCGAGCGGCTCCGCAGCGATGACCTCGCTGTAGAGACGGGCGAGTGAGTAGTGGGTCAGCGGCGTCGTGACGACGGCGCCATGCAGGGATGGGTGGGCAACGGTGGTCAGGACGAGGTTGTTCTGCTGGTGGTCATCCTCATCGGCGGTGACCACGATCGCGAGATGCCCGGCGCGCCAGTCCGGACCCGACATCACCGCCTCGATCTGCGTCCGGAGCCAACGGTCGGCGACGGGGAGATCGCAGTCGTGGGCGTCGTCGCACAGATCGGGAATGACCATACCGGCGTTGGGTAGCCGGCCGCTGGCGGCGTCGTCGCTCAGCTCACCGGCCGGCACGTCGTACCGAGCGCAGGAGGGTCGCTCGCTCCGGTAGTAGGCCCACGGGTTGTGCTTCACGACGTACCGTCCGGAGTTCTCCGTGGCGCAGTTGCCGGGCATTCCCTCGGCGTACACCTTCGCCGACTTGCCGAGCGCCAGCGCCTGGCCGAACACGGACGGCTGGTCGGTCGTGTGGCTGGATGGCGGGGCATCATCCCCGACGGCGAACGTGCTGCCGCCCGTCATCGCCAGGTAGTTGGGCAGCGACGGATGGGTCACCGCCTCGTAGGTCGTCGCGATCGCGAACTCCCGACCCAGGGCTGCCGTGTAGGGCATGGACGCACGCATCTGGTCCAACGAGTGGTTCTCGACGACGAACACCAGCAGCTTGGTCACCTTCGCCGGTTGAACCGTGGCGAAGGTGACCGGCGCGAAGGGTTCTCCCGCTCCGCAGGCGCTGAGAACCACCAGTGCCGTGGCGATCACCAAGCCGAACACCTTGTGCGACACGCGTCCTCCACCGTCTGAAGCAGCTTGCCGGGCCGACAGTACCTCGGGGCCGTCACAACGGGCTGGGAAGCGAGAGCGTGCGCCCGGTTCGTCGAACGGGCCGACGAGCGGCGGACCAACGCTGCGCCTGCCTGCATGCCCACATCGATTGCGCGCCGTGCGAGTTCCGGGGTTCGATGGCCGTATGCGCGTCCGGCACGTCCGCAGCCCCCGGTGGGCTGCCGCCGCAACGGGCTTCGCCGTGCTCCTCGCCGGTTGTCTCGCGGCCTGCGACGCCGGTCGCGCGGCGAGCGACCCGACCGACATGAGCCGCCCGACGATCGGCCGGCTCGACACCACGGTGCGCGTGTTGCAGATGAATCTCTGCAACAGCGGACGCGCTGACTGCTACTCCGGCGGGCGTGCCGTCAGCCGGGCGGTTGCACTGATCCACGAGCATCAGCCGGACATGGTCAGCCTCAACGAGGTCTGCCGCGATGACCTGCCCGTCCTCGAGCAGGCGATGTCGGCCACCGTCCCGGTGACGGCGGTCGCCTCGGCGTTCACGTCCGCGAAGGACCGCCAGACCCATGCACCGGTCCGTTGTCAGAACGGCCAGGAGTTCGGCGACGGCGTCCTGGTCATGGTCTCGCCCCCGGTAGTTGGCTCCCGCAGCTACAGCGGCGTCTACCCGGTTCAAGACCCCCACGACTCAGAGGAGCGCGTCTGGGTCTGCATCGACCTGGCCACACGGTTCTCCGCCTGCACCACGCACACCACCAGCGTCGACGCCACGATCGCGCTGAACCAGTGCCAGTACCTGTTGAGCTCCGCGGTGCCCGGGATCAGCCGCCACAACGGGGCCCGCCCGATCGTCCTCGGCGCAGATCTCAACCTCGCGGCTCGCGGTTCACCCAGCCCACAGTCATGCCTGCCCAGCGGCTACCAGCGCACCGACGACGGCGGTCTGCAGAGCGTGGTGGTGAGTCCGGGTATCGGGGTGCGCACGCACTCCGTCATCGACATGCAGGGCACCACTGACCACCCCGGCCTGCTGGTCGACCTCGTCCTGCCACGCCCCTGAGCGCAGGCCGGGTCCCTCCCCCGCACCCGACGGCAGCAGCGGACCCGAGCCGGGTGGGGTGCGGCGTCATCCAAATGTCGTAGAGGCAGATCGGGCGTCCGGCGGGGCACGGCTGGGTGTTGAATCCATAGCGTTCCAAGCATGACTCTGTGGCCATCACCCCGGCCCTCGCGCCCGGCGTCCTCCCGTGCACGCCTGGCGCTGCGCGCCGCCGGGACGAGCCTGGTCGCGGCGATGGTGCTCGCCGTTGGCGTCACGCCCTCGGCGACGTGGGCCTCGACCGTGTCCGACGAAGTGCACTACACGTTCACGGGCTCCACCTCGGTGGCCATCGACTGGCGCGGGCCGGCCAACGACGTGCGCTGGGGGACGACGACTGACTACGGAAACACCGCCACCGGAGTGGCGCCGGGCGTGATGCCGTGGTCGTCACCCGGCCCGTTCTGGCAGCTGCAGATCGGGGGGCTCAGTGCCGGCAGCACGTACCACTACTCGATCGGCGGAGGCCCGGACTACACCTTCCACGCCCCGCCGACGACGAACTACCGGTTCGATGCCATCGGGGACGTCGGTGACACGGCACACTTCGGCAAGCTCGGGACCACGCTTGACAACATCAGCGCGGATGACCCGTCGTTCGTGCTCATGGTGGGCGACCTGACGTATGCCAACAGCGGGAGCAGCGGTCAGAGCGCCGTCGACACGCACTTCAACGATGTGATGCGCTGGAGCGGACGGGCCGCGTACATGCCCGCCTGGGGCAACCACGAGTACGACGTGCCGGGCTCGGACGATCTGCGTAACTACAAGGGTCGCCTGCTGATGCCCAATGCTGCTGCCTCCCCCGGGTCTCCGGCGATCTCGTGCTGCGGCGACGACTGGGGATGGTTCGACTCCGGCCCCGTGCGGTTCATGTCGTACCCGGAGCCCTGGACCGGCGCGTGGGCCGATTGGCAGTCCAAGGCCGGCCCGCTGATGCGCCAGGCGCAGGACGACCCGAACATCAAGTACATCGTCACCTATGGTCACCGTCCCGCGTACTCGACCGGCTACCACGCGGGCGAGACGCAGATCGCCTCCATCCTGGGCGGCTTCGGAGAGGCCTACAGCAAGTACGTGCTGAACATCAACGGCCACTCGCACAACTACGAGCGGTTCCAGCCCATCCAGGGCGTCACGCATGTCACGGTGGGGGCGCCGTCGTCACTCGAGCAGCCGTGGACCAGCTCAGACCCGCGCACCGCGATGCGCGCCATGCACCTGTCCCACCTGCGGGTCGACGTCGGCGACACCGGCATCAAGCTCCAGGCGATCTGCGACCAGTCCACTCCGGGTGAGGACCTCACGTGCAGTGCGGGCAGTGTCATCGACGAGTTCGTCATCGGCACTCCACCAGCCCTGCCGGTTGCGAGCGACTTCTACGTGGACAAGACCGTCTCGGCCTGCAGCGACTCCGGGCCCGGGTCGAAGGAGGCGCCGTTCTGCACGGTCACCAAGGGGGTTGCCCGCCTGCAGCCCGGCAACGCCCTCTACATCGGAGACGGCAGCTACGCCGAGACGGTCAAGCCGTCCGTGTCAGGCACGGCCAGCGCACCGGTCACGATCACCAGCTGGCCGGGCCGCAGCCCGGTGATCGGCAACGGCGTGACCAACGGGGCCTACATCTCGAGCAAGAGCTACATCACGCTCTCCAACCTCACCTTCACCGCGACCACTGGTGACGGGGTCTATGTCACCAAGAGCGACCACATCACCGTCACCGGCAACACCGTGACCAACACGGGGCGGCAGGCGCAGGGAGCGACAGCTCCCGGGATCAGCATCCGGGCCACCAACAACTCGGTGGTGTCCAACAACAACAGCACCCACAACAGCGACACCGGGATCTACGTGACGAACACGTCGACCGGCAACACGGTCAGCAGCAACGAGGCGAGCTACAACGCCCAGGGTTGGCAACGGAACGCCAACGGCATCAACGTCACCAGTCCGGGCAACACCATCATCCGCAACGTCACCCATGACAACGAGGACACGGGTGTCCAGCTCTACACCGGCGCCAACAACAACCTGGTCACCTTGAACGTCTCCTACAACAACGGGGACCACGGCATCGACAACCTCAACGTGACCGGGGGTCTGATCGTCGGGAACACCGTCTTCCACAACTGCACGAGCGGGATCAACCTCGAAGGCTCGACGTCGGGGAGCTACCGCATAGCCAACAACATCGCCGTCGACAACGCCGTCTATCCCGCGTACTCAGGCATCGCCTGCGCTCGCCGCGCCGGCAACATCGGTGTGTGGGACGGCGCGCAGAACTCCACCCTGGTGGATCACAATCTGGTCTTCCTGAGCAAGTCCGGGGTGATGTACGCGTGGGGAACGACGTACAGCTCCCTGACCGCGATGAAGGCGGTATCCGGGCAGGAGGCCGCGGGCATACAGGCAGACCCCGTGTTCCTCGACAAGCCTTCCTGGAACCTTCAGCTCAAGGAGGGGTCGCCCGCCATCGACCGCGCCGACAGCGGGGTGCCGGGTGAGCAGACCACCGACATCCTGAGCTACCCGAGGGTGCGAGACGCCAGCGTCAGCAATGCCAACGCAGCGGGACCGCGCTTGTATGACGACCTCGGCGCCTACGAGTTCCAGCCGGACATCGTGCCGGTCCCCATCCAGCCGCCGGTCGCCGACCTGACGCTCACCCCGACGCAGGGCACCGCACCCCTCGCGGTGACGGCAGACGCCAGCGCCTCCTTGGACCCACAGGGGCAAGTCCTCAGCTACGCCTTCGACTTCGGTGACGGCACCACGGTGGCGCCGCAGGCGCAGTCAACCTTCAGCCACACGTACCTCAACAGCGGGGTCTACATCGTCAGGGTCACCGCGCGGAACACCTCCGGCGTCACGGGCACCGCCAGCGGGACCGTCACGGTCAACGCCCCACCGCCACCCGTACTGCCACCCACCGCCATGCTCACCGTCACACCGGCCGATGGGGTTGCGCCCCTGCTGGTGACGGCGGACGCGTCCGCCTCCAACGATCCCCAGGACGCCGCACTGACGTATGCGTTCGACTTCGGTGACGGGACGGTCCTGCCTGCTCAGACCGCCCCCACGGCGACCCATGAGTACCAGAGCCAAGGCACGTTCTCGGCAGCGGTCACGGTGACGAGTGCCAGCGGGCTCACCAGTGTCGCCAGCACCACGGTCACGGCGACAAAGGCCTCGAGCGTCCAGGCGCCCGCCGCATCGTTGAACGTGGCCCCGACCAGTGGCACGGCGCCACTGCCGGTGACCGCGGACGCGTCCGCCTCCAGCGACCCGCAGGGCCAGAGCCTGACCTACGCCTTCGACTTCGGCGATGGCACCACCGTGCCCGCCCAAGCCAGCCCCACCGCCACGCACACCTACACAACGGCAGGGTCTTACCTGGTGACGCTGACGGTCCGGAACGTCAGCGGGCTGAGCGACACGGCGGCGACCACGGTGGCCGTGAGCGACCCGCCCCCGATTCAGACTCCCGTCGCCCGGCTCACCCTGAACCCGACCAGCGGCACCACACCACTACCGGTGACCGCCGACGCGTCCGCCTCCAGCGACCCGCAGGGCCAGAGCCTGACCTACGCCTTCGACTTCGGCGACGGCACCACCGCGCCCGCCCAAGCGAGCCCCACCGCCACCCACACCTACACCACCACCGGCACCTTCACGACCACCGTCACCGTCACCAACACCTCCGGGCAAGCCTCCACCGCCCAGCAAACCGTCAGCGCAGCCGCGCCCATCCAGGCCCCGGTGGCCCGGCTCACGCTGAACCCGACCAGCGGCACCACACCACTACCGGTGACCGCCGACGCGTCCGCCTCCAGCGACCCGCAGGGCCAGAGCCTGACCTACGCCTTCGACTTCGGTGACGGCACCACCGCGGCCGCCCAAGCGAGCCCCACCGCCACCCACACCTACACCACCACCGGCACCTTCACGACCACCGTCACCGTCACCAACACCTCCGGGCAAGCCTCCACCGCCCAGCAAACCGTCACGACCAGCGCACAGCCCGCCTACGTCGCGACGCTGGGTACCAGCTCAGCCACCACGACAAAGAACTCGGGAACCGTGACCGTGAGCCCCGTCGCTGGCGTGGGCCGAGGCGACCTGGTGGTGATCACGCTTCAGATCGCGGCCAAGTCGACGACCGGAGCCGTGGCGGCCACCGACACGGCGGGCAACACCTACGCGGTGGCCCGTGATGTGCCGGTGAGCGGCGGTCGACTCCTGGTCCTGACGGGGCTGGCCACCAAGCCGCTCACCACCGGAGCGAAGATCACGGCAACCTTTCCCGGATCGAGCACGTATCAGATGGTGGCCGACGAGCTCGCCGGCGTGACCCGCGTGGACCGTGCGGCTGCCGCCATCGGCACGAGCACCAACTACGCCTCCGGTCTCACCGCCACGACCACTGCACCCCGCGAAGTCGTCTTCGGCGCCGTGGCCACGTTCACGAGGGCCACCACCCCCTCATGGACCACCTCGTGGACCGCCCTCACTGCCCAAGCAGTGTCCAAGGCGAGCCTCGGAAGGGCCTACCAGCTCCCCACTTCAGTGGGCACCTTCAATGCAGACGGCACCATCGCCGGCACCTGGGCCGCCCTCGTGATCACGTTCAAACCGTAGAGTCACCGCCGCCGACCGATTCACCCTTTCAACGACATCCCCGGTCATGGGCGCCAGCTGCTGATCGGCGCCAGCTGCTGATCGGGGGCCGTGACGACCCTCAGGGGACGCCTCCTGCCAACACGGCCTGGTCCCAGTCACTCCCCCGGGCTGCGCGAGGTGCCCCACACGACAGGGCAGCCCCCCCGACCGGGGGTCTGTCAGGCGAACGGTGTAACTGGCGTTTTCATGGTTAGAGGTTCTCCGGCGCCGGCATGCGCGCCTCGAAGGTGACCGCGAACGCGTTCAGGGCCGGCTTCCACCGGGTGACCCATCGTGCCTGCCCGAGTCCTTTGGGGTC